>NYVM01000042.1 GCA_002684605.1 Candidatus Pelagibacterales bacterium | reverse complement strand
TTTAATGGAGGTGGGTTTTTTTGTTGTGTAAAATTTAACCACTTATTTAGTTTAGCAGTAGGAACTTTTGTATTCCATTTATTATACATTACCATTACCTCATCCATTAAATAATCTATTCCTGTATTATTTAGTGCAGATATTTCTACTAAATGAACCCCTCTCAACTGAGCAAGTGCAACCTTTAATCTTTTTCTTAAGGCAACTCTTACATCTTCCGGCTTCATAACTATGTCCCATTTATTTGCTGCAATTATTAAGACTCTTCCTTCCTCTACGACATGACTAGCTAAAGTTAAATCCTGACGAGATAATGCTTCATTACAATCTAGAACTAAAATGACTATCTGAGCATATTTGACAGTGTCAATAGCCGATTCAACTGAGAGTCTTTCAATTTTATCAATAACCTTACTTTTTTTTCTTATGCCTGCTGTATCTACTAATTCAAAACGTTGGTTTTTCCATGTTAAATCTAGCATAACAGCATCACGAGTAACTCCTGGCTGATCTCCTGTTAAAACACTATTCTCTCCTATTAAAGTATTAGTTAATGTTGATTTTCCGCTATTTGGCCTTCCTACAATAGCAAGTCTAATTGGAGGTACTTCATCAGAATCATCAATATTGGCTTTGTTATCAATTTTTTTCATTAAATTTGATAGATTATCTTCTAAAGAGCCCAAACCAATTCCGTGTTCTGCAGGTATAATAATAGGCTCTCCATGACCTAGTTTTATAGCTTCATAAGCTTGATTTTTTTGGGCCTGTCCCTCCACTTTATTCATAACTACTAAAATAGGACATTTAACTTTTCTTAGTATTTTCGAACAAGAATAATCGAATGGAATTATTCCAGTTCTTGCATCAAGCATAAATATTATAATATCCGCTAAATTTATTATATCTGATATTTTATTTAATATATTTTTACTCAATTCATTTTTATTATCAAATTGATCAAATCCTGCTGTATCATACAGTATAAATTCTAGATTACCTAAATTAGCTTTTAAGCCTTTATTATCTCTGGTTACTCCTGGAATATCTGCAACTATTGCTGCCTTTCTTCTCACAAGCCTATTAAATAATGTAGATTTACCTACGTTAGGTCGTCCAAAAATTACTACTTTAGGTAACATATTACTTCCTAACGATAAGCTATCACTTCTGCATCTTCTGTATAAAAAATCATAGTACCGTTTATTATTATAGGGGAAATAAAAGAGGGAGAGCCTAGAGTAAATATATTAGTATATTTACCATTGTTACTGTCCACTTTAAAAACCTTACCATCTTGGCATACTAAAAAGATATTATCTTGGGCTAGCAATGGTCCGCTACATAATGGGGCATCTTTAGCATTCACATCTATCTCTTTAGAAATATCAGCAATCCACCTAACAGACCCATTATTATTAAATAGATTAATTAAATTTCCATCATTACTTAAAATAAAAACAGCATTACCATTTATAATTGGATTATTTGATGTTTTAATCGGCACTTCCCAAATTAAACCTCCACTAATAGAATCTATTACTGCAAACTTTCCAGATAAAGAAGAAGAGTATATTAACCCTTTATGCATTACTGGCCCAGAGTCTATATCTGTAAGCTCTAAGGTGCCAGAAATAGCTCCTGCAATTACTAGGTTTGTACTCCATACCAAGGAACCTGTTTTAGAATCTAAAGCAATTAATTCTCCTGTATTACTTGGGAATATTACTAAATTCGAATCCACCACAGGTGAAGATGCCCCATTTGCTATAGCTGATACGAGTGAAGCATCATAACGCCATACCTCTTTGCCTGTATTAATATCAATAACAAATAATTCATTAACTATAGTCATTTGATAAANAAAATTATTAAATATAGNTGGAGCACCTTGTACTGGAGCTTCTATATTTTTTTTCCATATAATANNNCCATCTATAGCNTTTAATTTAACAATTTCTCCATAAGANGTAGAGGCCAATAAGTNATTNNCATTTAAAGCTAAACCACCATCTATATTTGTATTNATACTTTCNTCATCTGGAAATATATTATTTTCCCANANAATATCNCCNNTTCTAATATTAATNCATACTATTTTACCCTCAGAGTCTAAGACAAATAAAAAATCTTTATTNCCNACAGGCTGTGTATATATTTTATTATATGAGCCTGCTCCATCACCAATATCTTTTTTCCATAANAATTGTAGAGTATTATTTATAAATAAGTTCTCAGGTGCAGCATAATTATTTTTTCCTTTNTTATTCCANGAAATATTCTTNAGAGNTTTTTCTAATGTNATTGGAAGTTGTGATGCCTCTTTATCTANTTTAAGTTTTTTTTGAGAAACGCTGATATCTAATCTTTTTCCANCNATCTTTTCTTCAACAANAGGNCTAGATAAACCTGTAAAATCATACTTTTTTATTGTGCTACAATTNGTTACAACNAAAAATACAATCAGATATAATAGTGTTTTTTTTATTATAATTATCATTTAATATNCTTTAAAANGGTTATCTAAGGAAAAATAGANANGATTTCTTTTGATCTATTTTTCATATTTAAACTAACTGANGCTTCTTCANCCAAACTTTTAAAAATATCTTTTGCTTTTNAAAGNTTTCCATCATTTATTAAAATATAACCTAAATATTCTTTTGCTATAAATTTCAGNTCTGAAGAACNAGNNGATAATTCTTCTAAANGAATTTTAGCNTCACTTATATTCTTTNNAGCAATTAACATTTCAGNAGAAGATANNTTTGCGAAATCTTTATAAAAAACTGAAATATTATTATTACNTATNTCNNCATAAATTTTCAAAGCGCCAGAAAAATCTTTTTCTGACCTTCTAATGGCNGCTTCNGCAAAACCTGCTATCATTNCATGATATTNTGCAGATTTTTTTTCTTTNCTTATAAACTCTTGTANCATTAATATTGAGCTTGTTTTATCTTCCTGAGCTAATTCCATTGCTGCGAAAAACCTAGNTGATCTATCATTAATTTCATTAGAGNNATATTGTTTCCAAAAAGAATTAAANCCNACTCCAAATATAAATANTATTAATATACCTATTATATAGTATTTATATTTAGCCCATATAGTCTTATACTTTTCTTCGCGTAGCTCTTTATCAACTTCTTGAAAGATATCACTCATACCTTACTCCTTAACATTTAAATATATAATTTATTTATATACTAATTATCGTAAATGTTAATAATTGATTAATATAATAAATAAAATTAGAATATATAATTTATAACAATATAAAGCACTTAATTTGATTAAAAATAACTTTAAAGCTAAAAGCAAATATAGTGTCTCACCTGATGTATTTGTTTCATATATTAAAAAGAAAGATTTTAATACAATTATGTCTTTATTTTCAAGGATGTTAAATTCAAATCATTGGAAAGATTACAGCTTCACTTCTGAAAAAAATACAATTACATTCTGTTTTTATAAAAACTCATTAGAAAACCCTATATATAAAATCATTTATGAAAAAAAACATAATAATCATAAACAATGGGTGGTTTTCCAACAAAACACTAAAGTAAGAACCTCTGAATCATTAGAAAAAATTATAAAATGGATGGAATCTCGCTATTTACGAGAAATATAGCAAATACAATTTTAATAACAAGATAAAGACATTAAAATGCTTATATTATCCTCTTTTTTTTCAGTGATTATTCCATCAAAAATTGATCTGGCTCTTATTTCACCTAGAATTCTTTTGCCACAGAAAAATATATCTTCAAAATAAGCTTGAGATATATCAATATTATTAAAATCAATATTAGATAGATTACTTGATAAAAACTTGGTATTTTTCATTGATGTGCCAGTAAAGTTTACATTAGACAAATTACTTCCTGTAAAATTCACATTTTTTAAATTTGCACCGGTAAAATTTACACCCTGTAAGTTTGCACCAGTAAAATTTGCGTCAGAAAAATCTGAATTACTTAAATTACTATTAGATAAATTTGCACCTGCAAAATTTATTGATTTCATAGTAGAGTTAACTGCTTCGCCATTAGTAAATTCTACAGCTTGCATATCCGCTCCCCTAAAATCAGCATTATTTAGCCTAGCTTTTACTAAAGACGCACCAATTAAGTAAGCAGCCGTAACTCTGGCCTTTTCAAAGTTAGTATTATTTAAATTTGTGCCCTGAAGCTTTGCACCTATTAATACTGTTTGATTAAAATTAACTTCCACTAAGTTAGATCCTTGCAAATTGCTTTTAGTGAGGTTAGTTTTAAAAAAGTCTGATCGCATCATATTTGCATTCCAAAAATTAGCCCCTTTAAGTTCTAAATTTGAAAAATCGCAATCTATACATTCATTAGTATTGATTAGTCTTTTCAACAAAGCTTCTGAATCAGAAAAGGCAATTGTATTAATAAAAAAAACTAATATGAAAATATAATATTTTATCATGTTTACTATCCTCCCAAGTTTATTATATAATCAGTATAGTACTATTTGATTTAAAAGGAATTAATCATGTCTAAAATAGGAATTATTCTATGTGTTCTTATAGCTATACTTATCACCATAAGATATTTTGACCCATTTGATAAAGGTCTTGCTGATTGGGAAAAATGTAAAGAAAGTTTAATAACACAAATAATATCAAACAAATGTACGCCTAGGTAATTATATAAAATAAATATCTAAGCCAAGCATTTTAATATTTTTTCCTAAACTTAATCTCTTTTTTGAAGCTTTTATTGTAATTCCTACTAAATCTGTATAATTACTTTTTGCTTGTACAAATGTGATATTTGCATTTTCACAAGCTACAGTATGACAATCATCCTTAAATATTAACTCACTATCCAAAACCTCAGACCATAAATTACTTAACTTCTTTGGATCCTTCGCAGCAATTGTTGCGCCTACAATACCTTCCGTATATTCTTCATGTATTGTTTGCCTCCAATTTTTTCCAGCTGGAGGCCAACTTGCATATTTTTCTGTATAATTAGTATTAGGCACCGAATCTATTTCTAATAAAGCTCCAGGCAAATCTTTTGGGTGAAACTGGTTATTAATAAAATTACCTTTATTTTCAAAAGCATTTAATGCTCTAATACCCTTTCTTTCTATAAAATTTCTTCTTTCTATAGAATTTTGACACTGAAAGATAGTCATATATCCCGCAGGACCATTTTTTTTATCTATGAATCTTCCTGCAGTTGTATCTGGAATAAACGGAGAGACAACTTCTAAAAATTCTCCTCCTATTGGACATACTATATTATTTAAACCATACTTTTCTACTTCCTCATCTCTATGCGCTACCTCAATCTTTAATTCTTTATTAATAATTCTCTCAGCTTTATTTAAATTATAGCTAGCAATTGCAATTTGCCTTAATCTCATACCTAACCCTTTATAATATTTATTATAAAAAAAACATGATAAGTTTTACTTTAACTATGTTAAATAGAAAACTAAATCCTTACAATTAAAAAAGATGAGACTTTAATGAAAAAACCAATTTTAGAAAAAGTAAAAAAAATTAAAAGCTGTCATGGTGTTAAATGGCAAGACAACTATAGCTGGATACACCAAAAAAATATTCTAGATGTTCTAAAGGATGGATCAAAACTTGATAAAAAAGTAAGAAAGTATTTAGAAGAAGAAAATAAATATACAGATTTACATCTTAAAAATATAAGGCCCTTACAAAAAACACTGTTTAAAGAGATAAAAGGAAGGATTAAACTAGATAATGTCAGTTTACCTTTTAAAGATACGAATTATGAATACTGGACAAAGACTACTAAATCAGGAAATTATTCTATAAGACTCAGAAAAAAAATTGATTCAAAAAAAATAGAAATATATTGGGATGGTAATAAAGAACATAAATTATCAAAATCTNAATATTTTGGNATTGGTGACCTTGCCGTAAGTTACAATGATAAATTATTAGGTTATNCTTTAGATCTTAAAGGGTCAGAATATTTCACCATATATATTAGGCAAATATCAAATAATAAACTTGTATCCTCTAAAATAAACGATACTTCTGGTAATATTATATTTAGCTTAGATGATAAATATATTTTTTATTCAAAATTAGACAATAACCATAGGCCTAAAACAATATTTAGACATGAAATAGGAACTCCTATTAAAAATGATATACTCATTTTTGAAGAAAAAAATGATCGTTTTACTGTTGGAATAGATATTACATCAGATGAAAAATATTTCATAATTTCTTCTGGAGATCATACGACATCAGAAGTGTATTACTTTTTGTCTGATGATAAAGCTCCTAAGCCACAATTATTTCAAAAGGCTAAAGAAGGAATCATCTATTCTATTAACTCTTGGGGAAAATATTTTTATATTCATACTAATTATAAAGCAGAAGATTTTAAGATTTGTAAATGCCTTCATAATAAGACTAATAATTGGAAAGATGTTGTTCCGGCTAAGAATGAGGTATTAGTGGGTGGATTTACAATGNTAAATAATTGGATGATTAGATCTGAAACAATCAATGCAATTCCTAAAATTTTTGTTAAAAATTTATTAACCAATAAAGAAGAAGAATTACTTTTTACAGAAGAAGAAATTTATAGTCCTGGCATTTCATTAAAACAAAAAAATAGAAATACAAATGAAATTCTCATTTCTTATAATTCACCAAAAACTCCAGAAAGGGTATATTCATANAATCTAAAAAATAAAAATAAAAAACTTATAAAAGAACAAGAAGTACCTTCTGGTCATAATAGAGACGACTATATCGTAGAAAGGTTAGAATGTAGCTCTCATGATGGCAGAAAAGTGCCATTAACTATTACTCGTCATAAAGATAGTAAATTAGATGGGTCTTCTAATGTATTACTATACGGTTATGGTTCTTATGGAANCTCTATGGGCTCGGGTTTCTCATCTACTAGATTAAGCCTTGTCAATAGAGATATAATATGGGTAACAGCTCATATTAGAGGAGGAATGGAAAAAGGTATGAAATGGTGGAAAGAAGGAAAAATGCTTAAGAAAAAAAACACCTTTCATGATTATATTGCTGTTGCAAATTACTTAATTAAAAATAAATATACATCAAAAAAGAAAATTATTGGTATGGGTGGAAGCGCAGGAGGACTTTTAATGGGTGCAGTTGTTAACCAAGCTCCAGAATTATTTTTAGGTATAATTATGGCCGTTCCTTTTGTTGATTCCCTTACTACTAATTTAGACCATTCACTTCCTCTGACTATTGGTGAATTTAAAGAATTTGGTAATGCTAAAAAATATAAAAAACATTTCAAATATATTTTTTCTTATGCTCCATACAATAATATTAAAAAAATGGAATATCCGCATATGTTAATTACTACTAGCTTGTCTGATAATAGAGTTTTATTTGATGAGCCTGCAAAATACACAGCTAAATTAAGAGACTTTAAGACTGATAATAATATTTTGTTACTTAAAACAGAAATGGAAGCTGGACATGGAGGTAAGTCTGGAAGAGATGGACAATTAGAGGAAATTGCGCTTGATTATGCTTTTGCTATAGGTCTTACAAAAAATATTTTATAAGTCCAATTCACTAAAAAAAAGAAACATTTCTTTTGCTAGAACTTCAGGATTTTCAAAAGCTGCAAAGTGTCCGCCTTGCTCCATTTTAGACCAACGCCTAATATCTATATATGTTTTTTCTGCTAGAGTTTTTTTTGGTTTTAACATTTCTTTTGGAAACTCACAATAACCAACAGGAACACTTATAGTTTCACCATTAGGAACAAACCATGGCCGTCTATTCCTTGCATAATATGGCCAAAAAGATGAACCTATTGCTCCACTGAACCAATAAAGACATATATTAGAAAGCATCTTATCAAAACTAATAGAATTCTCAGGATTTCCTCTACAATCCGTCCATTCATAAAACTTTTCAGATATCCATGCAGCAAGTCCTGAAGGAGAATCAGATAAAGCATAAGCTAAAGTTTGAGGTCTTGAACCTTGAATGGCTTGATAACCCATTCCTTCAGGTCTCCACTTTTTAATCTGATCAATGTAATCCTGCTCGTCTGGCAATATATTACGTTCCGGATCATAATCTCTTCTTAAAGCAAGCATATTTAAATGTAAGCCTAAAATTTGATCAGGATATTTATAACTAATTCTTGTTCCTATCATAGAACCCCAATCTCCACCCTGGATACAAAATTTATCATACCCTAATACATTGACCATTAAATCTAATAAGCAATCTCCTATTTCTTCTACTCCAAACCTTTTTTGAAAAGCTTCAAATGACAAACCGAAACCTGGAAGGGAAGGAGCAATTACTGTAAAAGCTATATCTGTGTTAATTCCAAATTTTTTGGGATTAGTTAGTATAGGTATTAAATCAAGAAACTCAAAAACTGAACCAGGCCACCCGTGCATTAATAGCAAAGGAATATTCCTCTTACCTTGTCCTTCACAGTGAAGGAAATGAACATCTATATCTGATACTTGTGTTTTAAATTGAGGAAAAGCGTTAAGTTTATTCTCTGAATTTTTCCAATCAAAATCTTTTTTCCAGAATTCTAATAATTTTTTGAACCACTCTAAATCTGTACCAGTTTTCCAAGGTTCTCCTGGAGCTTGGTCAGGAAGCCTAGTATTCAAAAGACGTGAATTTAGGTCTTTAATTTCTTCTTCTTTAATTTCTAGTTTAAAAGGTCTTATTACATTCATCATATATTTCCAAATTTATAATAATAAATATTACTTAAATTCTATATTTTTAATACATTCTGCATCATTATTAGAAGGATAGTTTACATATTTACTTACAGGATAAAATTTTATTTTATCAGATAAATTAGAAGTCATTAATTGCTTTTCTTCAATCCAATTTAAAATATTTAAACCTTCTAATAATAGAGGCTGCCTATGATGGATATGACTAGTATTAGAACAAGCATTAGTTGTAACAATTGCACAGCCTTTATCATTATAAATACCTGCCATATGGATAAGACTGTTATTGACATAATGGTAAAATGGTATTTTTTCTTTAGCTATTCTTTTCCATTCATACCAACCATCAGCAATTATTACACATTTTTTACAATTTTTAAATGAAGGCTTTATATCTATAGACTCTAATCTTGCATTAGATAGGTTCATAGGTAATTTGGACCAATTTGGAGAAAATGACCATGGAATATAATCTAGTTTAATTCCAGAAAACATTAATATTTTTTGAGAAGGCGCTATATTATAGCTTGGAGCAATATCAATATTATAAAGTTTTTTTACAGCTTTTTTATTTTTTAATGTAAATCTTCCGCACATATTTTATGTATTTTTCTATATGTTTCTTAATTGATATGATTAATCATAAAGCTTTTTTATTATTTAAATTTGCATATTGTTTTAAACATTCTGGGTTAGATATAGAGGATAAATTAGGAACTTTTTTTCCAGCTAACATCCATTTTGCAGCTCCTTCTACTCTTTTTCCATTCATTGTATAAGGTATATCTGTTACCTCATAAATTTTCTGAGGAACATGTCTTGGAGAAGCGTTTTCTCTTATTTTTCTTCTTATTATGTTAGATAGAGTATTATCTATTTTATTATTTTTAGATATTTTGATACACAATATAATTTCTTCATCATTATTAATTTGATTGCCAAAGACCAAACAGTCTTCAATCTCTTTAAACAACTCACAAATATTATATATCTCTGCTGTACCTATTCTGACTCCTCCAGGATTTAAAGTGTTATCTGTCCTTCCATAAATTACTCCTGAGCCATGGGGTTTTAATTCTGCTAAATCACCATGTGTCCAAATTTCTTCCCTCTCTTCAAAATAAGTTTTTTTATACCTTACATCTCCGTCTTTACCCCAAAATGTTATAGGCATAGATGGGAACGGTTCTGTACAAACCAAGTCTCCTGGTACTCCAATTACTGACTTATTCTTAGAATTAAATATTTCTACAGACATTCCTAAACCTTTAACAGTTAACTCTCCTCTTCTAACAGGGTGTATTGGTGAACCCAACATAAAGCATGCTAAAACTTCAGAACCTCCAGAAATTGAAGCAAAACCAATTTCCTTTTTTATATTTTTATATATCCAATCAAACTGACTAGGAGCAACTGGAGAACCTGCTGCTAACAACCATCTTAAACTATTAATATTATACTTATTAATAGGTTTTTCATTAATATCCTCAAGAGTAGATATATATTTAGGACTAATACCTAGGTGCGTTAATTTTTCTTTATCTGCTACTTTCCATAATAATGACCCATCAAAATTATTGTTTTTCTTAGTTATAGGAACTCCATCATATAAAACTAAAGTAGCATTACACCCTAATGAAGAAACTACCCAGTGATACATCATCCAAGCAATATTAGTATACCACATTATTCTATCGTTAGACTTAAGATCATTATGCAGTTTATGCTCTTTAAAGTGTTGTAGAATTGTGCCTCCTATAGAATGAACTATTGCCTTAGGAGCTCCAGTAGTTCCAGAAGTATATAAAATATAAGAAGGATGAGAGAATGGAAGCTTTGTATATTTAAGTTTTGATTTTTTTCCAAAATTTTGAAATAAAATATAACTATAATCTATTTCAGACTTATTAATATTAGCATCATCAACTATGATTACTGCATCCAAATTTTTTAAAGAGGATACTATCTCTGATATTCGAGGAGAGAAGTCATGTTCTTTAGAATTATAAATATAAGTTGATGTAGTAAATAGGACTTTAGGTGTCGTTTGTCCTATTCTATCAATAATACCCTTTGTACCAAAATCTGGAGAACAAGAAGTCCAAATTGCTCCTATTGATACAGATGCTAAAAGACTGACCAATGCTTCAATTCTATTAGGTAAAATAGCTGCAACTCTATCTCCAGGATTAACTCCTAATCCTCGTAAGCCTTCTGCAGCTTTAGCTACCATGACTTTTAGTTCTCCCCTTGAAAACTCTTTTCTGTTTCCTGACTCATCAGTTTCTACTACTACCAGAAAATCATCATTACCTTTTAACAAGTTTTCTGCTAAATTTAATTTGGCCTCAGGAAAAAATTGTGCACCCGTCATCAATGCATCAGGATTTGATATAAAATTTATCGAACCTGGATCACCTATTACATCTGTGAAATCCCATATAGCTCTCCAAAAAGATCCTTTATTTTTAATGGACCAAGCATGTAGTGCCTCATAGCTATCTAAATCAAAGCCTAAATTTTTAGAAAATTCATATAAAGCAGAACTTTTCATAAGACTTTTTTTTGGGCTCCACATAATTTCTGACGTCATTAATTTATCCTAATATTAGTGCAAAATTGATTTATTTTTATACAAAATTAAAAATAATGTATACTAAGTTTTTAATAAATGGAGAATATTATGGTCTATGCTTTAAATGTATTTAATTTATTACCGGAAAAAGAAAATAATTATAAAGAGTATTCTATTAAAGCTGGTAAAATAATATATGGCAAAGGTGGCAAAGTTATTACATCAGGATGGAAGCCTATTAGGAACATTCATGGAGACATTATAAGAGAATATATGATAGTAGTAGAATTTCCTAGTGAAAAAATTTTCCAAGAATTTCTAGATGAAGCTGAAAAAGAAAATATTCACCCTTTAAGAGAAAAATCTACTAAAGACTATATTTGGACTCTCTATGAACATTGGAATATTAGAGAATGGATAAACTAGAACCTAAAGAATTATTAAATCTTATACATTTTCTTTGGGTAAGTATTTTTTAACAGATAATTCTCCACTGACATACTCAGCAAGGACATCCATTAATCCTGTTTCTACTCTCCAATTTAAGTAAGCTTTTTGCTTCTCAAATGATTCCCATTCCTCTACAAGCAAAACATTTGAACTTCCTTCCTCATGGTAAGTTCTTACGCTAATACATCCGTCAAATGCTCTAGTATCTTTCAAAGCTTCCGACATCATAGAAAAAAAACTATCAAGCTTCTCTGGTTTTATAGGAAACACTAAATTAACTAATACAGTCATATTATTTACCTTTTTTTTAAGTTAAGTTTGTTTTAATTGTATTCTTCTTTTATGCAGAACTGGTTCTGTATATCCTGAAGGTTGGATTCTTCCTTCAAAAACAAGGTCGCATGCAGCTTTAAAAGCGATAGTATCAAATTTAGGAGACATCGGAATATAATTTTTATCATCAACATTTTGTCCATCAACTACTGAAGCCATTTTTTTCATTGCCTGCATTAATTGCTCTTTTGTTACTATATCATGATGCAACCAATTAGATAACGCTTGAGATGAAATTCTACAGGTAGCTCTATCCTCCATTAATCCTACATCATGAATATCTGGAACTTTAGAACATCCTACTCCTTGATCTACCCACCTTACTACATAACCCAATATACCTTGTGCATTATTCTCTATTTCTTGAGTAATATCTTCATTTGACCAATTATGTCCCTCTGCCACAGGTATTTTTAATAAATCTTCTAATGTACCGCGAGGCCCAGCCTTAGCGATATTGTTTTGAACGCTGAAAACATCAATCATATGATAATGCATTGCATGAATAGTTGCCGCAGTTGGACTAGGTACCCAAGCGCAATTTGCTCCAGCTTTCGGATGAGCTATCTTCTGATCTAACATGTCCTTCATTAAATCTGGCATTGCCCACATGCCTTTACCTATTTGAGCACGCCCTTGTAATCCACATTCTAAACCTATATCAACATTTCTTTCTTCATAAGATTTTATCCATTCTGTAGACTTCATATCTCCTTTACGCAAAAAAGGTCCTGCTTCCATAGATGTATGTATTTCATCCCCTGTTCTATCTAAAAACCCTGTATTAATAAAAGCTACTCTAGATTTTGCAGCTCGGATACATTCTTTCAAATTAGCACTAGTTCTTCTTTCTTCATCCATAATACCTAATTTTACTGTATTATCAGGTAACGATAATATTTTTTCTACATACGAAAATATTTCTTCTGTAAAAGCAACTTCTTCTGGTCCATGCATTTTTGGTTTAACAATATAAACCGAACCTTTTAAAGAATTACGTATTCCTGAAGATTTTGATAAATCATGCATAGCAATCAAAGTTATACACATAGCATCTATTAAACCTTCTCCTACTTCTGAGCCTTGACTGTCTAAAACAGCCGGATTTGTCATTAAATGCCCAACATTTCTATTTAACATTAGTGATCTACTTTTTAAAAATTTTTTTTCGCCTCTTAATGAAGTATAATTAATATCTTCATTTAATGTACGTTTTACAATTTTATCGCCCTTTTCAAATTCTTCTGAAAGGTCTCCTTTCATTAAACCTAACCAATTTCTATAGGCTAAAACTTTATCTTCACCATCCACTGCAGCAACACTATCTTCGCAATCCATAATAGTAGTTAAAGCAGATTCTAGAACAATGTCACAAATATTTGCTAAATCTACTTTTCCAATTATATGATTAGGGTCTATTAAAATACGTATATGTAAACCATTTTTGATAAAGATAATTTCACTTATAGAATTACTTTTTTCTCTAAAACCAATATACTGATCATTATTTTTAAGCTGAGCGGCTCCTATCTCCGTAGACAAAATCAACTTGTTATTACTTACAGATATATTATTAATTTCAGACCAATTATTACCATTTAAAGGAACTACTTCATCTAAATGTGCTTTGGCGTGAGCAATAACTTTATCTCCTCTTTCAGAACTATAACTTCCTGAAGGAGGCAAATCACCCATTGCATCTGTGCCATAAAAAGCGTCATATAAACTTCCCCAACGTGCATTCGCAGCATTTAATGCATAACGAGCATTCATTATAGGTACAACTAATTGTGGCCCACATACTGTAGCTATTTCTGGATCCACATTAGCAGTATCTATTGTAAATTGTCCTGAATCCTTTACTAAATAACCTATTTCATTAAGGAAAGATTTATATGCTTCAGGTTCATGAGGTTTCCCTCTGCTAAGTATATGCCAATTATCTATTTTTTCCTGTAAGTCTTCACGCTTCTTTAAAAGGCTAATATTTTTAGGCCCTAATTCTTCTACTATTTTTGCAAAACCTTTCCAAAAGTTTTCATTATCAACTCCTGTTCCAGGAATAGCCTCTAATTCCATAAAATCTACTAATTTTGAATCTACACTTAGACCATTTTTATTTACTCTATTCACCATTTAATACACCTTTTATAGTTATCTTTTATTTAATACTAATTCATATTTTAAATAATTTCTATCTATAAAATATGGAAGAATAGTTACATTTAAAAAATTATATGTATAAACCAGCTGTATACCCTGAAGCCCATGCCCATTGAAAGTTAAACCCTCCTAAATGACCGCTTATATCTATTACTTCACCTATAAAATACAACCCTGGCTGATGCTTTACTTCCATAGTTTTAGAACTAAGATAGTCTGTATCTACCCCACCTAAAGTAACTTCCGCTGTTCTATAGCCTTCAGTGGAGGATGGCTTTAACTCCCAAGCATTGATTTTTTCACCAATGAACTTTAATTTTTTATCAGGTATCTCCGCTAAAGGTTTTTCTGACAAATCTTGCCACCATAGTTTTTGCATTTCTAACACAAAAGCTTTCGGAAATTTATCATTTAAGTATGTTCTTAATAAGGAATGCTTTTTATTATTTTTTGCACTTATCAAGAGCTTGTAGCTATTTTTATTTGGCATCAAATTTATTATAATAGCGTCTCCAGGCTTCCAATAGCTTGAAATCTGAAGTATTGCAGGCCCACTTAAGCCTCTATGTGTAAATAAAAGGTTTTCTCTAAAACTAATTTTATTACATTTAACAATAACCTCAAAAGCAATGCCTGATAATCTATCTGAAATAGCTTTAAAATTTTCATCAAAAGTAAAGGGAACTAAACCTGGGCTTGTATCTTTCTTTAATAAAGAAAATTGTTCCGCTATATTATACCCATAGCCACTTCCTCCTAATGTAGGAACTGAAAGCCCTCCTGTAGCTACCACTAAAGAATTACACTTTTTCTCAAAAGTTTTTTCTGAAGATTGTATTCCTCTTATTAAGAATCTAGATTTGTTTTCTTTATATAAAGAGTTATATTCTTCTATATTTTTATATAAGTTAGATACGAAGCTTACCTCACAATGTGTTATTATTTGCACATCTTGTTTTTCACATTCTTTGAGCAGCATATTTAAAATATCTTTAGACGAATTCAGGCAAAATAATTGGTTATGCTTTCGTTTTTCATATTTAATATTATACTTTTCCACCATATCTATAAAATCTTGTGATGAATAGCGACTTAAAGCTCCTTTACAAAAATGACGGTTGTGAGATAGAAAATTATCTGCAGTCACAAACTGATTGGTAAAATTACATCTACCACCTCCAGACATAAGAATTTTTTTACCTACTTTATTTGATTTTTCGAGAATTAATACTTTTCTTCCTCTTTTAGCAGCCGTTAAAGCAGCCATTAATCCAGCTGCTCCTGCACCTAGTATAATTACATCATATATAGCTGGTTTATCTAAAGACATAAAATATTAATAACGCTCTGGACCGATCCATTGCGCATCTGAATATCTGTCTCCGTATGCCCAACCCAAAGGAAGAATATTTTCTATTTCTGACATCATTTTATCCGTAAAATCAACTTCCATAGCGGCAGCTAATTCATGTAAATGTTTTACAGATCGTGTTCCAGGAATAGGTATTATACTTTCACTTTTAGCTAAAAGCCAAGCGATGGATAATGTAGCACTCGCTATTCCTGAATCTTTAGAATACTTTCTAAATTTATCACTTATAATAATATTTTTATCATAATTTGGCTGTTTAAATCGAGGATTTACTTTTGTAAAATCTAATGTTTGTGCAAAATCATACGATAGAGGACTGTCTGTTAAAAATGTTCTTCCAACAGGACTAAATGCTACTAATGCTGTACCTAACTCTTCACATGCCTGAACTAAGCCCATCTCAGGAGCACGAGTCGATAATGAATATTCAGACTGAACTGCTGCTATATGATGTATAGCTGATGCACGCTTAAGAGATGAAGGTGCAATTTCTGAATATCCAATACTTTTTGTCTTACCCTTTTTTACTAAATTTGATAGAGACTCTGTTACCTCTTCAATTTCTATATTATGATCTCTTCTATGAACATAAAATAAATCTACACAATCTACGCCCATTCTTTTTAAACTCTTATCTAACTCTTCTTCTAAATGGGCGCTCTCATTATTAAATCCTCTTTTACCTGTTTCTGGATCACTAAAAATAGATGCTTTTGTTGCAATATTAAATAAACTATTTGCTTGCTTACCTTGTTTTGATAAAAACTCTCCAATCCTCTCTTCAGATTTACCCATACCATAAATATTAGAAGTATCTATATGTTTTAAATTTAAATCTAAAGCTGCAGTTAAAACTTTGTCTGCCTGCTCATCATTGCATGGCCCATAAAAATTTGTAAAAGACATAGCTCCAATTCCAATAGGAGCAACTTCCGCACCATTTTTTCCTAATTTTCTGTATTTATTATGCTTCATATTTATATGCCTTTCAAAAATTCTATTTATAGTTAGTTAATAAATTTTTAATAATAGAGATAGTATTTTCTATATCTTCTTTACTATAAAATAAAGTATTTTTCTTACCCCAAATAGTTTCTGGCCACAATAAGTCTGTTTTTTTTCGAACAATAATATGGATATGTAATTGAGATACGATATTGCCTATTGATGCAATATTCATTTTATCAGCCTTATAATAATTTGCTAATTTCTCTGAGAGAAAATTTATTTCAAAATCTAATTGGAATCTATCTTCATTTGAAAGTTGATATATTTCAGTTATGTTAAATTTTCTTGGAACCAAAATTAACCATGGATAATTAGAATCGTTCATAATAAGTAATCTGCATAAATTTAGATCAGACACAAAATATGTGTCATGATTTAATTTACTATCAACCTCAAAACTATCCATAAAACACCTTAGCAAAAATAATGCATAACTAAAATAATTTAATTATCATTAATTTTTTCTGATTTTAATGTTTCACTTTTAATCTCTAATTCTAGCCATTTCTGTTCAGCTTCTTTTAAATCACTATCAATATTTTTTAGTTTTTTAGAAGTTAAGTTAAATAAATCTGGGTTAGATGCATACAAATTTGGTTCAGATAAAATATCATTTTGTATTTTAATCTCTACTATATATTTTTCAATTACTTTTGGTAATGTTTCTAGCGCATATTTGTCTTTATAGGTAAGCCTTGGCATTGATGTTGAATTATTTTTATTATTTATTTTAGATTCTTTTTTTTCTAAATCTTTCATTAAATTAATTTTTTTATTTTTTTGATCAAGCATATCACTATAACCTCCTGCGTATTCTATCCACTTACCCTNTCCTTCATAAGCAATCACAGAAGTTACTACACGGTCTAAAAAATCTCTATCATGACTTACTAAAATAACAGTGCCTTGATAATCGCTTAACAACTCTTGAAGAAGGTCTAATGTTTCTATATCTAAATCATTAGTTGGCTCATCTAAAATTAAAAAGTTAGAAGATTTTGCCAGAGCACGAGCTAACATAATTCTACCTCGCTCTCCTCCAGAAAGCACTTTTAAAGGGGTTCTTGCTTGTTCCGGTGAGAATAAAAAGCTCTTCATATATCCTATTACATGTTTAGATACTCCATTTATTTCAACAGTATCTCCTCCTCCCGTTAATGCATTAGCCAGAGTCATNTTATTATCTAGGCTATCTCTTTTTTGATCTAATATTTGAATATCTAAATTCTTTCCTAGATATACGACCCCTTTATCAGGTTCAGTTTTTCCAATTAATATATTTAATAGTGTGGTTTTTCCAGAACCATTAGATCCTATTATTCCTATTCTATCTCTTCGCTGAATAATTGTAGAAAAATTATCTATAAGATTTTTATCTTCATATGATTTTGAGATATTTTTTACTAAAGAGACACGCTTTCCAGANATTTCTACTTTATTTGCAACCATATCTATATTAGATAAAACCGGCCTATCATTTTTTCTTTTTANNCGAAGATCTTTAAGAGCGTTAAGTCTTCCCATATTTCTTTTTCGCCTACCACTTACTCCCTGATTAAGCCATTCAGTTTCTGCAACTAGCTTCCTATCTAATTTATGCCTTTTAATAATTTCATTTTCAATGAAGTCTTCTCTCCAAGGTTCAAAATTTATAAAACTTTTATTTAATTTATGCGTGACCCCTTGATTAATCCAAATTGTTGAGCGTGAGAGGTTTTGTAAAAACCTTCTATCATGACTTATCAAAACTAATGCTGATCTAATATTATTAAGTTCAGTTTCAAGCCATTCTATTATAGGAAGATCGAGATGGTTAGTTGGTTCATCTAAAAGTAAAATATCAGGTTCTGGTGCTAAAGAACGAGCTAGAGCACATCTTCTTGCCTCTCCTCCAGATAAATTAGATAATCTTTCGTTGGGNTTTAAATTAAATTGTTTAATTAGCCAATTTGCTCTCTCAGGAGAATCTTCAANATTTAGATCTGCTAGTACATAATCTGAAATAGTTTTATAGCCTTCAAAATTAGGTTCCTGTGGTAAGTAACTTAAAGAAACCCCTGGTTGTATAAATCTTTCTCCATCATCAGGCTTATCTATTCCAGCTGCTATCTTTAATAAAGTTGATTTTCCTGATCCATTTCTTCCAACTAAACAGATTCTGTCTCCTTTGGAGACAGAAATTTCTGCTCCTTCAAGTAAAGGAGTTCCTCCAAAAGTTAAATGTATATTTTTAAGTGTAAGAATAGGTGGTGACAAATTTATGCCAAAAACAATAATTTATTCAAAATATGTACAGCAATAATTTGTAATTTTATAAATTTTTATATTAAACTTAGATTTTGCAGGCACAGAAAATGACATACCTGCCTCTATTGCCTCCCATTCCTCACTATTATTTNGAAGCACAGNAAGNTCTCCCGTATAAATCTCCATAAGCTCTTTNTTTTCAGTNTTAAATTCATATTCGCCNGGAAGCATAACTCCCAATGTTTTAATTGAATTATCTGCAAATGTTATTGTTCTACTTATCACTTTCCCATCAAAGTAAATATTTGCTTCTTTATTGACTTTTACATTATTGAATTCAGACATTATTTACCCTTTAGAATTATAATACGTCCCTTGCGGACTTTTAATTTCTANCATATTAAAGTTTGGATCTTCTACAAAAAAAGTCTCCTGTTGTGTTTCTTTACCTTCAAACCGGATATAAGGTGCATCATAAAACCCAACTCCACCTTCTACTCTCTTTTTTACTTCTAAATAACTGTCCCAATCTAAATGGACGCCAAAATGAGGCACACATACAGCACCCATATCTACGTCATGAAGTTCTCTTTCTTTACCTTTATTTTCTCTAGGGTGAGTTTCATGTAGCGTCAACTCATTTCCCCAAAAATCAATATCCTGCCACCTGCCTTTTTCAAATGGACCAACAGTACATCCCAATATATCGGTATAAAAAGGTAAAGTATTTTCTAATTTNCCTGCNGGAATTGCTAGATGAAATATGTTGCTCATTTTTATCTCCTNAAGAGGNTGGGGTTAATAATTGAGTGTATTTATCAAAAAATTAACATTTTTGCTATATTTTTTTTTTGAAATTNATTTTTATTCAGGAATTTCACTATTAGAACACCCATCAATACTTATATTACCCTCTGGCATAATACTATTACAAAAATTAGTTGCTCTAATAAAAGCACTTGCTAAGTTTGCTCCTTTAAGGTTTGAATATGATAAATCAGTTCCTATGAGAATAGAGCCTTTTAAAGAAGANCCTTCTANATTTGCACCTCTTAAATTCATGCCACCTAAATCTGCATTTTGAAGGTTACAATTTAAGCAATTACCCGTTACTTTTAATTTACTTAAATCATTCTTATCAAATGCGAGTAAAGAATATGGAAAAAGAAACATGCATAAAATTAATAAGCATTTAGTCATTTTATAACTTCTATACCTTTTTTTGTAATTAAGTGCCTCTAAAGAAGTATTATTTATTAGTATTTTTTTTCTGAGAAAAAATTTATGTAAAATTCTATTTATAGGAAGCCCTTCTATCTGAAAAAACTCTAACTCTTTTTCTCCATGCTTTATATGAGCCTATTTTAATGTTTTCTCTCATAAGTTTTTTTACGTCTTTTTCTCCTATTCCATACAACCCTCTTATATTTTCAAAACTTGTATGATCAGAGAGTGCCATCTCTATTATTTCACTTTTTTCGCTCTCTGTAAATTCTCTCTTTATTTTCATTTTATATTAAATTTCTACATTTTTTTTTTATTATCTTAATAATACTCATTAAATATACGACAATTTATAAAATTAAGATTTAAATAGAGTATTTTTATTTTGAATATTAAGTCAAATAACATACATTTTTATTATTAGTGGGTTTTAATAAAGTGAGTTATTGCAAAATGTCTAACTGGTATAATGAGTATAGATTAAAGTTTCATATTGATTTTACCCATTATGATAAACGAACAAAGTCAATATACAATGAACTTATAATTGAATCTAAAACACCTGAACTTGCTAAGAAAATTATAATATATGAATTTAATCATAGTAAAAAACTTTTAACAAATATTCCTCGTGGGTGGTACGGGAANATCCTAAAAAAAAATTTAGTTATAGATGAAGTTAAACTAATATGGAAATATCAGACTAAGGTTATATAAAAATCTATTCNCATTCTATTGTTTTATCTTCTGTAATCATTGGTGAGCAAGGGTTTTATTTTTACTTGGAAACTACTTGGAAACTAAAGAATTTAAACTTTGTTAAGATTAGGAGGGGTGGTGTTATCAGGGTGTTATGATTTCAATTAATTTACCACCTTTGTATATTTTAGTTTTTTCAAACTGACCATTCTCATTATACACTAAAGTTTCACCATCTTTTTTACCGTCTTTGTAATTTTCTTTCACCCATAACTGACCATTTTNCCAGTAATGAATATTTTCACCGTCTTTTTTACGGTCTTTGAAATTCCATTTATGTTTTAACTGACCATTCTCATGATAATGTAACTGTTCACCATCTTTTATACCGTCTTTATAATTACCTTTTATTCCTAACTGACCATTCTCCCAATAACTTAATTGTTCACCGTCTTTTTTACCGTCTTTATAATTACCTTTCTTCCATAACTCTCCACTCTCATAATACATTTTCCATTCGCCCTCTTCTTTACCGTATTTGTAATTCCATCTATATTGGAATTGACCATTCTCATAATACCATAACTGTTCACCATCTTTTTTACCGTCTTTATAATTACCT
Source organism: Candidatus Pelagibacterales bacterium (assembly GCA_002684605.1). The sequence goes on along the minus strand of NYVM01000042.1, from coordinate 15,905 downwards.
TCTAATAAAAACTGACCATTCTCAAAATACTTTATCCATTTACCTTCTCGTTTTCCCTTAATTATTTTTCCTTGTTCTATTCCAATACTATTTCCCGTAAAAGGAACATCCATAAATTTCTCATAAAATAGCCCATCTCTTTCTACCAAATCATCAGAATTGATATCTTTACTCCACCCAACGGAAGTAAATAAAAGACAGGATAGGATAAGTAAATATTTCATAAGATTAGTATAGGTAATTTCCTATCAATGTTAAAAGAAAATGTCTTTTAACTTCCAAGTGACTATGTTTACTTGGAGGTTATATTTTTCAACCAAACCCGCACAAAACCAAGATTCTATGTGTCCGTAGGTTGTTCTGTGCAATAACCTACGCACTTGGTAAGTAACTTGGAAGTTAAAAACATGAAACCCTCTGTCACCAACGATTACAATCTCTCAAAAAGGTCACTTGGAAGCAATCTGATACTCTGTAATCGTTGGTGAGCAAGGGTTTCAGTTTTAGGAATTATTCCCACTCTATAGTTTTGTCCTCTGTAATCTTTGCTGGATAAGGGTTTCAGATTAGTTTTAAACTACTTTGAAACTCATTGGTATTATAGCACATCAATAGTCTAATACCCTTTATAATTATAACTTAGACAGTTATTTATTTTTTCATTACTTCTTGTGCATAAATCTTACAATAATTAAATTCATCAAGAATTATACCAAAAAAAATACTACCTTTTGAAAGTTATGTTTGTTAAATCTTTGAAACTCATTCAATTAGCATAATTGCAGTATTCTGTTCATCTCTCTTGCAAGCGACTACTTTAGAAAGATATTCGATAGTCAATTTGATAAAGTGTGTTTTTTAGTTTTTTTGCTTCATAACCCCATCTGAAACTTCGAAAACTAGTGCCCTTACATTCTCGATTTTGTAAATTTGCAGAAACTCCAAAACCCTTAAGGAATCCTGAATTATAAAATACTCCAATATTAGGATTTAAGCCCCAGCATGTAATATTTGTTTCTGGACCACCCACACCGTATGTTCCTGAATGATTTGGGTTCCCATAAGTCACTCCATCTACTTTGAACTGAGGATAATTAGTGTCTGTCATCTTTCCATCAAAATAGGATACTGTAAACCCAACATAAGGAGTTAAGTTAAACCTAGAATTGAACCTATAACTTGGNCCTAATTTTAGATTAATTCCTTTTAATATAAATGGAGGTGCAGGGTCAACAACATAACCTCCAACCACAAAAGTTCCAGATATCGGTGTTCCTTTCATGCGGCTATGAGTAATACCGGCATTTAGATATAAATTACCTTTAACTTTTCTATAATAATCTAAGCTAACTGCATAATCTTCTGTTCTTAAACTATCATCAGTCAGTTTTACTGTTTTAACATTTTTGCCGGGATTGCCATATATCGGAGTATGCAAGCCACTCACCTCTCCCACTGAGCCGCTTGAATAAACTGCAATACCTAATGAAAGTTCATTTACGTTTTGATCAGCATCTTCTTTAGCATTTGTGCTCAGAGTAAATACTAAAAAAAAAAAGAGTAAGATAAAATTTATCATAATTTTAATATCTTCTAAAAATATTTTTACGATTTATAAAACTAATATAACCCATTAAAATTAGATCAGTATAGTCTTTATCAAAATTATCTTCTTTTAAGTTTTTCATTTAATTAAATTTAATTTATTCCCACTCTATTGTTCCTGGTGGTTTAGATGTAATATCATAGGTTACTCTATTTATTCCTTTAACTTCATTAACTATTCTAGTGGAAACTCTGTTTAAAAAAGCATGCTCAAATGGATATACGTCTGCTGTCATGCCATCAACTGAAGTAATGGCTCTTAAAACTAGTGCTTTATCATAAGATCTAGAATCTCCCATGACTCCTACACTTTTAACAGGAAGAAGCACACAAAATGCTTGCCAAATTTTGTCATATAAATCTGCATTCCTTATTTCTTCTATAAATATAGTATCTGCTTTTTGAAGAGTTATTATAGATTCTTCAGTTATCACTCCTGGTAATCTTATAGCTAAACCTGGTCCAGGAAAAGGATGTCTTCCTATCAAGTAATCTGGAAGCCCTAACTCCTTTCCTAAAATACGCACTTCATCTTTAAATAGCTCTCTCAAGGGTTCAACTAATTCTAGATTCATTTTTTCTGGAAGCCCTCCAACATTATGATGGGACTTAATCGTAACTGAGGGGCCTCCGGCAAAAGATACTGACTCAATGACATCAGGATATAAAGTACCTTGAGCTAAAAACTTTACATCTCCTATTTTTTTAGCTTCTAATTCAAAAACTTCTATAAATTTTTTTCCTATAGTTTTTCTTTTTTCCTCAGGATCACTAATATTTTTTAAAGCATTCAAAAATATTTCAGAGGCATTTATATGTATAAAACGAGACCCTAGTCTTTCTTTGAATATGGCATCTATTTCTTTTGCTTCTCCTCCTCTTAGAAGACCATGGTCTACAAAAACGCACACTAGTTTAGGGCCTATTGCTTTATCCAATAAAGCTGCAGTAACAGAAGAATCAACACCTCCAGAGAGGCCGCATAAAACCTTTCCATCGCCTATCTGCTTTTTTAGTATATTAACCTTATAATCTGCAAATGATTCCATACTCCAACTAGATTTACAATTAGATATATTCTTTACAAAATTGTTAATTAATTTTTTTCCCTCAGGAGTATGAACCACTTCAGGATGAAATTGAACTCCATATAATTTTTTCTTTTCATTTGCAATTACTGCAAATGCTGCTCCTTCAGATTGAGCAACTACATAAAAATCTTTAGGTATCTTTTCTACTGCATCACCATGACTCATCCATACTTGATAATCATTCCCTTCTTTCCATACATTATTAGTTAAAGCACAAGATTTAAGCATTGTAATTCTGGCCCTGCCAAATTCACTTGTTTCTGAAGATACAACTTCTCCTCCTAATTGCTTTACCATTACTTGTTGCCCGTAACAAATACCTAATATAGGAATATTTAAGTTAATGATTATTTCAGATATTCTCGGTGTTTTAATTCCAATTACTGAAGAAGGTCCTCCGGAAAGAATAATGGCCTTAGGTTGATTGTTTAATAAATACTCATCTACTTTATTATATGCTATAATTTGGCAAAAAACCCCTTCTTCTCTAACTCTTCTTGCTATTAATTGAGTAAATTGACTTCCAAAATCTACTATTAATATATTATCAGCCTTATATTTTTTTATTATTTCATTATTTGCTTCAATCATTATTTGCCTCATAAAATTCAACTTTATTTTTTACTTCAAAATAATCCTTACATCCAAATAAGCATATTAAATCTAATTGATTTAAATGATATTTAGCTTTCTCTATATCATCTAATTCTAAATATGCCATAGCAATATAATGGTGAGCTCCTATAAAATCATTATTAATAGTTAATGCTTTTTTATAAAATTTAATAGCTGAAGTATAATTTTGTAATTGTCTTTCTGCATAACCTAATAAATTATATGCTTCAGCATCTCCTTCATCTTTCTTTATAATTACTAAAAGATTCTTTTTAGCTTTTATATATTCACCTTGGTTTATAAATTTTAATATCATTGATTTATCTATTAGTATATCTACCTTGGTATCACCTTTTGAAGAGGGAGGATTTTGATTACCCATGATTTTTGTTAACGGCCAACAAATTGTAATAAAATAAAAAATAATAAAAAATGAAATTTTCAAACCTTAATTTCCTATCTAATTAGTCTTCGTTAACCTTGCTATAAAAAAACCATCGCATTCATGAATACTGGGAAGCAATTGACAATATTTTTCTTTTCCAAACCATTTTTCTGAATTAGTAATATTATCCCATGAATACTTTAAATCTACAATTTCAAAATTAGGATTATCTTTTAAAAATGAATCTATTTGTCTTCTATTTTCCTTATTTAATATTGAGCAAGTAATATATACTAACTCTCCTCTTATTTTTGTTAAACTTGCTCCATAGTCTAAAATATCTCTTTGAGATGCTATTAATTTTTCAAATTTATTTTTTGTAAGGCTTATTTTTTCTTCTGGTCTCCTACGCCAGGCACCACTCCCAGAGCATGGAACATCACAGATCACACGATCAGCTAAAGTATTTAAATTATGATAATTTAGTTCAATATTAATTTTGCCTTCTACTTTATTTCTTTTAGCTCTATCCTTAATTTTATCTAATCTTATTAAATTTATATCAGTAGCTATTATTTTAACATTATTTAGTGAATCAGCTAAAAGTAGAGACTTTCCTCCTGCTCCTGCGCATAAATCTATAATAGTTTCATTCTCTTTTGCTCCACATAATAAAGAAACTAATTGACTTCCCTCATCTTGAATTTCTATTAAACCTTTTTTATATTCTATAAGATTATTTATGGGTATTCTTTTATTAATTCTTATTCCTAAAGGAGATAAAGGAGTTTTTTCCGAGCTTATATTATAATTTTTTAATTTTTGTATAATTTTATCTCTACTTAGTCCTTTTTTTACTCTAATATCAAAATTAGATTCTTGAAATAAACTTTCACATATTTTATTAGTATCATTATGAAAACTGTCATAAAACTCTCTATATAACCACTCTGGTAGAGAACATTTAACAAATTCAATTTTATCAAAATTAAAAACACTGATTTTTTCAATATAATTATTAATAGCATCAGTCATTGTAATAGCATAAGGGCCATCATTAAAACGTGAAATGAGATTAGTTTTCCCACCTCCATAAAATATGTGATAAATTATTGTTAACTCTAAAGAATGTTCCCCTAAAGTAATATTATTTTTTTGAATATAATCTATGCTGGAATATCTTTTTATAATCCCAAATACATTATTAGTAATATCTTTTCTATCTTTAGACCCTGCATAACGATTGTTACGTATCCAATTTTTTATTATTTTATCAGAGGAAAAATGTTCATCTACAGACTGAAGAAATATATCATTAATAATTTCTACAACTGATAATAGACGAGCTCCTGGTGTCAAACATCGCCTGTTTTGTAGTTAGGTGCTTCTTTTGTAATAGCGATGTCATGAGTATGACTTTCTTTTACACCAGCCGTAGTAATTTTTTGAAAAACACATTTATTTTGCATATTAAAAATATTTTTATTCCCAGTATAACCCATAGCCGCCTTTAATCCTCCAACTAATTGATCAATTACAGATGACGCTAGACCTTTATAGGCTACTCTTCCTTCAACACCTTCTGGAACTAATTTCATTTGATCAGTAATATCTTCTTGAAAGTATCTATCGGCGGACCCTCTAGCCATTGCCCCTAAAGAACCCATACCTCTATAAGATTTAAATGTTCTGCCCTGATAAAGAAATGTCTCACCTGGAGCCTCTTCTGTTCCGGCTAATAAAGATCCTACCATTACACAATCAGCTCCTGCTCCAATTGCTTTAGCAACATCGCCAGAAAACCTAATACCTCCGTCTGCTATAACTGGAATTTTCTTAGATTTACATACTCTTCTTGCCTCACATATAGCTGAGAACTGTGGAACACCTACACCTGCTACTACTCTAGTAGTACAAATAGAACCAGGGCCTATTCCTATTTTTACAGCATCTACTCCTGCCTTTATTAAAGCCTGAGCTCCTGCTGCAGTAGCAACATTTCCTCCCACTATTTGAATATTTTTAAAAGATTTTTTTATATTTTTAATTGCATCTAAAACACCTTTTGAATGACCATGGGCAGTATCTACTACAATAGCATCCACTCCTGCTGCAATTAGTGCTTTTGTTCTTTCCATTCCATCTTTTCCAACTCCAACAGCCGCTGCTACTCTTAACCTTCCTTCTTTATCTTTAGTAGCAAATGGATTTCTTTCACTTTTTTTAATATCAGAGACAGTTATTAACCCAACGCATTTATATTTCTTATTTACTACAATAAGCTTTTCTACTCTTGTACTAGTAAGAGTTGAAATGGCATCCTCTCTACTGACTGTATCTGGAACAGTTACTAAATTTTTCTTAGTCATTAAGTTTTTCACTAGTTCTTTAGGTTTATCTGCAAACCTAACATCTCTATTTGTTATAATTCCTAGGAGAACACCATCTTTATTAACAACAGGAAAACCAGACACTCCATGTATTTTTTTTAAAGCTAAAATATCTTTTAATGTATCTTCTGGACTAACCGTTATGGGATTAACAACCATACCCGATTCAAAACGTTTAACTATCTCTATTTCTCTTACCTGCTCTTCTATTTTATTATTCTTATGAATAACCCCAATTCCACCTGCTTGTGCAATTGCTATAGCTAATTTTGATTCTGTAACTGTATCCATAGCAGAGGAAACTAATGGAATATTTAAAGTAATATTTTTCGTGAATTTAGTTTTAGTATCAGCATTACTTGGCAGAACCGAAGAAGCTGCTGGTCTTATTAAAACATCATCAAAAGTAAATGCTTCTATTAATTTCAATTATTACCTCTCTTATTACTTATATATAAAATGTTTTAAACTAATTATAAAGAGAATATACATAATTAATTAATTACGCCAAGTTTTGATCATTAAAATTTAAACCAATTAAAAATATTTCTGCAGAATCCTTTCTACTAGATTCAGGCTTATAACGTTTAATAGATGAGAAATACCTCCTCATTACACTAACTAGTTCTTCTTCGCCTTTTCCCCTTATCAACTTACAACAAAATGATCCTTCTTTTTTTAATAGTCTTGTTGCTGTATCTAAAGCAAGTTCTGCTAAAAGTAATGCTCTCGTTTGATCTGTATTTCTATGTCCAGATGCAGAAGGTGCCATATCTGATAATACTACATCGGCTTGACATTCTAATTTTTTTTTTATTATTTCTATAATCTCTTCATCCATTATACTTCCATTTATAAATGAAAGACCTTCTATAGGAACTAAATCTTGAATATCTACTGCTACTAATTTTCCAGTTTTAGGAAGACCTATAATCTTAGCTGCGACTTGACTCCAACCACCAGGTGCTGCTCCCAAATCAATTACGGTTTTACTCTTTTTTAAAAATTTAAACTTATCATTTAATTCTATTAATTTATAAGCAGACCGTGAACGATAACCATCTTCTTTAGCCGCAACAACATAGGGGTCATTTAATTGTCTTTCCAGCCAACGTCTAGAAGAAACACTTTTAGAGCCTTTTTTTACTTTAACTTTTACTCTAGAATTATTTATTGAATTATTAGACATAATTATACTATTTTCTTATTAAAGTTTTCCCATTAAAATATGTTTTTATCATTTTTTCTACTAAATGTCTCTGAACTTTCCCAGTCGTACTTCTTGGAATATCAGATTCATTTATAACTAATATATCTATAGGTTGTTTATAACTAGCTAAATTAGCCTTACATAATTGTTTTAATTTTTTAGTAGTATCGTTCTTTTCTAAAGAACTTACTACACTAATTATTGCAATAGGCGATTCTCCCCATTTTTTACTTGTTATTTTTACGACTATAGCTTCAGATACATTTTTATGACCTAGTAATATTCTCTCTATTTCAGCAGGATAAATATTTTCTCCTCCTGATTTTATTAAATATTTTTTTCTATCTACAAAATCTAGAGTCCCATCTACATTTCTTTTCATCACATCACCCATATGAAACCATCCATTTTTAAAATCTTTTAAGTTTGTTTCTTCTGCTTGCCAGTAACCGCTGAATAATGTTGGTCCTCTTACTGCGCATTCTCCTGAAAAACCTAATTCTACAGTTTTATTATCATTCACTAATATAACCTCACAAAAACTACTTTGAGTTTTTGAAAGAGAGAAGTTTTTAGAATTTTTATCAATAACTCCCCCTGATGCTGGAGGCATTCCAGTTTCTGTAGAGCCAAAAGAATTAAGATATGAAGTATCTAATAATGTAGTAATTTCTATAATTTGATTTTTAGGAATCAAATCTGCCATAGCTCCCATAGCTTTAATCCCCTTAATTTTTATTTTTTTTCCATTCAGAAATTTAATAAAGCCTTCTAACATTCCCGGCATTAAAACTAACCAAGACAATTTATATTTTTGAATAAAGCTTTTTAAGACCTTTGGTTGAAAACCATCAATAAAGGCAACAGAAGCTCCTATTATTAAAGAACCTATAGCTAAATCAGTAGATGCCATATGAAACATAGGTGCCCATGCAGGAAAAGTGTCTTCTTGATTAACCTTATATTCATAAGTCCAATACATTGTTCTAGCAATAAAAGCTCTATGAGAAATTTTAGCTCCTTTAGGATTACCTGTAGTTCCGGATGTAAATAAAATAACAAGAATATCCTCACCAAACCCTAAGCTTGGCCCAGAATAAGGAATTACTTTATCTATTAAATTTTCATACTTCAAACCAAATATTATGCTTGTTAAACTTTTAATTGATCTTAACTTTGTCTTAATTTTAAATCTTTCTGAAAAAAAGATTATCTTCGGTTTTACTAAATTAATACAGTAATTTGCTTCTTTATCCGATAGTCGCCAATTTATTGCCGTTACTATTGCACCTATCTTTGCACATGCCATTTCTAACTCTAAATACTCAAATCTATTTTCAGAAAAAATAGCAATTCTATCTTTAGGTTTAACTCCCCGTTTTATTAAAACTGTAGATAATTTAAGTACTCTCAATAAAAAGTTTTTATAAGTATATTTATCTCCATTTGAATTAATTATAGCCAATGCCCTAGGAGTTTTTTGTGCTTGAATTTGGAATAATTCAGCAACAGATATTTCTGCAGCTTTAGATATTAGAACACTTTCTTTTTTCATATTTATTTAGGAGGTTTCATAGAGAAAGAATCAATTATTTTTTCACTATCTTTATTTTTACTAATATTGATTTTATCAATCATTGGTAAAGAAATATCTCCTGACCATTCAGCTAAAGACGCTTCATATAAAAGATGATTAGGATATTCTAATATTTCTGACATTACAAACCAAGAAAGAGCACTTTCTAGGCCAGCATTACAGAATGATATCTGACCATCCTTCTTAGTGATACCTGAATGCTCTAAAATTTTTATGATATTTTCTTTTTTTTGGAAATGTAAAGTATTGTTTTCTAGCAACCAAGCATTAGGTAAATTAATTGCATTTGGAATAGTTCCAGATCTAAGAGCTGGAAGAGATGTATTTATTCCAATGAACATATCAGATGGTCTTGAATCAATTAAATAGCCCGTTTTATTAATTAGATTTAACACATCGTCTTTATTTGCTATAATGTTCTTATTTACTTTCGCCTTATAAGAATTAATTTCAGGCAGTGTAAAGCCTGTTTCAGTTTCACTATCCCAATCTTCTTTCCAACTTTTTAATCCTCCATCCAGAATAGATACTTTTTCATGACCTAAATATTTAAATGTAAAATAAATAGCTGCGGTTTCAGCTGCATCATATTTACCTGTTCCGGGCGCAACAATAATTACATGATCGCTATTTAAGATACCTAAAGATCCTAAAAGTTTTTCTAATTTATTAATACTTGGCATAAGTAAAGGTATCTTATTTCTAGTTTCTCGCCAGCCACTAGAATAGAAATTTGTAAATACAGAACAAGGTATATGTGACAACTCATATTCCTTCTTTGACCTATGAACCTCTATTATTTTAAAGCCCTCTGTACATACTTTATCTCTTAACCACTCGTCTTCAACTAATGCATTTGCATTAGTTAATTGAACATTAATAATGAATATTACACAGAAAATGATCTGATTTTTTATTTTAAACATTTGTTTCCTTAACTCTTACCATTATTTTATAAAATTATATAATCCTATTATAGGTGATTACAATATTAAGTATAGCTTTGCATAATACGATTTATCTGTTTTATTCTAATCTTTAAGCGATAATAATTTATTTTGTTGTTATCAATTTTTAACTTAAACAAGAAAGGGAGGATATCTTATGTGGAAATCTCCTGTAGTACGTGAAGTAGCTGTTGGTCTTGAAATCAACTGTTATGCTTGCGCAGAAATCTAGTCGTAAAGATTAGTTATGATATTCTCACCAGCTTCTGTACCGAAGCGTAAATAGGATTATATAGTATGTATATTCGTGTGCTCGGAGCAGCAGCTGGTGGGGGTTATCCACAGTGGAACTGCAATCATCCAAATAGCCGTCTTGCTAGAAATAAAAGTCCTGAAGCTATAGCTAGAACACAATCTTCTATAGCTATAAGTATGGATAAAAAAAGATGGTTTATCTTTAATGCTTCTCCTGATTTAAGACAACAACTATGGAGCAACCCTGAATTAATGCCATCAGCTGAAGACCCTCTTAGATATAGTCCAATTATGGGTGTCTTACTTACAAATGCAGATGTAGATCATACCGCTGGATTGATAAATCTAAGAGAATCTCAAAAATTTAATCTATATGGAACCCAAAGGGTTTTAGGAGTTTTAGAAGGTAATTCTATATTTAATGTCCTCAATCCTAAATTTGTAAAAAGAAATCCTATAAAATTAGATGAAGCTATATCCTTAAAATATACAGATGATACCGATAGTGGTATTACGGTTACACCTTTTGCTGTTCCAGGAAAAGTAGCATTATGGCTTGAAGATGAGTCTAAAGGCGCTAATTTTGGATCTGTAGAAGAAGATACTATAGCTTTGGAAATTAAAGGACCTGAAGGTAATACAGAACTATTTTATATACCAGGCTGCGCTAATATGCCGGACTGGCTTAAAGAAAGAGTAGATAATGCTAATCTTGTCTTATTTGATGGCACTCTATGGACTGATGATGAAATGATAAAAGAAAACGTAGGTATTAAAACCGGCCAACGTATGGGTCATATGAGCATGTCAGGTTCTAGTGGTTCAATAGAAGCCTTTAAAGAATTAGATATTAAAAGAAAAATATTTATCCATATTAATACAACTAACCCTGCACTTTTAGAAAACTCCTCTGAAAGAAAAATTGCGAATGAAGCAGGATGGGAAATAGCCTATGATACAATGGAAATTAAAATATGACAGTAACTGCTCCTTTTTATCCAGGTGCTCCATTATCACCTAGTAAAGAAAAAAAAATGAATAAAGATGAGTTTGTGAAAGCTTTAACGCAGCTTGGAAAAGAGAGATATCATAGCCTTCATCCGTTTCATAAACTTTTGCATTCTGGTCAGTTATCCTTTGAACAAGTACAGGCATGGGCTCTTAATAGGTTTTATTATCAATGGAGTATTCCTAGAAAAGACTTAACTGTAATGGCTAGAATCAATGATGTGGATTTAAGACTTGAATGGAGATCTAGGGTTATAGATCATGAAGGAGACATAGATGGAAATGGAGGAATAAAAAGATACCTTCAATTATGTGAAACATTAAAATTAGATTTAGATTATGTAAAGTCATGTGAAGGCTTATTACCTGCATCTAAATTTGCCGTAGATGCTTATGTAAGTTTTGTAGGAAACAGGTCTTTGCTAGAAGCAATTGCATCTTCCTTAACTGAAATATATGCACCTGCTATTCATGCGGAAAGAATTTCTGGTTTATCAAAACATTATGAATGGGCTGATGATTATGCTTTAGCGTATTTCAAAAAAAGAATAGGACAAGCTAGAAAAGATGTAGAGTTCGGACGAGAATGGGTAATAGATAATGCTTTAACAAGAGATGATCAAGATGCGGTTTTAGGTGCAGTAAGATTTAAAACAGAAGTTTTATGGGCACAACTTGATGCATTATACTATGCATATGTAGACCCAGGATTTATTCCTCCTGGAGCATTTGTACCTAATGGATTTGCAGAAAGAGCATGGTCATAAATGACAATATTACTAACTTTAACAGAAGAAAGCATTCCTAAACTTCCAAGACACGCTAAATTAAGATATGATGAAGCAAGAAAAAAATGGATAATAAATGCTCCAGAAAGGGTTTTTGAATTAGATGAAATTGCAGGCGAAGTAATGCAATTAGTAAATGGAGTATCTTCAGTATCTGAAATAATAGATATCCTTTTAAAAAAATTTGAAGGAGCTCCAAGAGACGTTATTGCAAAAGATGTTCTAACAATGTTGCAGCCTTTAGCAGAGAAAGGATTTATAGTATTATGACGGATATAGGATTAGAAAAACAAAAATCAGATAATAAAATATCTTTCCATAATGTTAAAGAAAGACTTCAAATACCTTATGCAGTATTGTGTGAATTAACACATAGATGTCCATTATCCTGTCCTTACTGTTCCAATCCGGTAGAACTTGAAAAAAAGTCTAATGAAGTAGATACCAAAACTTGGAAGAAGGCCTTAACTGAAGCAGTAAAGATTGGTATATTGCAAGCTCATTTTTCTGGAGGAGAGCCAACATCTAGAAAAGACTTAGAAGAATTAGTGCAGCATGCATCATCTATAGGGCTTTATACCAATTTAATTACATCTGGTGTTCTAATAAATGAAGAGAGACTAAAAAAATTATATGATGCTGGTTTAGATCATATTCAAGTTTCATTTCAAGATACTGATCCTGAAAACTCAAATAGAATTGCAGGCTATAAAGGACATGAAAGAAAGTTACATACTGCTAAACTTATTAGAAAAGTTGGCTTACCTCTTACTGTTAATGCTGTGATGCACAGACAAAACCTTCACAATCTAAAATCTATGATAGATATGGCTGTTGAATTGGATGCTGAAAGGTTAGAAGTAGCACAAGTACAGTATTACGGCTGGGCACTAAAAAATCAAACTGCATTTTTACCTACTAGAGAACAATTAGATACAGCTACAGAGATAGTAGAAGAAGCAAGAATTAGATTAAAAGGTGTATTAGCAATTGACTATGTGGTTCCAGATTATTATGCCAGAAAACCTAAATCATGTATGGGAGGATGGGGTAGACAATTTTTAAATATCTCTCCAGCTGGAAAAGTATTACCGTGCCATGCCGCAGAATCACTTGATTTTTTAAACTTTGATAATATTAAAGATAATTCTCTTTCTTGGATATGGCAACATTCTGAATCATTCAATAGATTTAGAGGTACAGCTTGGATGCCTGAGCCATGTCAGTCCTGCGATAGAAAAGAAATTGATTGGGGAGGATGTAGATGTCAAGCATTTGCCCTTACAGGCGATCAAAATGCAACCGATCCGACATGTGAATTATCACCATACAGGCATGTGCTTGATGAGCCTTTAGCAAATGTAGGTAAGGAAGATATTCCTGATTTTATTTATAGAAAAATTAAAGTACAAAGAAGTACTACATAATTAATTATTTTTTTGGTACATTAAATATTTGTCCAGGAAAAATTAAATCTGGATCATCTATTAGATTATTATTAGCTTTAAATATTAATGTATATAAAACTCCTTTTCCATAAAACCTTCTAGATATTCTCCACAGACTATTTCCAGGTTGAACAATAATAGCGCTATCTGAAATATTTATTTCCTCTAAATTTTCTTGTCTAATAGGTGTCTCTAAACTCTCTACAATTTTATTATTCTGTAATTCATTAAACCTTAATATATAATCGCCAGGCTTAATTGGATTATCTAAAGCAAGGTTCCAAAACCCATTATCATCTGCAACTGCTGTTCCTAATAACTTTTTACCTATGTAAACATCTACTCTAGAGCCAGGCAGGGCTTTTCCGGATAAATTTAGAGTTCCTTCAGAAGAGTATGACAAAGAATCAAATGATAAATTTTTAGCACTATTATTAGCACCTTGTATAACTTTATCGACAGTACCATCTGCATTATTTAAAGTAATTATAGCTTCTGATTCAGAAGGTAATATATTTACATCTCCATTTGCTAAAGCCTCTGATGTCTCCGGAGCTATTATTGAAACTGATTTTTGTGATTTAATTCCGTTTGATAATAAAGATAAATCGTAATATCCTGGAGTTAATTTTTCAATAAATACAAATTCACCGAATTGATTAGTCATAACCTCGCCTATTAACTGGCCTCCATTAAAAATTTTTACATTTTTATTTATTGCTCCTCTTCCACCTATAACTAGTGTGTTATCTTCACTTAAATTTATAACGTCAAAAGTAGGTTCTAAAACTCCATTTATAGGTTTACTATCTTGTTTTTTTTCTTGAGGTTTAATATTTTCAGAATTTAACTCCGGTTGAACTTCAAATTGAATTCTTTCTTCTACAAGTTCAACCTCAACTTTTGTAGGATCTAGAGGTACATATTTTATTATTAAGATTAAGGCTATAGCAGAACATAATACTATAGTACTTCCAATAATATATTGTTTAGTGTTTTGTCCTAAGATCATTTTCATTTATTTTATCCTAATATTTTTATGATACTATTATATTAGATTATTTATCATTAAAACTACATAAAAAAGTTGTTATGAAAAAATGAAAATTAAAAAAAAAATAATTACAATATTTTGTGGTTCAAAATTAGGTAAAAATACTGTTTACGAAAAGGAAGCAGAAAAATTAGCAAAATTGCTAGCAGCCCATAATATTTCCGTAATATATGGAGGCGGAAAAATTGGAATTATGGGTGTGATATACAAATATATTAATAAAATTAACGGAAAAATTACTGGTATTATTCCTGAAGCTCTTAATACTTCTAAAATAAGTCAAAGTAATAAAAAAAATTTAATAGTAGTCAAATCTCTTCAAAAAAGAAAATTATTGATGATTAAGAAAGCTGATATGTTTTTAATTTTACCAGGTGGATTGGGAACTCTAGATGAATTATTCGAAGTTATGACGTTAAATCAGTTAAATATATATAATAAACCTGTATTTATATATAATATTGCTAATTATTGGAAGAATTTAAATCTTCTGTTAAAACATATGAATAAAGAAGGTTTTTTATATGAAAATGATTTTAAAAGAATATTATGGGTAAATGATAGTGAAGAATTAATAAAAGAAATTAGTAAATTTAATTAATATTTAAGTCTTGACAATTCCATACATTTATTCAAAAAAACATAAAACAATAGGGAGTTCAAATGAGTAAGATTAATGTTAGCACGCCAGTAGTTGAAATAGATGGCGATGAAATGACTAAAATTATATGGGAATTAATTAGAGAAAAATTGATAAAGCCTCATTTGGATTTAGATTTATTATATTATGACCTTAGTATTGAAAATAGAGATAAAACATCCGATCAAGTAACTATTGACTCTGCAAATGCTATTAAAAAATATGGAGTAGGAGTTAAATGTGCAACTATTACTCCTGATGAAGATCGTGTAAAAGAATTTAATTTAACAAAAATGTGGCGTTCTCCAAACGGCACTATAAGAAATATATTAGGTGGGACTGTTTTTAGACAACCTATAATATGTAATAATGTTCCAAAATATGTTCCTGGATGGACTAAACCTATTGTCATAGGTAGGCATGCATATGGAGATCAATATAGGGCAACAGATTTTCTAATACCTAGCGCAGGTAAATTAATCATGAAATTTACGCCTAATGATGGTGGACCAGAAATTGAACATGAAGTAAATGATTATGAAAGCCCTGGTATTGCAATGGGAATGTACAATCTTGATGATTCTATTCGTGGTTTTGCAAGAGCATGTTTTAATTACGGCTTAAATTTAAGCTGGCCAGTATACCTATCAACAAAAAATACTATATTAAAAGCCTATGATGGAAGGTTTAAGGATTTATTTCAAGAAACCTTTGATAAGGAATTTAAACAGCGCTTTGCAGATAAAAACATTACATATGAACACAGATTAATAGATGACATGGTTGCAGCAGCTATTAAATGGGAAGGTGGCTTTGTATGGGCATGTAAGAATTACGATGGAGATGTACAATCTGATGTAGTTGCACAGGGT
>NYVM01000041.1 GCA_002684605.1 Candidatus Pelagibacterales bacterium | reverse complement strand
ATTTAGGAACAAATAATGGGAAATAAGCATTTTCATGACCAGTTTCCTTAAACATTGTATCAAGCTGTAATTTCATTAATTCCCATATAGCAAATCCATAAGGCTTGATAACCATACACCCTCTCACATCAGAAGATTCAGCAAGTCCAGCTTCTGAGACAATATCATTATACCACTTAGAATAGTCTTCTTCTCTAGAAGTTATTTTTTTTCCCATGTACTCAATGTTGTTTATAATTATAATAAATAATTGGCATAATTATTGTATTTTATATAGTATGTGTAAAAGTAGTAATATTAGTTTAATTAATTATTTATAAATTTGTCTAGATGAGTAAAATTAGAACCCTTTTTAAGATTTGTNTAATTTCTGCATTATTTGTTAGCTGTTCTTCATATCAATTAGCATCATATTACANTGATAATGATGGTATTTATATATCAAATGAAAGAGGTATTGATTATGAAGTTGTATTCAAAGATTTTGCTGATGAATCTCTCCTGAATAATTCATCTAATGAAACTGATTCTGGAAATTTACCATGGGGAGCTAATCCTGACTCTAGAGAAGTTGTAAATAATTTCTTTCCAAGTTTTGGAAGATTTTATTTTGATCCTTTCTCTTATAATATTGGATTAAATCCTTTTTTCTCTAACAACGGATCATTTATAAATTATGGATTTAGACCATCCTTTTTCTATAATAGCTATTCANATAACTTAGGTTACCCTTTTTACGGTCCTATGAATTTCTATTTTTCTCCTTATGCAACCTCATTAGGTAGTTACTATTGGTATATGATGAGAAATTCTAGATATTACCCTTGGTATAATGGTGGAATGTATGGTACTGCATATAAAGATAAATATGGAAATGAAAATGCTAGTACAACTAGAGTAAGTTTTAGCAATTCTGCTTCAAGAAGAGGAGAAAAAAACTCATTTAATGAGAGTTCAAAAAAAAGTAATTCTCAAGGAGTAAGAGTTTCAAGTTTATATTCAAGACTTGGATCGAATGGAGGAATATATATTAACAGAACAGGAGATTCTGAATTTGACAGAGTTAATAAAAGCCCAAACTTAAGACGCGTCAAGGACAATAATTTAATCGGAGTTTATTCTCGAAGTAATTCATACCCAAACAATATTAACAGAAACAGATCTATTCCCAACTTAAGTGCTATTAAAAACGACTATGTAAGAGAAGCATACAGACAGGTAAGGTCTGTTAATCCAAGTCAAAGAGGGAACTCTTTTAGTAGAACCTCTAGATATGATAACGTTGGTTCTACAAGTCGTACTCAATTTAATAATTCTTCAACTAGGTCAAGATCAAACTCATATTCTCCTAGTTCTTCAAGATCATCACAAGGAGTGAGTTCTTACTCCTCTGGTGGANGAAGCCGTGGTGGTTCAAAAGCTAGTTCATCAGGATCTAGAGGTGGAGGCGGAAAGATAAACTAGATGTTCAAAAAAGTTTATTTGCTATACTTATTTTTGAGTATTAATTACTTATCTATATCACAAACATTCGAGGATGTATTAAGATATAATTCATTTAATCATNAAGGAACATCTCGCTTCAATTCTATGGGTGGAGCTTTTGGTGCATTAGGTGGAGATCTTTCGGCAATTTCAATAAATCCAGCNAGCTCTTCTGTTTTTCTTGATTCAGAAATTGGAATTACTTTAAAATATAAGAACCAAAAAATTACTAATAGTTTTATTAACTCTAATTCTAACTCAAATAATAATTTGTTTTCATACGGAGGTTCTGGTATTGTATTAGTTTATGAAAATAGGAAGTCAAAATTTTCAATAGCATATAATCTGAGTNTACTAAATGATTTTAGTAGTTCATATAATTTATCAGGGAATAATAGTAATGGNATAGATAGNTATTTCTTANATTATGCTNATGGAATTCCTTATGAGGACCTATTGATTTATGATGATGAAACAACTCAAAGTGTTTACACTTATTTAGGAGATAATTATGGTTATGCTGATCAACAAGCTTTTCTTGGATATCAAAGNTNTATAATCAATCAATCAGGTGANGATNTCACCAATTATATTTCTAATTCTAAATATGAAAATTTGAATCAAGCTCTTCAGATTAATCGAACTGGAGATCATTTTAAACATAGTGTCAATTTTGGCACCTCTTTCAATAATTATCTTTTTACAGGGATAAATATAAACTTTCATGAGACATTATTTGAAGAAACTAAAGTATTCGATGAGAGTGGTTATTTAAGTGACTCTAATGTCAAAAGAGTTCTTTTCAAAGAGGATCTGTTAGCATTAGGAAATGGAGTGTCCTTTCAAATTGGAACCATAATTAAAATTAAACAGCTAAGATTTGGACTTTCCTATACTAGTCCAACAAATCTTAAAATTGAGGAGGAGAATTCACAACTTATTGAAACAGATATTAGTGAAAAAGAGGGTCTAGCTAAATATAGAATTGATCCAAATACCATAAATATTTACGATGAGTATAAACTAACACTTCCATCTAAATCCTTATTTAGTCTAGCATATATATTTGGTAAAAAAGGTTTGCTAAGTTTTGATTATGAAATAACAAAATTTAAAAATTCTAAATTTGATGATAATAATGGAAAGGATTCCTATTTAAATTCACTTAATTATTCGATCGAAAATAAGTTAGCTGGTTATTCCGAGTCTTTTAGATTTGGTGGTGAATACAGAATTAAAAATATTAATTTAAGAGCTGGTTATTTTTCATATAAAGGACCCGACTCTAGTCTTGATAATAAAATAAGTGGTATATCAGCAGGACTAGGATTAAACTTTGATTTCACGGAATTTGATATAGGAATAACCAAGTCAAATAATTATAATCAAAATAGATTATTCAGCAAAGGTTTAATAGATAAATATTCTATTGATAAAAATATTTTGTCAATATATGCTTCATTTACCATTAAAATTTAACTTCGTTTTAACTTCATAATAACTATCTTTGTATAACTCAAATTTTAAAAAATGAAATTACAAGAATTACTAGACAAAGAAATTGATTCAATGGGNGANGACCATATTGGATCAGACTCCGAAGAAACACCCCTAAAAGATGGGGCTTTTGATATATCTGATGCTAACAAAGTAAGTCTTATACAAGAAAAAGTATATGAGATTTTAGATATACTTGGAATGGATCTAACTGATGACAGTTTAAGAGGTACACCTAGAAGAGTTGCTAAGATGTTTGTGAATGAAATTTTCTCTGGAATAAATCCTAAAAACAAACCCAAAATGTCAACTTTTGAAAATAAATATAACTATGGGGAAATGCTTGTGGAAAAGAATGTAACATTATATTCTACCTGCGAACACCACCTTCTTCCTATTGTTGGATTGGCTCATGTTGCTTATATTTCAAATGGAACAGTTGTAGGGTTATCTAAAATTAACAGAATAGTAAAATATTTTGCTGAGAGACCTCAAGTACAGGAAAGATTGACTATTCAAATAGTTAGAGAACTTCAAAAAGTACTTAAAACTGATAGTGTTGCATGTATTATAGATGCTAAACACCTCTGTGTTAATTCAAGAGGCATCAAAGATATAAACTCTAGTACGGTTACCTCTGAATTTGGAGGTGAATTCAAGGATGATAAATTTAAAAGAGAATTTTTAGACTATATCAAACTTGAGTCTGAGCTTTAATGATCACTCAAAATTTAAACATATACAATTCTCTTTCAAGTTCAAAACAAAGATTTGAATCAATAAGAAAAGATTATGTTGGAATGTATGTATGTGGCCCCACTGTTTATAGTGATGTTCATTTAGGAAATTGCAGAACGTTCATTTCTTTTGATATTATTTACAGATATCTAAAGCACATTGGTAATAATGTTAGATATGTAAGAAATATTACTGATGTAGGCCATCTTGAGGATAGTGGTGAAGATAAAATCTCCAAAAAAGCAAAAGTTGAACAACTTGAGCCAATGGAGATAGCTCAAAAATATACCAATCGTTTTAAAGAGGTATTAAAAAGTTTTAATGTCCTAGATCCTAGTATAGAACCTATTGCATCAGGCCATATAACAGAACAAATTTTAATAATAGAAGATTTATTAAAAAAAGATCTTGCTTACGAATCAAATGGTTCTGTTTATTTTAATATAGATAAATATAATAGAACTAACAGCTATGGAATTCTATCTGGTAGGGATCTTGAAAAAATTAAATCAAATTCAAGAAAACTTGACAGTCAAGATGATAAAAATAATGACTATGATTTTGCCTTATGGAAAAAAGCAGATAAAAAACATTTAATGAAATGGAAATCACCGTGGAGTATTGGCTTTCCTGGATGGCATCTTGAATGCACTGCTATGAGTAATAAATATCTTGGTGAAGAATTTGATATTCATGGAGGGGGAATAGATCTTAAATTCCCTCATCATGATTGCGAAATTGCTCAAGCTATTGGTTATAACGGGAAACAGCCTGCAAAATTCTGGATTCACACAAACATGTTAACATTAAATGGCAAAAAGATGTCTAAGTCAACTGGTAATAATATATTACCAAATGAGATTTTTTCAGGTAAAAATGATATCTTTTCAAAGCCTTACAGTCCTAATATAATCAGGTTTTTCTTTCTTCAAGCTCATTACAGAAATGAACTAGATATTAGTGAATCCTCACTAGAAGCATCAGAAAAAGGCTTTCTCAGATTAATTGAAATAATTGATAGACTACGAAATGTTAAACCAATCCAAAAGAACAACAATGAACTAATGAATCTTATTAAAAGTTGGGAAAAAAAATGTTTAGAATGTCTTAATGATGACTTTAATACACCTATGCTCATTGCTGAAATTTTTAATTCCTCTAAAATAATTAATGATATAGAGAATAAAGGTGAGATTAGTCAAAGAGAGAAAGACTATTTTTTAAATTTATTTAACACATTTTTAAATAAAATACTTGGTTTAAGTTATGAAAAATCAAATTCAAAAAATGATTTAATCCTTGATGTTATAGTCAAAGTTAGAAATCAAGCAAGAGCTGATAAAGACTATAAAATTTCAGATAAAATTAGAGATGAACTAAATAAAATAGGAGTTAAACTAAATGATAACGATTAGTCGATTTCTGGCAATTCCATTTATTTACCTAATAAAAATTTATAGGATTTTTATATCTCCTTTGTTAGGGGGAAACTGTAGACATACACCCACATGTTCAGAATATGGTATTACTGCTTTAAAAAAACACGGGGTTTTTAGAGGTTCTTTTTTGACTGCTAAAAGAATACTAAAGTGCAATTCATTTTTTAAAGGAGGGTATGACCCTGTTCCATAAAATATATTTATATTTAAGAATGATAATTTCTCAGATTAATTGGTCCCCAAGTGAAACTCTTTTTGAAATTGGTGGCTTTTCAGTCTATGTATATAGCTTAATGTTTATTCTAGCTTTTCTAATAGGTTATAATCTAGTAAAATCTTTCTTCTTAAAAGAAAATTTAGCATTCACTTCGATATCGTAGTTCTCAAGAACCTCTTCCATCACATGCTTAGGATCAACTTTAGAAAGATTACTCGAAACCTCTTCTCTTAAGAGTGTAAGAAAATCTTCCTTAGCGCCTTTAGCATTTTGCAAAAGTCCATTTACAATATCCTTTGGCAAAGGCAAATCACTTAGAAGGTTCTTTACAGAATCTTCAGTCATAAATGCAGCGCCAAC
>NYVM01000040.1 GCA_002684605.1 Candidatus Pelagibacterales bacterium | reverse complement strand
CGCAGCTGCACCAACATGCTTTATGCAATCTGGAGGAGCAGTTCGAGTTGCTTCAGAATATGAAGCAATGAAGTTATCACATAAATATTTAGATATTGGTGCTGATGTAATTTATGGAGGTAACTGGAGCTATAAGTGGCTTAGAGCACTGAGAGATGAATTTGTTCCTATTAATAGTCATGTGGGTTTGGTGCCAGGTATTGCTACATGGATTGGTGGATTTAAAGCACAAGGTAAAACAGCTGATACAGCAATGAGAGTTTTACAAAATACTATACAATTACAAGAGGCAGGTGTCATTGGTGTAGAGTTAGAAGTAGTTCCACCTAAAGTTGCAGAAGTTATCACAAAAAAAGTTGATATAATGACTTTATCTATGGGAAGTGGATCAGGTTGTGATGGGCAGTATTTATTTGCTAATGATGTATTGGGTTATACTAACGGACATATTCCTAGACATGCAAGAATTTACAGAGATTTTAAAAAAGAACATGAAAAATTACAAAAAGAAAGAATAAATGCTTTTAAAGAATATCATAATGATACTATTAATAANAANTTNAATGATCCTAAAATTACAGTTGGNATAGATGATAAAGAGTTTGAAAATTTTTTAAAACTTTCAGAAAAATTATAAATTTATGTTTGCTGGAGAAGTTGATTTAAATACTTGGTATAAACCAAATATTGATAAGAAAACTCTAAAAGAGTTATCTAAACGCTCTGATTTAAAAGGCATAGTGGATGTATCAATTTATTTTCTTGCTTTATTTTTATCTGGATATTGGTGCATTATTTCATGGGGTACTTGGTGGAGTATTCCAGCTTTATTACTTTATGGAAATATTTTTTACTGCAAAGCNATAAGTATTCAGCACGAAACGAATCATGAGACATATTTTAAATCAAGACGATTAAATAAATTCTTTTACGAAATAACATCCTTTCTTGGCGGCTTTGAGTCTGTTCGGTGGAAATGGAGTCACTTTCACCATCATACTTATACAATTTTTACTCATGAAGAAGTTTATGATTATGAAAATAATAGCCCTAGACCAACAGAACCAAT
Source organism: Candidatus Pelagibacterales bacterium (assembly GCA_002684605.1). The sequence continues at coordinate 6,753 of NYVM01000040.1, read as the reverse complement.
AAGATTTTTTTTAAANTTTTTACCATTAGGTCCTTTAATTAATATTCAAAAAGTAATGCATTTTACTCATTTTGAAATTATTAAACATGCATTAGGTATTATTTCTTTAGTTGTTAAAACTACTGTTCCTGAAAAAGAAATAAAAAAAGTTGTAAANATGTCCCNAGNATACGTTCTTTTATGGTTATTTGTTATTATTATTTCAGTTTACCTGCANTCATGGTTGCCAGTCATTATGATAATTTTACCTCCATTTTATGGCAANACAATTTTGATGATTTGTGGAATGACACAACATGCTGGTTTAGCAGATAATGTTAAAGATCATCGTAAAAGCACGCGCACTGTAATAATGAATCCCTTTATTAGTTTTTTATANTCTCATATGGAATACCATATTGAGCATCACATCTTTCCAAAAATTCCATGTCATAATTTAAAAAAACTTCATAAAGANGTAAAAAATCAAATGCCAAANCCTCATAAAAGTATTTTTCANGCATANAAATCTATAATNCCTGCTATTTTAAAGCAATCTAAAGATAAAAATTATTTCATAGATGTTCAAATCCCAGATANAAATAATTAATNAATGACTAAAAAAATTACAGTAAAAGATTTAAAAAGTTTAAAGGGAAAAAAACAACTCACTTTAATACTTGTAAAAAACAAGGAAGAAGCACTTGCGGCTGATCAAGTAGGGATTGAGATGGTGGGTACAGGAGCTGCAGGAAAATTTACAAACCCNCATGATCATGCAAGTTTTGAAGAGGTGTTAAGTATTCGTAAGGCAGCACCTAATGCTTTTATGCATTATGGAGCTCCAGATACTCTTTGGCCAACACTTGATAAAGCAAAAAAANTAGCATTTAAAATGTTGGAGTATGACTTTGATATGTTTTACTGTCACCGAATTGAGATTTTAAAATCATTATACAAAGAAGGTATTCCATGTCTAGGGCATGTCGGATTAATTCCTCAGCGAACTACATGGACTGGTGGTTTTAAGGCTGTAGGAAAAAACTCTGATGAAGCTATGAAGGTTTATGAAGACTGTTTACGTTTCCAAGATGCNGGTGCTGTTGCAATCGAAATGGAATGTGTGCCACATGAAGTTGCNTCAGCAATTTCAAAAAAAATAGATACAACAATCTTATCATTAGGAAGTGGCTCAGGTTGTGATGTTCAATATTTATTTGCTTGCGACATTTTAGGCACAACAACAGGACACATACCAAGACACGCAAAAAATTATAGAAATTTTTTAAAAGAATTTGAGAGATTACAACAAGAAAGAGTAGNTGCTTTTCAAGAGTTTTATAATGATGTTAAAGAGGGTGTTTTTCCAGATAAAAAAAACGTTGTTGAAATTTCTCAAAAAGAGTTAGACAAGTTCTTGAATATTTTAGAAAAATAAAAAGTAATTATGAGTAAAAAAATATTAAACGATGAGGATTTTGGCACTAGAGATAAAAGAGGGAACTGGAAACCTTTTGGAACTATAGCTATCAACCCACCTCTTTCAATATTCGTTAATCCATTAAAACTAATAAAATATTTTTTTAAATTTCCAGGAATATTCTTTCCTTGGACTTTTGTTTTTGGATTAATCACTGTCGCTACCTATTTTCTTCTTACACCCTCCTTAGAGACAATGAAGACATTAGAATTTGGTTGGATATCCTTTATTTTTTTTAGAAACGCTGCAATTATATTAGTATGGACTGGACTTTTTCATCTCAGATTAAAAAACCAAGGAACTTCATTCAAATACAATCCAAGACCATTAGATAAGAATAATCCGACTTTTTTATTTAAAAATCAAACAAAAGATAATTTATTCTACACTTTTTGTAGCGCCATTCCTTTGTGGACAGCATATGAAGTAATTACTTTCTGGGCTTTTGCTAATCAAATAATTCCTTATGTCAGTTGGGAGATATACCCAATTTATTGTTGTATTCTATTTTTTCTTGTACCTTTCATTAGGGATGCACATTTTTATTTAACACATAGATTGTTGCATTGGGGACCTTTGTATAGAATTGCTCACAAGGTACATCATCGAAATACAAATACTGGAGCTTGGTCTGGAATGTCAATGCATCCAATAGAGCACATACTTTATTTCTCTGGGATCCTAATTCACTGGATCATACCGTCACATCCTCTTGTTGCAATGTACCATGTGTTTCATGCAGGTTTAGCACCAACACCAGGTCACACAGGATATGAAAAAATGATATTTAAAAATGGTGTTTCAATTCCAACTGGTGATTATATGCATTATATTCATCATAAATATTTTGAGTGTAACTACTCAGGAGGTAACACAAGCTTCTTGGATAAACTGATGGGAACTTTTCACGACGGCTCCGAAGAAGATACAAAAGTAGTAATGGCTCGAATTAAAGACAAAGCTCATTATCTTTAAGTTTAAAATTTTATTTATTTAGCATAATATTAACTGCATTGTTTGCTATTGCCATTGCAGGGGCATTTGTATTACCACTAACTAGTTTAGGCATCATAGAAACATCAAAGATTCTTAAGCCTTCAACACCATATACTTGTAATTTATTATTTAAGACAGCGTATGGATCGTCTTCTTTACCCATTTTGCAAGTTCCTACTGGGTGCCAGTTTGTTTTAACTGTTCGCTTGCAGTAATTTATTAAATCCTCATCAGTTTTTATGTTTTTTCCAGGTAAAGTTTCATCAATGACTATATCACTTAATGGTTTTGACTTTACTACGCTTCTAGCGAACTTTACGCTATCAACCATAAGGTTTAAGTCATCTTTGTTAGAGAAAAAGTTTGGATTAATTAGGGGTAAATCAAGAGGATTGCCTGAGCTTAGTTTAACATCACCTCTAGCTTTTGGATTCATAATACAAGAAGTTAGCGTTAAGCCATGATTTGGTTTTATATCTTTTGTATCTCTATCAGTATACATAATTTGTACACAGTATAGTTTAATAGGAGGGTTAATATTATCTTTCAAATTCGTGGGATTTAAAAAAGCACAAGTCTCGGCCGCATTTGATGTAACAGGACCAGAATTAAAAAGAATATATTGTAGGCCATTTATAATTTTTCTCAGACCTTTATCTTGCTTAAAATATCCATATCCTTTTTTTGTTGATACAACGTATGGTACCTCGTGATGATCTTGAAGGTTTTTACCTACACCTTTCAGATTTACCAATGTTTTAATATTATGTTTTTGCAGTTCTTTTTCATCTCCAATACCTGAGTGCATTAATATTTTTGGTGAAATATATGCCCCTGCTGTAATTATAATTTCATTATTAGCAAAGTACTTATTAATCTTTCCTTTTTCAAAAACCTCAACACCTATTGCTTTGTTTTTTTCAATTATAATTTTAGTTACTATACTTTTTAATTTTATATTGAATTTATTATTATTTCTAATGGGATCAATAAAAGCATCAACTGCGCTACATCTTTTTCCATAATTTGTGGTAAGTTGCATTAAACCAACACCATGCTGATCGCCATCATTAAAATCTGAATTAAATGGTAAGCCTAAACCTTGCATAGTTTTAATATATAAATCAGTACCCTTAACAACATATTTTGGATCTGATACTTTTAGTGGACCATTAATACCATGATATTTATTATTTAATCTTTGATTACCTTCAAGAGAAACATAGCTGCTTAATAGATGTTCCCAACTCCAAAATTTATCATCAACTTCTTTCTCCCAAACATCATAGTCTGATGGTCTACCTCTCATATAAACCATACCATTAATACTACTTCCCCCACCTAATATTTTTCCTTGAGCTATATCATGTTGACGATTATTTAATTGTGTTTGCTGTATAGTTTTATGAAATCTATGGTAAGGACTTCCATCAAGCATTGGAATAAAACCAGCTGGCATTTTAAGAAAAGGATTTTTATAATCCCCACCTTCTTCAATTAGTAAAATATTAGCATTTTCTTTAACTAATTTATTTGCTGTTACACATCCAGAGCTACCTCCACCAACAATAATATAATCATATTTCATATTTATTTTAAATTAAATAAAAAGATGTTTAATGAAACAATAATTTATAATTATATAAAAAACTATTGTTTTATAAGAAATTTTCAAAAAATTAGAGAATTTAATTAAATTACTTACTAATTGTATGATTATCATACTTTATTTTTAATGTTTTTGATTATTAATTTGCGTGGTAACATATTTTTAATTTTTCATAAAAGGGGAGGTTAAAAATGAAAAAAAAAATACTTAGTCATTTGCCGCCGATTAAACAATTAAATTTAACTCGTAGGCATTTTGTAAAAGCGTCATCAGCTCTAGCAAGTGTAGGAATTTTAAGCTCATATGGTTTGCCATTGTATGCAGCGTCTAATGTTGATGAAATGATGAAGATGTATCAAAGTGCAAATATTGATTGGCAATCTCAAAAAGGAAGTTCTATAGTTCTTTCAGGACTAGAGCATCCATGGATGTCTTCAATAGAACCACTACTACCACATTTTAAAAAATTAACAGGCATTGATGTTCAAGTTCAAAAACAAAGTGAGTCAGAATATGTAGCTGAAGTTCCAGTTAAATTAGGAGCAGGTAATCCTACTCCAGATGTTTACATGGTATGGTCTTATGGCCAAGCGGCAAATGCTGGTTGGTTAGAGTCTCTAGATCAACATTTTGATAATCCAAATCTATTTGATAAAAATTGGTATGATCTAAATGATATTTTTGACTCTGCAAAATCATTTCCAATATGGAATGATGGAGAATCTTATGTAATGTCTATTACCGCAGAAGCTCAAACAATGTTTGCTAATCAGAATATGTTGGATGCCGCTGGAGTAGGTGTGCCAACCACTTTTGATGAACTTTTATCATCTGGTAAAAAACTAAAATCAGGTGATGTCTCTGGTGTTGCTATGAGATCAAAAGCTGATGGAACAGCAGGCTCTTGGCCAGGTGGTGGTTTCGTATTTTCTAATGGTGGAGTAATAATTCAAGATGGTAAATGTATGCTTGATTCTCCAGAAGCAATCGAAGCTATACATTATTATGGAACTATTTTGAAAGAAGCAGGTCCATTAGGAGTCGGTAATTACCATTGGTATGAATGTCTTAATGATTATATGCAAGAGGTTTGTGCTATAGGCATGGATTCAAGTAACTTTGCAGGTGATATTGAAAATCCTGAGAAAAGCAATGCTGCTGGTCACACAACTTACGGGGCTATGGTTAGCGGTCCTGGAAAGACAGCAAAACCTAATATGTGGCATTGGATGTCTGGAATTAATTCTAAATCACAAAATAAAGCTGCAGCATTTTTATTTTTAACATGGGCAAATAGTAAGCCTACATGTTTAATGAGCTCAGCTTTAGGTTTAGCTACAACAAGGACATCAGCATGGGAATCTGAAGGTTTCAAATCTGCATTTGGTGCGCAAGCAGCAACTGCGGCTCTAACCAATCTTCAAAATGCTGATGGAAAAATAATGAAAGATTGTTGGTTCCATCCACAAAGTGGAGAAATACTAACACCTTTTGGAATAGCAATTAATGAAGTTGTTACTGGTACTAAATCAGCTGAGAAAGCTATGACCCAAGCAACTGCTAAAATTAACAAAGCTATTGGAGCGTAATACTTTATTTTACACCCTTGCAAATTTATGCAAGGGTGTTTTTTTATGAGTCCATTTAGAAAAGAGAGAAATAGATTTATTTTTTTAATGTTAATGCCAGCTACAATATTGCTGGTTGGACTCACATTATTCCCTTTTATTGTTAGTTTTATTTTAAGTTTTACTGACTATTCTTTATTACGTCCTGGTCAGACAAAATTTATATATCTTAATAATTATATAGAATTAATGACAACTGATGAGTTTTGGATAGCATTAAGAGTAACATTAGTTTTTACAATTTTAGCAGTTTTTATACAGGTAGTTTTAGGAGTCACTTTCGCAACATTACTGCATAATGAAAATACAAATGTTTCTCTTTTAAGGACTTTGTATTTACTGCCTTTAGCAATAACACCAATTGCAGCTACTTTTACTTTTAGACTTATGTTTAATCCATCTTTAGGTGTTTTAAATTATTTTATGAAATTATTAGGATTAGAACCTCAAGCCTGGTTGGCTTCCCCTAATACAGCTTTATTTTCTTTAATTTTAGTTGATACATGGCAATGGACCCCATTTATATTGTTAATTTGTCTTGGTGGATTAGCCTCATTACCAAATGAGCCATTTGAAGCTGCCAAAGTAGATGGTGCTAGCAGTTGGCAGATTTTTACAAAAATTACAGTACCCATGCTTTATCCTTTTATTGGGCTAGCACTATTATTTCGTTCTATTGATGCATTTAAAACTTTTGATATTATTTATGTTTTAACTTCAGGTGGCCCAGGCATTCTAACTAGAACACTTAATCTATATGCTTTCAAGCATGGCATTGAGTATCTATCAATGGGTTATGCTGGATCAATAGCTATTGTGATGTTAATCATTACCATAGTTGTTGCTCAGATTTTTTTACGTAAAAATAAGCTTCTCCAGCCAAAGGATACACTAAAGTAATGAATGCTTCTGCACAGATTACTCCAGGAAATTCATATAAAATTAGATTGGTTATTGGAGATTCTAGTGATTCAGATTTCGATTCGGCTATCTTTCTTGCAGCAGGAAGTTTTAATGCAAATGTAGATTTAGGAGAAGATACCACCATCTGCCAAGGTAGT
>NYVM01000039.1 GCA_002684605.1 Candidatus Pelagibacterales bacterium | reverse complement strand
CTCAGGTTTAAACTCTTCAGGAGCCTTAACAACAGTAAAAATAGTTGCAGATATGGTCTCTAGTCATAATCCTGGTTTTGATGTTACTCCAGCCAGGTTAGTAACAAGACTAATTACTGATAAAGGGGTATGTGAGGCATCATCAGAAGGTATAAAAAGTTTATTTAGATGATAAAATTACAAAAAGAAGTTATTAAATATGCAAAAAAACTTAACTCTACTAATTTATCTATTTTAAGATCAGGCAATATTTCCATAAGAACTAAATTTAAAAATATTGAAGGCTTTTTAATAACTCCATCAGGTAGAAAATATGAAACACTTTTACCTAAAGAAATTATTTTTGTTTCTTTAGATGGAACTTATGATGAGAAGGGGCTAAAACCTTCTTCTGAATGGAAATTTCATCAAGATATTTATTTAGAAAAAAAAGAGGCAAATGCAATAGTTCACGCACATTCTTTATATGCTACCTCATTGTCAGTGCATGGAAAATTTATCCCTGCTTTTCATTATATGGTAGCGCTAGCAGGTGGAGACGATATAAAATGTTCTAAATATGCAACTTTTGGAACTAGAGAGTTATCATATAATATAATAAAAGCTCTTAAAAATCGAAGAGCTTGTCTAATGTCAAATCATGGACAGGTATCTTATGGAGATGATTTAGGTAAAGCTTTTGAATTAGCAGAAGAAGTAGAAAACTTATGTCATCAATATACAGAAGCTATAAAACTTGGAAAACCAAATATTTTATCAAAAAAAGAAATGAACGATGTTTTAAAAAAAATTAAAGATTATAAAAATTAACTTATTTATAACTAATTAGGTCGAGAGGATAGCATAATGAAAACATGGCAATTACAAGGCTTTAATTTAGAATCTTTAATAATAGAAGATAAAACTAATCCTAAAATTGTTAATAAAAATGATGTTCTTATTAAGATTAAGGCAGCAAGTTTAAATTATAGAGACCTAATAATGATTTCAGGTGGTTACGGTAAAATGGGAGGGGCTCCTCCTTTTATACCTATTTCAGATGGTGCCGGTATTATTCAAGAAATAGGAACAGATGTAAAAAAATTTAAAAAGGGAGACAAGGTAATTTTACCTTTTTTTAAAAATTGGAATTCTGGAAATATCAGTGATTTAACAGCATTATCTGCATTAGGTGGTATTGAAGATGGTGTAATGCAAGAACTAATGATTTTTAATGAAGATAAAGTTGTAAAAGCTCCTGATGGCTGGACATCATTAGAATCATGTACTTTACCTTGTGCCGCTGTAACAGCATGGAGGACAATAGTCACTGAGGGAAGGGTGACAAAAGACTCTACAGTATTAGTACAAGGTTTAGGTGGCGTTTCTATATTTGCAATACAAATTGCAAAGCTTTTTAATGCAAAAGTCATCGCAACTACATCAAGTCCTGAGAGAATGATCATTGCTAAAAATATTGGAGCAGATGAAGTCATTAATTATAATGTTCATGATGAATGGTGGAAAAAAGTACAGGAACTTACTTCTAGAAAAGGTGTTGATATAATAGTAGAGGTAGGAGGAGGTAATACTTTAGAGCAATCTATAAAAGCATCTAAAACGGGAGCAGTTATTGGTATAATAGGAGTTTTATCTGGTGGGACTGCACAATTACCTATAGGTAGAGCAATTGCAAAGTCTTCAAGATTAATAGGAATTACATGTGGTAATAAAAAAGACCTTACAGAGTTATGTTTAAAATTAGATCATTCAAATTCCAAACCAGTGATTGATTCTATCTATGAGTTTGATAAACTACCTGAAGCACTTTCTTATATGAAAGAAGGAAAGCACTTAGGTAAAATTGTAATTGATTTTGAAAAGTAAATTTATATGAATAAAATTTTAATAATTGAAGACGATAAAGTTTGGATAGATATTTTATCTAAAGAGCTTAAAGAAAAAGTAACTAATTGTATTATAGAAAACATACTTTTTACGAGCCAGGATTATGACTATTTTTTGCAATCAATAAAAAAAATTAAACCAGATTTAGTTATTTTTGATGTAAATATGGGAGGTGATGCTAAAGCCGGAGTTAAATTAGCAAAGTATATTAAAAAGAAAATACCTGATTTGGATTTTGTTTTCTTAACATCTCAAAAAAAAGAAGATCCGTTAATTATTAGTAATGCAGCTGAAGTTGGAGCTATTACTTTATTTGATAAAAGTGATTTTATAAATGATTTAGAGTCTTTAAGTAATTTTATTTCTAATTCACTAAATAAGAATATTAATAATACTAAAGTAATAAGCCTTCCACCATTAGAAATTAACTATCAAGACAGAACTGTTAAATTAAATAATACATATATACAATTTACAAAAATGGAGTTTGAAATATTATTTCACTTGGCCAAACATAAAAACCAAGTGTTTTCAAAATTTCAACTTTACGATCATGCTACAACTGAGCATGTAGTAGAAGATACTTTTGAAAACACTATTGTAAGTCATATAAAAGCTATTAGAGACAAGTTAATGAAAATTAACTCTGATTTTAAACCCATATTAACTGTTCCATCATATGGTTATAAATATTATTTTGATAATTAATTAAGACTTTTATTAACAAATATTTCAACTCTTCTATTTATCTTTTCTTTTATGCCGTCTTTTGTTATAATTTTCGGCTTTTTTTCTCCAAAATAAAATGTACTAATTCTCTCTTCCATAATACCTAAGCTTTTCAAATATTTTTTTACAGAGTTAGCCCTTAGCTTTGATAGTGTTATATTATATTGTTCTGATCCAGACCTATCCGTGTGTCCAATGACTTCAATAGTGAAATTGTTGGTTCCTATATAATTGTCATATATTTTTTTTATAGAATATTTTATATCATTATTTAGTTTATACATATTGTGTGCAAAATATATTTCAAATTTAAGTTTATCATCAACATTAACTATATTTTTAATTTCTTTAATTTCTTTAATTTCTTCTTTTTCAGTAATTACTTTTTTTATATTTTTTTTCTTTATTATAGTTTTCTCCACTATATCTCTATTATGGTTAATATTAGATTGAGACAAAGTTTCTAAACCTGTATTCATCATATCGTAACATTTTTTAATGTGATCTTTTTGCCAAGACTCTTCGAGTTGTTCTAACCAGCAATCAAAACCTAACTGTGTCCTTGCAGATAATATTGGAAAATCCTTTGCTCTATTACTATTAAGCGTACTTATTAGTTCCTTTCTTTTATTATTTACTTCATCAAGAAAAACTATATCTATATTCCAGTTATTAATTAATTCCGGTAATACTTCTTGTCCTATTCTAGCTTTATATCCTTTTTCTGCAAAATATGAGGAATCAATTTCATCATGCATTTCATTCATTTCATATAAAGCAAATTCTAAGTATGCATCCGATAAAGCTTGAGAAAACTGGTTATTATTATTGGGAGTTGATCTAAGCTTCTCTATGCTATGATAAGCACATCCATTACTTAATAATATGACAAGAAATAATAAATTTATGTGACATTTTTTTCTTATATAATTTAACATAGTGTTTCCTTTATAATTTATGCATTTAATTTAATATTTTATTATGAGGAAATGCTTTATTTAATATGAAGATTTTATGTAGAAAATAATAAGGTTGTTTTTAAATGAATATAAACAGGTTAAAAGTATGGTTAGTGTTATTATTTTCTACAATCGTATTAATTTCTGGGGTTACTGCATCTATAATATATAGTTCTTCATACCTGAGTCCAATAGGTAGTAATTATGCAAAAGAAGAGTTGCAATTATTAGATGAATTAATGTCTAAGGATTCTATAAAATTATCTAAGATATTTAAAGACTTAAAAGTTTCTGAAGAAGAAAAAATTCAGATTAATGAACTAAATATATTAAAACAAAATTTAGGTAAAATTAAATTTATTATTCAGGAGAGAGATAGAAGGGAAATTTATACTAAAGGTGAAATTATCACTTATAATAATAAAACAGTAAATTTTTATGAAAGAATAGGAATAGAGAGCATAAATTTTGTAGTTCTTCTTAAAAAAATTATTTTAAAAAACAAAGAAAATGATTGTAATGAATATTTTAGAAATCCCTATAGGTCTTATAGAGATCAGATTACAATTTATGAAATAGGATGCGCATTTAATCAAAATAAAAGTATGATGAGAATATATAGGGGAGATAAATATAATACTTCATACATAATTTCTAAAAGTTTACCAATAACATTAAATAATAAAGTAATAGGTGTTATTCAAATTGCATCAGATGCAAGAAAATTAGAAGAAAAGTTAGGAATTATATTAATTTCTATCTTAGCACCAGTTTTTTTTAGTATATTATTGGTTTCAATATTTATTTTTTATTTGCAGTATTTTTTAAGCACAAGAGTAAGAGCTAATTGGATAAATGCTAAAAATATTGCACATAATATTAAAAATAAAACTAATGCTATTAAATTTTATGCAAATAAAAAGACTAATAATATTAATGATTATAAAGAAAATATAGCAACTATTAGTAGTATAGTAGATAATTTAGATAATTTTATCGAGGATACTTTAAATACAGCTAAGCATCAACATTATGGCATTACTGATAAAAATAAAAAAAATAGCGTAGTAGATTTAAAAGATATTATTAACATAATTAAAAATTTATATGTCTCTAGAGATGTAACCTTTTTTAATAATATAAGCTGTATTATTATTGGAGAAAAAAATAAATTAATAGATGCTATATCAGCAGCAATTGATAATAGTTTGTATTGGAATACAGGAAAAGAAGCTATAGAAGTTAATATTACTGAAAATAATAATTTTATTGATTTAATAATATCTGATAGAGGGCCAGGCATCCTTGATGAAGACAAGAAAAATATTTTTCTTAAAAAATATAGTAAGTCCAATGGAAATGGAATTGGGTTGTATATTGCAAAAAATATAGTAGTTTCATACAGTGGAGAATTATTTGCATTGGATAGAGACGGTGGGGGCTTAAAAATGGTTTTTAAGTTTAAGGTTTCTAAATCAAATGTGTGATTAATTTATATGATAAATAAAGTAATATTATTGATGTTAAGTATGTTTAAAAATAAATTTCATTATCTTTTAATTTTGATGCTATTTAGCTGCAACACAATTAAAGATATTGATTCTGTTCCAATAGAAATAGAAAAGTCTTCAACAGAATTAATGTCTATTAGTAAAGAAGATAAAAATCTTATTGATTTTCTTGAAAACTATAACTTTTCAATACCTAAAGAGGGCACTAATTGGAATTCTGACCTCCTTGTAATGATAGGAATTTATTATAATAAGCCATTAGCATTAAAACGAGCAGAATATGGTTTATTAGCATCGGATATACAAGTATTAGCTGCAGGTTATAGGAGTTATATTCTAACACCCTTAATAGAGTATCATTCTGAAGGGAAACCATTTTCACTTGGTCTTAGTATTGAAATTCCTATGAAAAAAATCTCTATAAAAAAAATTAAATCTGATTTAGTTAGAGTTAGATCTATTACTAAGGCTCTGGAAATTACGGAACCTGTATGGGAATTAAGAACAAGTATATTAAAGTCTATAGTGAATATTTTAAAATATGAACATGAATACTCTATCGAGGAGAAAATAATTACTAAATCATATGAAAGTTATACAATTTCAAATAATTTATTTAATCAAGGTTTGATTTCAAAATTATTATTAGATAAAGAAAAAATTAATATTGAAGAATTAGAAAGTAAATTAGGAATTATCAAAGCTAAGATAAAAGCTTCTAGAATTTATTTAGCAAGTATGATGAATGTTCCTATGAATATGATAATTGATAAAAAAATAAGCTTTGAAAACGAAAAGGTACCTTCATTAAAAGATTTTGAAAGTCAATTAAATAATAAATTAAATATTGCATTAATAAATAGGGGAGAAGTACTTGCCTCTTTATCTAAATATGCTGAAACAGAACTAGAGTTAAGATTACTAGTCGCTGAAGAGAATAAATTAGTTACGTCTATAACGCCCGGTATATTATGGGATCAAACTGACCTTATATTTAATATATCAGGGGCTATATTATTAGGTAATAAAGAGCTTACTAATGCAAAAATTAGTAAGGCTTATTTAAAGAGGGATGTAATGAAGGCAAGTTTTGAAGCAACTCAAAGTCTTATACTTAGCCAAGTACAAAGCGCATATGCGAAAATGCTAGTAGTAAATGCAGAATATTATGCAGCACTATCATTATTAGAAAACGCTAATCTAAATTTGTTAAGAGTGATAGATAGTAAGAATAATGGGCAATTAAGTATATCAAATATTAAAAAAGCTGAATTATTAATCTTGCAAAGAGAGAAATTAATAACTAATTCAAATTTTTCTAGAATGAGCTCTTTATTTGAATTTGAAGAAAGTTTAGGGCAAAGTTATTTTAAAGGGAGTTATATCCCTCAAAGGGCATATTACCCAATTGATTATTTTTCGCATATAAATGAAGGCAAATTAAAATGAAGATATTAATATATATATTATCTCTAATTATTTTTGGGTCCTTTGCTTATTTATTTTTTTCAAATAATTATTCTGGAACTGCATCTAATAAGGATCAAGAATTAGAATTAAATGAAATAGGTGATAATGATGATACTGAATTAAATAGATTAGTAACTTATAAAGATGGCGTGGCTATTCTTTTGTCACAGGAAGAATATGACCTTGCAGGTATTTCAACTCAAATATTGATAAAACAAACAGTTATGTTTCAAGAAGAAAAAAATGCTTTATCTATTAATCCTAAAAGATTATTAGAATTAGTTCAAACATATGATGCATTAAAATTACAACTAGATAGAGTAATTATTGAAAAAAATTATCTTAAAAATAATTATAATCGTTTAAAAATATTATATGAAATAGATGGTAGTATACCCCTAAAAAATTTGGAAGAATCTAAGTACAAACTCATGTCTATAAATTCAGAAATAATTCGCTTAAATAAAAAATTAAAAGAAAGATCTGCTTTAATTAAGAGATCATTTGGTGACTTTATTCTAAAAGATATAATAGGTGAGAGGTCTGTATATAATAATTTAGTTAATAAATTTGCATCTATAATTGCAATTGAAAATATAGAATATGAAAACCCTAATAATAATTATTTCTATAAGAATAAAAATTTAACTTTTTTAACTTTGAATGATGAAGCTTCAAAACTTTTTGGAAATGTTGGGCTGTTTTACCTAGATGGTGATAGTTTATCACCGGAGAGAAAAATTATAGTTTATGCTAATACTATAGATTCTATGGAGGGTTATTTTATTCCTGAAAATGCTTTAATATATCACAATGGTAAGATCTGGTCTTATTTTAAAGAAGAAGATTATTTATTTACTAGATATGAATTTAGTAAATTTAATATTATGAATGATGGTCAATTATTTGTTAATGAGGAATTAAAAAACATTAATATTGTTAATTCTGGTGCTCAAGTATTATTTGCTGAAGAGTTTAGAACACAAATAATGCAAGAAGATGATGATTAGTTATTAATATGTTTTATTCTTTAATTCGTTTTTCTATTTATAAACCATATATAATTATTGCTTTTATAACTTTGCTTACAATATTTTGTAGTTGGAAACTTTTCCAAACTTCTTTAGATATATTTCCAGAATTTTCACCAAAACTTGTAATTATTCAAACGGAAGCTCTAGGTCTATCTTCAGAACAAGTAGAAAATAGTGTAACTAGGCCTTTAGAATCTCTTTTAAGTGGTATACCAAATATAGAATATCTTAGATCTGAGTCTATAGCAGGATTATCTGTTTTAACTTTAACTTTTATTGAGGGTTCATCACACAGTAATAATAGACAATTAGTTACAGAAAGATTAAATGGAGCTAAAAATATTCTTCCTAAATTTGTGAAGTCTCCAATCATAATGCCTCTAGCTTCTTCAGCAGCTACAATTATGACTATAGGTTATTCATCTGATAATAAGAGCTTACTTGATTTGAGGAGTTTTGTTGAACAACATGTTTCTCCGGCATTACTATCTGTAAAAGGTGTTGCTGATGTTAATATATTTGGAGGAGAACAAAAACAATTAAATATTATTCTAAATAAAGATAAATTAATTGAATATTCAATTCCTATAGATTTAGTAATAAAAAATCTTAAAAATGCTAATTTAAAAATATTTGGTTCGTTGGTTACTAGTAATCAAGAAATACAAGTTGTTCAAAATAATCTGATTTCTCTTAATAAAATTAAATCTATTAATATAGTAAATGAGTCTGGTCAGATCATTAAATTAAGTGATATTGCAACAATTGAGTTTAATGCATCTAGACAGATTAGTAAGGCAAGCATAGAAGGAAAGCTTGGTGTAATAGTAATGGTTATAGGTCAGTTGAATGCTGATACAGTAGCAGTTACTAAAGCTATAGATGAAGCCTTAATTGCTTTAAATGAGTTAACTGCAAAAAATAATATTCAGCTAAATAATCAAATTTTTAGACCTGCTAATTATATTTTAAAAAGCTTACATAGCATTCTTGATCATTTAGCTATTGGTGGAATATTAGTCTTATTAGTTTTAATAGTTTTTATGTCAAATTTAAAAGCAGCTCTTATTTCCGCTTTAGCTATTCCAATATCACTAATTTTAGCAGCTATCCTAACATTGACTACAGGTACTAGTCTAAACATAATGGTAATAGGTGGTTTAGCAATAGCTTTAGGTGAAGTTGTAGATGATGCAATTATAGATATTGAAAATATATTAAGAAGATTAAGAGAAAATAGTAAATTAAAGAAACCTCTACATAATTTAAAAGTTATATATCGAGCATCCATAGAGGTAAGAGGATCTGTGGTATTCGCTTCATTAATTGTTATGTTAGTATTTATTCCTCTATTAATTTTATCTGGTGTGGTAGGTAGAATGTTTGCCCCATTAGGTATAGCTTATATATTAGCTATATTTTCATCATTAATTTCTGCACTTACACTAACGCCTGCATTAGCAAGTATTAGTTTTAATAAATATTCCGAAAAAAAAGACCCATTAATTATTAAATTAATTAATCCTAGTTATGAAAAAGCGTTATATTTTTTATCAAGGTTTCCTAAAATTTCTTCTGTGTGTGCATTATTATTCTGTTTCTCTGGAATATTTTTAGTGCCAAAACTAATGCTAGGTTTCTTACCAGAATTAAGAGAAGGGCATTTTATGATACATACTTCATCTTTAACAGGAACCTCTTTATCCGAAACAGTGAGATTAGGAAATATTATTACGAAAAATATATTAGATATAGAAGGTGTAAAAACAATGTCTCAATGGGCAGGTAGGGCTGAGAGAGGTGCGGACACTTTTGGGAGCCATTATTCTGAGTTTGAAGTTGAATTAGAGAGTTTAAGTGGAAGAAAACAACAAATTATTTTTAATAAAATTAAAGATATATTAGTTAATACTCCCGGTATATCTTTTGAAGCTAACTCTTTCTTAATAGAAAGAGTTGATGAAACATCCTCTGGATACAGTTCACCAATTGTGCTTCAAATATTTGGCAATAATTTATCTGAAATAGATATTGCAAGTTCAAGACTATACAAAAAAATTAAAGATAGTTCTGCTTTACAAAACATACAATTAAAATCAATTTTGGGTAAACCACAAATAAATATAGAACTAAATTATAAATTATTAGCATTGCATAATATTTCTATTGATGAAACGTACTCAATAATTAATTCAGCATTAGATGGAGTTGTGATTGATACTTACTATCAAGATATGATTAGAATACCAATTGTTTTATCATATAAAGATAACTGGAAATTAGATCATATTAATAAACTTAAAAACATTGTTTTATTTGATAAGGGTGAAAAATCTATAAAACTACAAGATGTTTCAAATATATTCATTACTAAAGGTAGATATAATATACTTCATGATTCTGGTCGAAAAGTACAAATAATTACAGCTAAAGCTAAAAATGGTGCCACAAATATGGCTTTAAATGAGATCAGTTCTATAATTGATAATACAGATTTAGGTAATAATATTTATACAAATATAACAGGTAGTGCTGTCGAAGGAAAAAAAGCACGCATAGAATTAATTACAACCTCTTGTTTGGTTTTAATAGGAGTTTTATTTCTAGTGTTAATTGCTATAGGTAATATAAAAAATACTTTTTTAATATTAATTAACTTACCATTCGCTTTAATTGGAGGAGTTGTTGCAGCAATATTAGGTGGTGGTTTATTATCTATAGGTTCCATAGTTGGGTTTGTTACTTTATTTGGAATAACTCTTAGAAACTCTATTATGTTAGTTTCTCATTACCAATATTTAGTTTTTAAATCTGGATATGATTGGAACCAAGAAACAGCTATTAAAGGAGCGAAGGAAAGGCTACCATCTATATTGATGACTGGATTAGTTACTGGCTTAGCTATGCTTCCAATAGCTTTTGATGCTGATAATGCTGGAAGAGAAATTATGGGTCCGATGGCTTCTATAATAATAGGTGGTCTTGCCACATCTACTATATTGAATTTATTAATATTGCCTGCCTTTATGCTAGCATTCGGGTCATTTAATAAAAAAAGTTCTAATAATTAAGCAGCATCTAATATCATATCTTCTATTTGATATGCTAAATTAGAAATACTATTTATATCTATTTTATTATTAGCAATATCATTTAATTGCTGTTTCCATAACTTAGAGCCTTGAACTCCATAGAACATATTAAAAAGAGGGCGAATTAATCTACGTTGAGTATGTCCTAAAGATAGATATTTATTTGCATATTCAAGATAATTATTAATAATTTCATATCTAGAGACATTAATATTTTTATCAAAAAAGGCATTCTCTGCATTACTAAACATCCATGGGTTATCCCATGCTGCTCTTCCAATCATAACTCCGTCAAAATCTTTTAAGAAATTTTTTGCATCATTTAAATTAATAATACCTCCATTTACTATAATTCTCATATGCTTAAAAGTTTTTTTTATATACTTTACTCTTTGATAATTAAGTGGAGGAATTGTTCTATTTTCATGAGGAGATAAACCTTTTAGAATTGCGATACGTGCATGAATAATAACAGTAGAAACTTTTTTTTCATCTAGTTCAGAAATAAATTCTTCAAGAAATTGATCTGTATCATAATTATCTAAACCAATTCTAGTTTTTACAGTAACTGGTATGTCACAATTCTCCTTGATGGCTTCTATCATTTCACCAACTTTTTTAGGTTCTTTCATTAAGCATGCACCAAAATTTCCATTTACAACTTTGTTAGATGGGCATCCACAATTAATATTAACTTCTTGAAAATTTGATTTTGAAAATATTTTTGCAGCTTTAGCTGCAGAGGCAGGATCAGAACATCCAATCTGTAATGCTACTGGTCCATTACAGTCAGATTCTATACTAAATCTATTATTTTGATCGTGTATAATAGCATTCGTATTAATCATCTCTGTATAAAGAAGTGTATTTTTAGAAATTAATCTTAACAAATTTCTGTAATGTAAATCTGTTCTATCCATCATAGGAGCTATAGATAATAAATTTATATTATTAATCATAAAATTAACCTTGTTTTATTAATTTGGCCGCATCTATGGCAAAATAACTTAAAATTCCATCTGCTCCTGCTCTTTTAAAGCAGCTAAGAGATTCTAAAATAGCCTTATCTTTATCCAAGTATTTATTATTTATGGCAGCCATAATCATAGCATACTCCCCAGAAACTTGGTATGCGTATGTAGGCATTTTGAATGTAGATTTTACTCTATAAATTATATCTAAATAGGGCATACCTGGTTTTATCATAATCATATCTGCTCCTTCAGAGATATCTAAGCTAACTTCTCTTAAGGCTTCATCTGAATTTGAGTAATCCATTTGATAACTTTTTTTAGATTTTTTGCTTATATTTAATTCTGATCCAATTGCATTTCTAAAGGGGCCATAGAAACAGGATGCAAATTTTGCAGCATAAGACATTATTTGAGTATTTTTAAAACCATTTTTATCTAGCTCTTTTCTAATTAAAGCTATTCTGCCATCCATCATATCACTAGGAGCTATAATATCTGACCCAGCCTTAGCTTGAATAACGGCTTGTTTGCATAATATTTCTACGCTTTCATCGTTCAATATTTCATTATCTTTTAATAAACCATCATGCCCATGACTAGTATAAGGGTCTAAAGCTACATCCGTTATTATTCCAATATCATTAATATTTTTTTTAATTAAGTTAGTTGCTCTGCATACAAGATTTTTACCATTTAACGCTTCAGTCCCTTGTTCATCTTTAAGAGCGGTATTTGTTTCAGGAAATAGTGCTATAGCTGGTATGCCTAATTCTTTAGCCTCTTGCACAGTTTCAATAATTTGAGTGATTGGAGTTCTGTAAACACCTGGCATTGAATTAATAACAGTTTTTTTATCACCATCTGTAATAAATATAGGCAATATTAAATCATTAACAGAAAGTCTATTTTCTTCTATTAATCTTCTGCTCCAATTAGTCCGTCTATTTCTTCTCATCCTTGTGCTAGGGTAAGAAGACGAAGCTATATTTATATAATTATTACTCATATATATATTTCCTAATTATTTAAAATTATACTATATTATAATAATAGTTTTTTAAAATTTTTCTCTCTTAATAGGGATTTTAATCTATAAATACAATAATTAATAGGATATAACATGGACTTTTCTCTAAGTAATGATCAAATTGCATTTAAATCTATGATTCAAGCTTTTGCTAAGGATAAAATGGCTCCTTATGCAAATAAATGGGATAAGGAAAAAACACTTCCAATTGATGTTCTAAGAGAGGCTGCAACTTTAGGTTTAGGTGGCATCTATGTAGATGAAAAACTAGGTGGAACTGGTTTGGGTAGGCTGGATGCTGCAATTATATTTGAAGAGTTGTCTACAGCTTGTCCGTCAACAGCAGCTTTTATATCTATACATAATATGGCTACTTGGATGGTTTCTAAATATGGTACAAAATACCATTTTGATAAATATTTACCAAAACTGTTAACCATGGAATATATATCATCCTATTGCTTAACTGAGCCAGGGTCTGGCTCTGATGCCGCTGCATTAAGTACTTCTGCAGTTAAAGAAGGAGATTATTATATATTAAATGGGACAAAAGCATTCATATCTGGTGCTACTATATCTGATACTTATTTAACAATGGTCAGAACAGGAGATAAAAGTTCGAATGGTATTTCGTGTTTATTAATTGATAAAGATTCTGAAGGGTTATCATTTGGTAAATTGGAAGATAAAATGGGCTGGAATTCACAACCCACAGCACAAGTAATATTTGAAAACTGTAAAGTTCCAATAAAAAATTTAATTGGTAAAGAAGGAGAAGGTTTTAAAATTGCAATGCAAGGATTAGATGGCGGTAGAATCAATATTGCATCTTGCTCTTTAGGTGCAGCAAGAATTTGCTTAGAAAAATCCTTAGATTATGTAAATGATAGAACCCAATTTGGAAAAAAAATTGCAGATTTTCAAGCTACACAATTTAAATTAGCAGATATGGCAACACAACTAGAAGCTGCAAGGTTAATGGTATTAAAAGCCGCTTCAGAAATAGATGACTTAGGGCAAGATTCAACTAAGATAAGTGCTATGGCAAAAAGATTTGCTACTGATATAGGGTTTTCAATATGCAATGAAGCGCTTCAGTTACATGGAGGATATGGATATTTAGCTGAGTATCAAATAGAACGGTTTGTTAGGGACGTAAGGGTTCATCAAATTTTAGAAGGTACTAACGAAGTGATGAGAGTTGTGATTTCTAGGTCCTTATTAGCAAATAGGTAGGTTATATATGTCTATTAAATACAGCGAGAATGGAAATGCAGCAATTATAACACTTAATAGGCCTACTAATTTAAATGCACTTAATTATGAAATGATTATTAGCATAGAAGAATGTTTAAAAAATATTAATAAAAATAAAAATATTAAATTAGTAATTTTTAAAGGAGAAGGAGATAAAGCTTTTTGTGCAGGAGGTGATGTAAAAAGCTTTTATGAAGAAAACTTAACTAATATTAATAAATTAAGAAAAAATTTTTTTTATAGAGAATACAAACTTAATTACTTAATAAAAAAATATAAAAAACCTATAATCTCTTTTGTAAATGGAATTTGTATGGGGGGTGGAGTAGGTATTGCGATGCATAGTAGTATAGTTGTTGTTTCTGAAAACGTTAAGTTTGCTATGCCAGAGTGCACAATTGGACTTTTTCCAGATGTTGGTTCTTCCAACTTTTTATCCAAGTTAAAAAGTAACATTGGTTTATATATTGCATTAACTGGTAAAAGGTTAGTTAGTGGAGACCTAATAGAATTAGGATTAGCTAATTATTGTGTAAGCAGGAATAACTTTAAATCTCTTGAAAAACGCTTAATTAATATTAAAAATATGAGGTCTATTCATAAAATTATTGACGAATACTCTGAAAAGACAAATTCATCTATATTTCCTTCACTAAATAAAAATATAAATAGTATTTTTAAATACAATAAAGTTGAAAAAATTATTTCTCTATTAGAAAGCTCTAATGAAATATGGGCTGAAGAAGCTTTTAAGGCTATGAATAAATCTTCTCCCACAAGTCTAAAAATTAGTTTGAAACAATTAAGGTTATCTAAATATAAGTCTTTTAAAGACAATTTAATTATGGATTACAGGTTATCTCAGTCGTGTATGACAGGAGTTGATTTTTATGAAGGAGTAAGGTCTGTTTTAGTCGATAAAGATTTTAAACCTATATGGAGCCCTAATAAGGTTCAAGAAGTTAGTAGTAAACTTGTTGTTTCTCACTTTAAGTCTTTAGGAAAAGGTGATTTAGCAATATAATCAAGTAAGGAAATGATATGAAAATAGGTTTTATTGGACTAGGAAATATGGGAAGTGGAATGGCTTTAAATTTAGTTAAGGCTAAACATGATGTTCATATATACGATCTTAATAAGGATATAGTAGATGGGCTTTCTAAAAAAGGATGTATTGGTTGCTCAGACATTGTTAATACGGTTAAAGACAAAGAGGTTATCATTACTATGCTGCCAGAAGGCTCGCATGTAAGAGAGGTCTATTTAGGGTCATCAGGTATTATTGAAAATAGTAATAAGAAAACTTTATTAATAGATTGTTCTACTATTGATATTGAAAGTATTAAAACCGTTGGAATAAAAGCTAATCAATATAATATGAATATTATAGATGCTCCAGTATCAGGAGGAGTAGTAGGTGCAGATAATGGAACTTTAACTTTTATGGTTGGAGGTAATGAAGAGAGTTTTAATTTAGCATTACCAATTTTAAATAATATGGGTAAAAAAGTAGTTCATGCAGGTGACTTAGGCTCAGGGTTGGCTGCAAAAATATGTAATAATATGATCCTAGGTATATCTATGATAGCTCTTAGTGAATCATTTACAATGGCAAAAAAACTAGGTTTAGATCAAAATAAATTTTTTGAAATAAGCTCTAAAGCAACAGGTATGTCTTGGGCTATGTTAAATCATTTACCTGTAGCAGATATTATAGAAACAGCAGCAGCAAATAATGGTTTTAAGCCAGGTTTTGCAGCAAGTATGATGGTAAAAGATTTATCTTTAGCTCAGGCATCAGCAGCATCAGTAAATTTAAATACACCTATAGGTTCTTTAGCTTTAGATATGTATAAAGATTTTGTAAAGCAAGGTAATGGAGACTTGGATTACACAGCAATTATTAAACTAATAGAAGATAATTAATTTAATTAGAATGCAGCAATACCAGTTTGGGCTCTACCTAGAATTAATGCATGAATATCATGTGTTCCTTCATAAGTATTAACAGCTTCTAGATTCATTACATGTCTAATAACATGATATTCATCACTTACACCATTCGCGCCATGCATATCTCTTGCTATTCTTGCAATTTCTAAGGCTTTACCTGTACTGTTTCTCTTGATTAATGAGACCATATCTGGAGTTGATTTACCTTCATCTTTTAATCTGCCTACTCTTAAACTACCTTGCAATGCTAAACTAATTTCTGTTTGCATATCAGCTAATTTTTTTTGTATTAATTGATTAGCCGCTAAAGGTTTACCAAACTGCTTTCTATCTAAGGTGTATTGTAATGCTGCATGCCAGCAAAATTCAGCAGCTCCTAATGCTCCCCATGCTATACCGTATCTTGCAGAGTCAAGACATGAGAAAGGTCCTTTAAATGATTTAACATGAGGCAGTTTATTTTCTTCAGGAACAAAAACATCTGATAAATGAATCATACCAGTAGTAGAGGCTCTTAAAGAAAACTTTCCTTTAAGGGCTGGAGTTTCTAAACCTTTAAATCCTCTTTCTACTATAAACCCTCTTAATATATTCTGTTCATCTTTAGCCCATATAATCAAAATATCAGCAATTGGAGAGTTTGTTATCCAAGTCTTTGATCCATTTAAAATATATCCTCCTTGCGTTTCTACTGCTTTAGTTTCCATGCTTCCCGGGTCTGACCCATGATTAGGCTCTGTTAAGCCAAAAGCTCCAACATGTTCACCTGATGCAAGCTTTGGTAAAAAACGATTTTTTTGATCTTTAGAACCAAATGTATAAATTGGGTGCATAACTAAGCTAGATTGTACACTCATGCATGATCTGTAGCTAGAATCTACTCGTTCAATCTCTCGGGCAATTAAACCATAGGCAACATATGAGACACCTGGACAGTTATAACCTTTGATCGTTGATCCTAGTAAGCCAATTGCACCCATTTCTCTAAAAATATTTTTATCAAAACTTTCATTACGATTGTTATCAAGCACACGAGTCATTAATTTATCTTGTGCATAATTTGCAGCAGTTTCTTTAATCATATTCTCTTCTTCTGATAGTTGGTCTTTTAAAAGAAAAATATCAGACCAAGCTGAAGCTCTAAAATCTTGTTTATTTAGTTCAGTTAACTTTTTTTCGTATGAAGAAGACATTTAATTTCCTTATTAATTAAGAGAAAATGTATTAGCAATCTCTAATACTTTTCTAATTCGTATATGGTTTAGAGCACTAGTTCCTATATAATAATATATATCATTTATTTTTTGAAGCCTTAAAACTAAATAAAATTTAAATAGTCCTAAAGGGTAGGAACAATATAGTTGTGAATATTTCCCTTCTTTATTAAAGCCTTCAACTAAGTCATCACAGAATAATTCAGGATTAATAGTAGCTATTTTAATAGTCTTATCAATTGATGGGGTATCTGTAAGAGAATAATTCATTCTAGCTTCTAAAATAGGACTATCTGAACCTCTTATTAATCTTTCAACATTAATAATATTATGGATTTCTTGACTAAGTCGATCATGCAGCCATTCATTGATAATTAATTCTTTATCTTTTATTTTATATAATTTTAGCCATGTATATTCTGAAAAAAAGCTATCTTTTGGATTAATTTTAATAACACCTGTTATAGATTCATTATAATCTAAAACTAAGGCACTTTCTTTAAAATCATACGGTATATCAAAAACTTCAATGTTTTCTGCATAGGAGGAAGAAATTTTAAATATGTTTAATAAAAATATAAAGTAAATAAGGTAAATATTTATTTTAAAAAATTTTATTTTCATTTTCTGTCAAATAATACTGGCTTACCATTGGGAGTATCTATTAATTTTCCATCTTTCATTATGACTTTTCCATTTACAATAGTCATTACTGGCCAGCCTTTTACATTCTTATTGTTATAGGGTGTCCAACCAGATTTATTGGCCATCATTTCATCAGTTATTTTAACCTTCTTATTTAGGTCGACTATAGTTAAATCTGCATCATAATTTAATTTGATTTCGCCTTTATTTAGAGCTTTATAAAGTTTGGCAGGGTTAGTGGATATTAATTCACATAATTTAAATATGCTCATTTTGCCATTATTTACATGATTTAGCATAATTGGTAATAATGTTTGAACTCCTGGCATACCTGAAGGACTTTCAGGATATGGTTTTAGTTTTTCTTCTTTAGTATGAGGAGCATGGTCTGATCCAATTACATCAACAACACCTTCATTGATTCCTCTCCATAACCCATCTAAATGCCTTTTTTCTCTTATAGGAGGATTCATTTGTGCAAATGTACCGAGTTCATTATAACAATCTGGAGCATGTAAAGTTAAATGCTGTGGAGTCACTTCAACGCTAATATATTCTTTGTTATTTTTAATATATTCAATCTCTTCTTCTGTTGTGATATGTAATATATGTACAGGTAGTTTTGATGCATTTGCAGCTTTTATAACACGCTTAGTTGCTTTTAAGCATGTTTCTTCATCTCTCCATATAGGATGATAATTTACATCATTGTTTTCTATTACACTTTTTCTTTCTATTAATCTTGGTTCATCTTCAGCATGCACTGCAACTCTATTTTTTCTACTTTTAAGCACTTTTAATAAAGTTTCATCATCTGCTACAAGCAGGTTTCCTGTTGAAGATCCCATAAAAATTTTTATTCCTACGCAGCCTGGAACTTTTTCTAGGTCAGGTAATGATGATATGTTTCCTCCTGTAGCTCCCCCAAAAAAAGCATAATTTACCCACATTCTGCCTTTTGCTAATTCAAATTTATCATTTAGTAATTCTACTGTAGCAGTTGGAGGGTATGTATTAGGCATTTCAAAAATACTGGTTACACCTCCTAAAGCAGCACCTTGTGTTCCAGTATTCATATCTTCT
This sequence comes from Candidatus Pelagibacterales bacterium, assembly GCA_002684605.1. The sequence goes on along the minus strand of NYVM01000039.1, from coordinate 19,508 downwards.
TTATGTTCTGATCCAGGCTCTCTAAAGTGTACCTGGCTATCTATTACGCCTGGCATAATCGTTAGGTTTTTTGCATCAATAACTTCTTCTGCTTCATAATTTGTATTTGTAGTTAGTAAAGTAATTTTTTGATCTTTGATTCCTATATTTAATTTTTCTATACTTTGTCCTATTATTACATCACCATTTTTTATAAAAACATCATATTTTTCAGTCATTTCAATCCTTATATGTTTTCAGAAAATTTATTATTTTAAATTCATATGCTCACATTATATATAAATAAATATTACATATTAATCTACAAAATTTATATCATTAGCTTTAACTTTATCTTTAATAAACTTTAATCTTTTTTCAGGATTTTTTCCCATTACATCATCTACAAATATAGATGTTTGTGGTATTATATCTCTTGGCAAATTTACTCTTATTAAAATTCTATTATTTTGATCCATTGTAGTTTCTTTGAGCTGTTTTGCAGGCATCTCTCCTAAGCCTTTAAATCGGCTAATTTCAATCTTACTATTAGATTTAAAATTCTTTTTTATAATTTCATCTTTATGAGAATCATCCATAGCATAAAATGTTAAATCTTTCTGCGTTATTCTAAATAGGGGAGGTTGTGCAAGATATAAATTTCCAGCTATAACCAACTCTTTCATTTCTTGAAAAAAGAATGTTAGTAATAAAGATGTAATGTGAGCTCCATCTACATCCGCATCGGTCATTATTATTATTTTTTCATATCTAAGTTTATCTAAATCAAATTTGTCTCTAGTTCCACAGTTCAGAGTTTTTGTTAAATCACTAAGTTCTTTATTTTGTTCCATTTTATCTTTAGTTGCAGAAGCAACATTAAGTATTTTTCCCCTTAGAGCTAGTATTGCTTGATTTTCTCTTTTTCTTGCCTGTTTCGCTGATCCGCCCGCAGAATCTCCTTCAACAATAAATAGCTCTGAACCCTTAGCTTCTTTTTGAGAGCAATCTGCTAGTTTTCCTGGTAAATATATTTTTTTAATTAAATTATTCTTATTTGCATCTTTTTCTTTTCTTTTACGAATTCTTTCATCAGATCTATTAATAGTTTCATTTAGTAAGTATTTTGCAATTTCTAAATTATTATTTAGCCAGACTTCAAAGTGGTCTTTTAAATAATTTTCAATAGATTTTTGTGTTTTGGGAGAGGATAGTTTTTCCTTGGTTTGTCCTTGAAACTGTGGATTTGTAATAAATATAGATATAATACCATATGATTTACCTAATAAGTCTTCAGACGTAATTTTTTCAGATTTTTTTATATTATTTATCTCTCCAAATGACCTCATAGCTCTAGTTAAACCAACTTTAAAACCGTTTTCATGGCTTCCACCTTCTACAGTTGGTATTGTATTACAGAAACTTACTAAATTAGCCTCTAATTTTAGAGGCCAACATATTGCCCATTCTATTATTTCTTCTTTTGATTCTAAGCTTGTTTTGCCACAAAACATTTCCTCAATTAATAATGGTCCATCCGATAATTTATTTACTAAAAAATCTTTTATTCCTTCGGGAAAGTTAAAACTTAATTTTTCTCTATTTTCAGTATTATCTGTTTCAAATTCCCAATTTATAGTTATTCCTCTAAATAAATAAGCTTTTGATTCTGCCATTTCTCTTAGAATTTTTGGGTCAAAGATAACTTCATCTCCAAATATTTCTTTATCAGGTATAAATTCTATATAAGTTCCTTTTTTATTACTTTCTTGTATCTTTTTAATATCATATTTTGGCTTACCTTTTGAGTACTCTTGTCTCCACAAGTTTTTATCTCTATTAACTTCTATTAATAAATCTTCTGAAAGAGCGTTAACAACTGATAGTCCTACTCCATGAAGTCCGCCAGAGGTATTATAAGCTTTGGAACTAAATTTTCCACCTGAATGAAGTGTTGTGCATAAAACTTCTAAAGTAGATAATTTAGGACGTTTAGGATGTTTAGCAACTGGAATACCTCTTCCATTATCTCTAATACATAATTTGTTATTATCTTTTAGTTTAATATATATTATTGAGGCATGACCTGCTACAGCTTCATCCATAGAATTGTCTATTATTTCTGAAGCTAGATGATGAAGAGCTTTTTTATCAGTCCCGCCGATATACATGCCAGGTCTTTGCCTAACAGGTTCTAAACCTTCAAGAACTTCTATGTCTTTAGCTTCATAGGAGTTTTCTTGATTTGGTTTTTTGTCGAATAAATCTAACATAATTAACGTATAATTATATTATTGATAACCATCAAGTAATATATTTAGTATGTATAAAAAAGTTTGCACCTATATGTAGAAAAAGCTACAAGAATGGCTCTTATAGCTTTTTCTTAATACTTTGTTAGCAAGAATAGTACATATCAAACTCTACAGGATGTGGAGTGTAATCAACTCTATGCGCTTCTTCTTTTTTAAGTTCAATATAGGCATCTATTTGTTCATCAGTAAATACACCACCTTCAGTTAAAAATTTTCTATCTTTATCTAAAGCTGCTAGTGCCTCAGAAAGACTTGCAGCAACAGTTGGTACATTTTTTAGATCGTTAGGGGTCAAATCATAAAGGTTTTTATCCATTGGATCTCCCGGATGAATTTTATTTTTAATTCCATCCATTCCTGCCATTAGCATAGCAGAAAAAGCTAAATAAGGATTCGCAGTTGGATCTGGAAATCTCACTTCTACTCGTTTTGCATTTTTGCTTGTAGCATAAGGTATTCTGCATGAAGCTGATCTATTTTTAGCTGAATAAGCTAACAGGACAGGAGCTTCAAAACCTGGAACTAACCTTTTATAAGAATTGGTACTTGCATTAGTAAAAGCATTTAAAGCTTTTGCATGTTTTATAATTCCACCAATGTAAAAAAGACAAGTCTCACTTAAACCAGCATATTCATCACCAGCAAAAATTGGCTTATTGTCTTTCCAAATAGATTGATGGCAATGCATTCCAGATCCATTATCATCAACTATAGGTTTTGGCATAAAAGTAGCTGTTTTACCATAAGAGTGCGCTACCATATGCACACAATATTTATATATTTGTATCCAATCAGCTGTTGCAGTCATTGGTCCAAATTTAAAGCCTAATTCATTCTGAGATGGAGCAACTTCATGGTGATGTTTTTCCATAGGTAGTCCCATCTCCATCATTGAAGTAACCATTTCAGCTCTAATATCTGTCATAGAGTCTACTGGAGCTACAGGAAAGTAACCTCCTTTTACGGCTGGGCTATGACCTACATTTCCACCATCAAAATCTGAATTAGAATTATATGGGCCTTCTTCTGAATCAATTTGGTAACCAACATTATTCATAGAGACATTCCATTTAACATCATCAAAAACAAAAAATTCAGCTTCAGGACCAAAGTAAACTGTATCACCTATTCCTGATGCTTTTACATATTCCTCTGCTCTTATTGCTGTTGATCTAGGATCTCTATCATATCTTTTACCTGTACTTGGCTCAATAATATCACAAAACAATATTAGGCTTGGTTGTGCAGTAAATGGGTCTAATACAGCACTATCAAAGTCAGGCTTTAAAATCATATCTGATTCATTAATAGCTTTCCATCCAGCTATAGATGAACCATCAAACATTATACCTTCATTTAATACATCTTCATCCAGAGAACTTACAGTCTGAGCTGTATGTTGCCATTTACCTCTTGGATCTGTAAACCTGAAATCTACAAACGCAATATCTTTATCAGATATCATTTTTATGATAGATTTAGCTGTATTTTTCTTTGTAGTGGTCTTATTAGCCATTTTTCTTATTCCCTATTGTTTATATATTATAACTTAAATAGCAGATTCCCCTGATTCACCGGTTCTTATTCTTACTGCTTGTTCAACATTAGTTACAAAAATTTTACCATCACCAATTCTTCCGGTATGAGCTGATTTTTGTATAGCTTCTATAGCTTGTTCTAATAAATCATCTGCAATTACAATATCTATTTTTAATTTTGGTAAAAAATCTACAACATATTCAGCTCCTCTATAAAGCTCTGTATGACCCTTTTGTCTGCCAAAACCTTTTGCTTCAGTTACTGTAATACCATGTACACCCGCTTCTTGAAGTGCATCTTTCACTTCATCAAGTTTAAATGGTTTTATAATTGCTTCAATTTTTTTCATTTCTAACTCCTTAAAAAGTTTACATAACAATATTAATAACTTTAACTAGCATGTTTTATGCCAACTATTAATATAGTAGAAAATCTATAAAAACTATTTATTAAATAACATAAAAATATAAATATGTCGCAAAAATAATCATTAGATGATTAAATTTTATACAAATATAAGAAATTTGAGTATTTACGTAAATAATTTATCATATTCTATTTGTTTATTTTATTTATATTTAGTATTAGATAGATATTAATTTATGGCGGATGTAGCTCAGTTGGTTAGAGCACTGCTTTGTGGTAGCGGGGGTCGCGAGTTCAAATCTCGTCATTCGCCCCATAGATTTTATTTAATTTCAATTTTATGTCTTCAGATATTTTATATGCTTTAGATTCTTTTATATCAGCATAGGCTAAGATACTTTTAGCTGAAGCTCTGCATTTATTTTCTACAAATAAAGCCTGATCGAAGGTTATAGATTTATTTCCAATATCACTGATGGATGTTCCAATTTTAATTTTACTAGGATAAAATATTTGGCTTATATAATTAATATTAAAATTTACTATTACAAAACTATATTTTTCTGATTCTAAATTTCGTATTATATTAACTCTAGCACTCTCAAAGTATCTTGAAATAGATACATTATTAACATGGTTATAGCCATCAGTATCACCCCACCTAACCCTTTCATCAAATATATCTTTGTAAGAAACTAATTTTTTAAGAGTATTATTTTTCATAAATTTCCTTTGGTTTTGATTTGAATAATAGAAAAAATGGAAAAAATATCAATGGTAAAAATGTTAATATAAACATTATATTTATAAATGATATAAGGTGCGATTCTTGAGAAATAAGGTTAATAAAAAAATTTGTATTATTCATATTCAGTGGATATATATTATAGTTATTAAATAAGCCTTCATTCTGATTATAATTATCTGTAACTCTATAACTTAATTCAGAAATATTAGTTTTGTAGAATCTATCCATTAAAATTACAATTATAGCAATTGCTACAGCAGACCCAAGGTTTCTTATAAATTGAAATAAGCTTGCTCCGTGATCTCTAAACTTTGAAGGAAGAGATACATATGTCGCTGTAGCTAGCGCGGGGTAAAAAAGACCTATTCCCAAACCTCTGATTATACCATTTATCATCATCATATTCATGGTTACGTCTGAATTCCATAAGGTCATATAAAACTGACCTATCATATAAGTTAACAAACCAACAATCATAAGGGATTTATAATAGCCATAAGATAAAAGCCTTGAGGCTAATAATGTTCCTGACATCCCTCCTATCCCACTAGTAGTTAAAATTATGCCTATTTTATCAATGGGGTAACCACCTATAGAAGATAGAAAATCAGGCATTAAAATAAAGGGAGGAACGAGAAGCAATCCAAATAAAAATACAAAAATTAATCCTCCAATATAGTTTTTATCAAAGAATAGTTCTTTTGGGTATAACGTTTTACTTTTTGTAAAATACATTAAAATATATACAAATAGAAACATTATTGCTGATATTGTTAAGTTAAATATTAAATCAGAAGAAAACCAATCTAATATTTGTCCTCTATCAAGTACTAACTGCATACTAGACGCTCCTAATGCTAAAAAAATAAAGCTTAGAAAAGCAAATTTAATTTTTTTATTTATTATATTTTTTTCTAAGCATACGTAAGAGCCTATAAAAGCTATAATTCCAATAGGAACATTTATTAGAAAAACCCATCTCCAACTATAATGCTCTGTAAAATATCCTCCTAAAAGAGGACCAATTAGTGGTCCTATTAATAAACCCAAAGTCCAAAAAGATAGGGCTTTACCTCTTTCTTTCTCTGGAAAAGCATTTACAATTATGGATTGACTTAAAGCTACCAAAGGAGCACTAAAAACACCTTGTAGAGCTCTAAATATAAGTATTTGATCTAAATTTTGAGAGAAACCAGATAATGCTGAAAACATTGAAAAGCCTGCTATACCTATTAAATAAATATTTTTCCTGCCAAATTTTTCTGATAAAAACCCTAGAAGAGGTATGCAGATTGCAGTAGAAATAGAATATACAGTTATAATCCAGGCAATTTCTATTTTACTGGCAGAAAAATATCCAAGCATTTTTGGTAATGCTACAGATATACATGCTAGGTCTACAGTAACTAATGCAGTGGCTATACATGCAAAGAATAAAATATAGTTCTTATTTCCTTTAAGGTTATAAAACATTTAATTAATATTACCTACCTTGTAATCTAATAGTGCTATATAATAGTAAGTGCTTTATAAAGCTTTGTTTATTTTTTTTATAGTGATTTTATTAAATAACAGCTATGTCACATTTAATGGAGAACCATATTATGTATTTATTTAGAATATTTATCACAAGTGTTTTATACCCTCTTATTTTGTTTTTGCTCTTAATTAAAGTTGTTTTTTCAAATGATAATATAATGAAAGAAGCAAATACTTTATTTGATCAAGGTAAATATATTGAGTCTGTTGATGTTGCCTCACAAAATTCTTCAATCGAATCATACATATTCCGCGCAAAGACTTTATCTATATATGGACATTTTTTATTAAATGGAGAAGAGGCAATTACTGTTTTTAAAGAGGCTAAAGGGTATGCCGAAAATGCCTTAGAAATAGATATAAATAATGATGAAGCTCATGTTGAAGCTGCCCATGCAATGGGAAGGCATAGTCAGTTAATAGGAGTACTGAGTGCTTTAAAACAAGGTTATGCTGAAAAAATAGAATTTCATTTAGATGAAGCAATTAAACAAAACCCTAAAAATATATCAGCTCAAATTGCAAAAGGTACGTGGAATGCTGAAATAGTAAATAAAGTAGGTTTTATGGCAAATTTTTTATATGGCGCTAAGCCCGAGTTTGCACGAGAGCATTACAAAAAGGCTTTAAATTTAGATAGTAAAAATATTGGAATTATTTATGAGGTCGCAAATGGTTTAGTTTTGCTAGATGAAATAGAAGATATAGCTTATGCTAAAAATCTTTTACTAAAAGCTTTAGATATTATTCCTGTAAATCATTTAGATAAAATGTATTTAAATAAAGTACAATTATTATTAGAAGATTTATAATAGTTTATAAATAACCTCTAGCATCTATTTTCCATATCTCTTCTACTTTATTATTTTTTATAACTTTACAGTTGTTATATAAGTTAACTGTAGGATCACAATGTGCAGGTTGGATAAAAACAGTTTCTCCTAATACAGGTATTATTTTACAATTATTAGGTAAAGTTATTTTTCCATGCTCATCTCCCATAAAATTATATTTAGAACCTATTAGAAATTTTCCAGATGGAACTGGAAGTAGATGTGAATCTTTAGATAAGGCTTTTAAACCTGCGTCTACGATAAAACTTTTTTTATTTATAATACTAATAATAGAAGTAGCTATAAATAAACCTGGCTTATATGGATTAAATTTTGATTCATAAATAGATACTTTATCATATTCAGCATCACTATATATGTAACTTCCAGGCTGTAGTTCAGTATAAAGTTTACTTTTAGCATCTATTTCGTGTGAACCTGTGCCTCCACCAGAAATAATTTTTGGAGATAAGTTTTTTTTATTTAAACTATTAATAATTTTATTTAAATAATCATGCCTAAAAGTTGTTTCAATTTTTCTTTTTTGATAATTATTAATATGTTGTATATCACCTGCATAGGCTGTTATTCCCATATAATTAAGATTATTATTTTTATTAATTTGGTATGCAATATTTATTATTTCTTTAATATTTCCTACACCTGTTCTTGAAATTTTATTACTTCCTATTTTCATAATATCGCAGTCTATTAATAGATTAATATTATTTTTTAAATTTTTAGAAATACTTTCAAGGTATTTAATTGAAATTATATTATCAATAATCATCATAAAGCTTTTAGATGATTCAATAATATGTTTTAGGCGCTCTTTATCATGTTTATTTGTTATAGGAGTAGTTAAAAGAACACCTTTAATTTTATTTTTTACCATTACTTCTGCTTCATAGAGTGTTGCAACACATATTCCTATTGCACCATTCTCCAATTGTAGTTTTGCTATGCTAGACATCTTATGAGATTTAGCATGAGGTCTGATATTAATACCATTTTTAGATGCAAATTTTGACATTGTTTGGATGTTTTTTATAAGACATTTCCTATCAACAATAAGAGAAGGGGTATGTATTTTAATATTTTTATTAATCATGTTTTTCCAATGTTTCTATGGGATTAAAATTAAAAATATTAATATAACAAAATTTAAAAGTATTTGATAATTTTTTATAAATAAGTTTAGAGTATAAGAAGCTTGGAGAGTGTATATGAAATTAATTAAATTATTGGTAATGTTATCTCTTAGTCTTTTATTACTTTCTTGTAATAAAGCTGATGATAAAAATTCAAAAAATATTAATAAAGAATCTAAAAATATAAGTATAAAAATGGCAGCAGCTTTTCCATCCAGCCTTATTATTTTAGGAGAAACTGGTATTAAGCTAACAAAAAAAATTAATGATATTTCAGGAGGTGCAATTAATATTAAATATTTTGAACCAGGAGCCTTAGTTCCTGCTATGGAAATTTTTGATGCCGTATCTAGCGGAAGTGTAGATGCAGGTTGGGCTTCACCTGCTTTTTGGGCTGGAAAAGTTCCAGCTTTACAATTTTTTACAACTTATCCTTTTGGTCCAAATCCAAGTGAATATATAGCATGGCTAAGATATGGAGGCGGTAATTTAATTTTTCAAGAAATATACCATAAGTATAATATCCATTCAATCCACTGTATGGCAATCTCTCCCGAGGGATCTGGCTGGTTTAGAGAAGAAATTAAAAGTGTGGCAGATTTAAAAGGATTAAGGATGAGATTTTTGGGACTTGGAGCTAAAGTGATGGAAAAATTAGGAGTTTCAACTCAACTACTTGCTGGGGGTGACATATATCCTGCACTAGAATTAGGTACTATAGATGCTACTGAATATGGAATGCCAGCTATGGATTTAGAATTAGGCTTTCATGAAATAGCAAATAACTATTATTTTCCTGGGTGGCATCAACCTGCAAGTTTAGGAGACCTTATGATAAATTTAGATTTATGGAATTCATTATCTTTATCACAAAAAACTCAAATAGAAGTTACTTGCGGAGAAATGTTTCTTGATAGTTTAGCAAAAAGTGAGGCAGTCCAGGTTGAAGCTATTAATAAACTTAAGGAATTAGGAGTTAAAATTCATCAATGGTCTCCAGAAATGATGAGCTTATTTAAAAAAAATTGGCTTATAGTAGTTGAAGAGGAAGCTTCAAAAAACTCAGAATTTAAGAGAGTATGGTCTTCACTTAAAACTTTTAGAGAAAATTATTCAATTTGGCATGACCTAGGATATGTAAATTAATATCTAATTCTCATAAAAATTTGGTTTTAACATAGCTGTACACGTTCCAGTGGCTATTAATTTTCCATCTGCATTTTCTAATTTTCCTTCTATAAATGCTATTGATTTAGTATTCTTTATTACTGTTGCTGTGGAAATATTATTTCCTACAGTTGCGGAACTTAAAAAACTAACTTTAATTTCTAATGTTAAAACTAATACATCTGATCCACATTTTGCCATACAGGCAAGGGCCATTATGGCATCTATCCAGCCAGTAATGAATCCTCCTTGGACAATTCCACCAGAATGACACATATTTTGAGTTGCGTTATACCTTGCTGATGCAATACCTTTTTCTGTATTGATATATAAGACTTTATCTATCCCAAGCGTTGATTGAGGGTATCCTAAAAAAATTTTTCTTAATTTTTTAATTGTATCTATATTGCCTAAATCCTTCATAGGAATCTTTCTTTGAATATTTTAATATATTTAACTTAAAGAAATTATAATGCCATATTAAATAAGAAATATGGCATTACAAATTTTTGATTAATCTACAAACCCAAGATTTTTCCAGGTTTTATAGCTTTTTCTGAACTCGCTTAAAGAATCCCAAACTCTTGCAAAGTCTTCATTTTTTGCAGCTTCTTCTTCAACAACTTCATACCAAGCATTTTCAAATGTCTTTAATATTTCATCTGGCCATCTATGAAGGTTTACGCCTTTAGATTTTAACTCCTCTAGAGCTTTAGGTTGTCTGGACTCTGCCATAGTTAAAAGTTTTACAACGCTTTCTGTACATGTAGTTTCAATTTGAGCTTTTTGACTATCAGATAATGCATTCCATTTATCTAGATTTATAAGTAATTCTAGAGCAGATGCTGGCTGATGCCAACCTGGAAAATAATAGTGCTTAGCCACTTGGTAAAAACCTAATTCTAAATCTATAGAAGGCATAGCAAATTCTGTAGCATCTATAGTTCCAAGTTCTAATGCAGGATAAATATCACCTCCAGCTAATAATTGTGTAGAAACACCAATTTTATCTAAAACTTTTGCTCCTAAACCAAAAAAGCGCATTTTAAGGCCTTTCAAATCATCAACACTAGTAATTTCATTTCTAAACCATCCAGATGCCTCTGGAGAAATTATTCCACATTGTACAGGTCTCAAATTATGTTCTGAATATATTTCTTCCCATAATTCTTTTCCTCCACCTTCATGATACCATGCAAGAAATTCACTTGCATTAGGACCAAAAGGTATAGCTGTAAAAAATTGTACTGCAGGAATTTTTCCTGCCCAATAACCAGCTGTAGACCAACCTGCATCAACTGCACCAGAAGATACGGCATCAAATATTTCTAATGGAGGTACTAAAGCACCTGGTTCAAAAAATTTAATTTTTATATTTCCATTAGAGATTAGATCAACTCTTTGCGTAAAATTTATAGCTCCTTCGCCAAGTATAGACAAATTTCCTGGAAAGGTACTTGCCATTTTCCATTTTATCACTTTATTAGTTTTTGCTCCTTCTTCATCATTTTGCGATGAGTTATCACAAGAGCAAAGAAAAATAGTGCTGATTAATAATGTTAAAATAGTTATTAAATTTTTTTTCATTTAATCCCCCCTCATTTAAATTTATTTAAAATTAATAGACTTAATTGTTAATTCTTAATTCATTTAAAGCAACATATTTTTTTATAATAGAAGTTTTTCTAGCTATAAAAAAAAAATAATATTATTTCTAACAATTAAAGCATATCTTAATAAAAACTTTTAAGGATAGAATTATGTCAGATTTTTATACAGTAAAAGACCAAACATTAAGAAATATTAATGCCAAGCAATATGTATCAGGACAAATTACTATAGATATGATGGAAGATATTAGTAATTTAGGAATTACTTTAATTATAAATAATAGGCCTGATTATGAAGAAGAAGGTCAAGAAAGCTCAAAAGATCTCATGAAAAAAGCAGAATCTTTAGGAATAAAATTTATAAATATTCCTTTTGCTGCAAATACTTTAGATAAAGAAAAAATTATTAATTTTAGTAATTTAATAAAAAATAATGAGCAAAAAGCACTCTATTTTTGTAGATCTGGTGCAAGATCATCGACTATTTGGGGAATTGCATCTGTTTTATATTTAGATAAAGATATAAATGAAGTAATGAATAAAATTAATAATATAGGTTATGATTCTAGTGTTTTACCAAATATGGTGGAACATTTTAAAACATTAGAATAGGGTTGTTTTAATTTGTTAATAGTAATGATAGACCAAGATGCAAGTTTTAATGGAAGAACTTATAGAGAAGAGCCTTTAGGAGGAACAGAATCAGCCTTTGTTTTATTGGCGGAAGCTTTCGTTAAAAATGGTCATAAAGTTATAGCATTAACTAAAAAATTAGTATCAGAAGAATATAATGGAGTGACTTGGAAGCCTCTTAATAGCATCGTTAGTGAATGCGATCTATATATAATTAATAGAGCACCTATTTTGCTAGATAATGCACCTAAAGCACAAAGAACAATTTTATGGATACATAATCCAGCAAGTTATTTAAATAAGTTTAGAAATTTTAGAAGATTAATTTTTAAAAATATAAAAGTAGTATGTTCTGGTAAATATCATTTTAATTCAGTACCATTATGGCTAAAATCTAGATCAGTAATAATTCCATTAGGGTTATCAGAAGATGTATTCTTGAATGATAGTTTATTAAAAAAAACTCCTGAACCTTTAGTAATTTTTACATCTAATCCTGAGAGAGGGTTGTTATGGCTTGTTGATATTTGGATTAAAAAAATAAAAATTGCTATTCCAAAGGCTAAGTTACATATTTTTGCTGGCTATAAAACTTATGGTGGAAGAAATAAAGAAAAAATTAAAAACATATTAAGCTCAGTGAGAGCTTTGAATGATTCTAGTATCGAATTATTTGAACCTATTCCAAAAAAACAACTTTTTGATAAATTGCTAAATTATAGAGCAATGCTTTATAAAGGAGATCCCGGAGAAACTTTTTGCTTATCCGTAGCAGAAGCGCAAGCTTTAGGAGTTCCATGTGTAGTTAAACCTATAGGATCATTAGGTGAAAGAGTTAAAGATAAAATAACTGGTATAGTAGCTAGTGATGACGAAGAGTTTACTAATGGTGCTATATCTATTTTAAAAGAAGATAAAGTTTGGATGACCTATAGAGATAATTCTTTAAAGTTTCAGAGAGATTATCAATGGGAAAAAATTGCAAAAAAATATACAAGCTTAATCAATTAATACTTAGGTTGATCTTTCTCCTCTAAGGAAGCTTTTAAATAACTAATTAAAACAAATAACGCAGCAAAAGTAGCATTTAAAAAACCCCAACCTTTTTCTTTATAACCTTTTCTGGTAATATAACATTTGTAAAACCTTGTTAGAGACCTTCTAATAGTTATCCATAAAGGAGGTATATTTTTTGATGATTTTCTAATATCACTTGCTTTAGCAGAAGTATATCTATCTAAACGCAGGATCATATCTGATATATTTTTATCTACGTAATGCTCAATTCTATTCTCTAAAAATCCATGTTTATGGGATAGTTTTAGTGAAGGATGAATAGTCTCGTTTCCCCATATTTTAGAGTTTTTACTAAATAGGCAAGGCTTAGATGATACACCCCAAGAAGCTCCCCATCCATATCTTACTCTTTTTTTACCTATATAATTATCAAAAGGGATTAAAAAATAACCTTTTGACTGGTCTTTCAAGAGATTAATTTTATTTCTAGCTTCTTCTATTAGTTTCTTATTAGCTCTTTCATCAGCATCAATTTCTAGAATCCACGTATTAGAACATTTTGATATTCCTTCATTTCTTCTATTTCCTTCGGATAACCAGGTACCTTCAATTATTGTGCAATCGAATTTTTTTGCTATATTTTTTGTGTTATCACTAGTTCTATCTAAAAAAATAATAATTTCATCAACTGTATCAAGGCTTTCTAAGCATTCTTTGATGTTATCTTCTTCATTTCTTGCAACTATAAGAGCCGAAATTTTTACTTTATTAATAGAGTTCATTTTAATCCAGATGTATATTTAATTATGGTATGTATAAAAAATATATAATAGCATATATAATATGGATATATAATTTTGAATAATAAAAAACATAATATTATTGTTTCTGGCGCTTATGGTTTTATTGGTAAGTCTTTAATAATGAAGCTAATAGAACATGGCCATCATGTGTTTGGTTTAGTAAGAACTCCGATAAGACATTTTAACTCAGTTTTTTATACTAATATCTTAATTGAAGATATTTCTAGTAATATTGATTTTGATGCAGATGTAAATATAGATATAATTTATCATTTAGCGGCCAAAACGCATTCTGTTTCAAATAACTACAAAGAATATTATGATGTAAATGTGTTAGGTTTACAAAGTATAATAAATTTATCAAATAGATTAAGTGTAAAAAAAATAATTATGCTTTCTTCAATTAAAGTTAATGGTGAAGGCTTCAAATCTAATCATATATTTTATTCAGAAAAAAGTGTTGAAAAGCCTCAAGATAATTATGGACTTTCTAAGCTAGAGGCTGAAAATATATTAAAAAGTCACTGTATAAATGCTGATGTTGGTTTTGTAATATTAAGGCCACCATTAGTTTATGGAACAGGAGTAAAAGGAAACTTAAAAAAATTAATGTCTTATATCGACAGAAATATTCCTTTACCAATAATTAATACTAAAAATAAAAGGTCTTTAATTTCATTAAGAAATTTAGTTAATGCACTAATAATTATTATGCATAATGAGAACATCAAAAATAAAACGTATTTAGTTGCAGACGATATTCCTATAAGTGTTGAAGATTTATATAAAAATATAGCTAAGATTATGAATAAAAAACTATTTATAATAAAATTTTATTCATTATTTTTTAAAATTTTATTATGGCCTATAGGCAAATCTATACTTGTAGAAAAAATTTCTAATTCACTTATAGTTGATAATACAAAAATTAAAAAAGAAACTGATTGGGACCCTAAAACTAATATAATGGATGAATTAAAGTATATGATAGAAAAAAAAGAAGATTAACTTAGGAGTTTAGAATGAGTTATAAATTATCTGCAAAACAAATAAAAAAATATAATGAAGATGGTTTTGTCATAATAGATAACGTAATAGATAAAGATTTTTTAAATAAAGTAAAATTAGCTACAACTAAAATTGTAGAAAAAGCATCTTTGATAGACAATTCTAATGATCAATATGATTTAGCTGATAATCATTCTAGGAGCAAAATAAGTGTTAGAAGAATTAAGCAGCCTCATAGTTTTGACAATACATTTAAAGATCTATTGTATTATCCCAGTGTTATACAAAAAGTTAAATCATTATTAGGCACAAACTTTAGGTTGCATAATGGTAAAATCAACTTAAAGTCTCCTTCAGCTGGAGATTTAGTTGATTGGCATCAAGANTGGGCTTTTTATCCTCACTCTAACGATGATGTTCTTGCAGTAGGTATTATGTTAGATGATATGACTTCAGAAAATGGTTCTGTATTATTTATTCCTGGTTCTCATAAAGGTAAAATCTATAATCATCATCACAATGGATGTTTTGCAGGAGCAATAGATATAGAAAAAGATAATATTGACCTTAGTGATGCGTTTGAAGTAACTGGAAAAGCCGGAAGTATAACTATACATCATGCCAGATTATTACATGCATCCAAGCCAAATAATTCTAACACCATGAGAAGATTCTTACTGTGGGAGTTTGCAGCTAGTGATGCTTGGCCACTTATGGGAATAAATGATTATAATGACTTTAATAAAAAAATTATATCAGGGAAAACTATTAATACTCCAAGGTTAAGTAATGTTCCCGTTATAATGCCTTTACCTGCAGCAATTAACCAAGGATCTATTTTTGAAAACCAGAAAGTAGTTACTAAAAATAAAAATAATATTTTAATGTAATATTTATATGTAATTATTAATATAATTTTGAGTTCTGCTTAAACTAGTCTANTCTNNTANTNTAAATTATATAATGGAGNTTAAATTATGAAAATTTTANTAACACTACTAATTTCTTCTTTTTTTGGTTTATCTGTATTTGCAGATACTACAGATCAAAAATGGATGAATAAAGTAGAAGTGACTAAAAAAGGTGATCATTGCGCAGATGATAGTAATTGTTTTAATCGTTATCATCCGGCAATTCCAGCGGTAGCTAAAGCAAATCCAGGCGATATTATTATTATCCATTCAAGAGATGCTTTAGATAGCCAATTTAGATTAGATTCTATTGCTGATGATCTTTCAACAGTAGATTTAGGATTAGTTCATCCAATGATGGGACCAGTTCATATAAACGGTGCCAAAAGAGGGGACGCATTAGAGGTTGAGCTTATAGATATTATTCCAGATGAGTATGGATATACTGTAATTGCGCCAGGCTTTGGTTTTTTAAGAGATTTGTTTCCAGACCCTTATATAGTTAATTGGAAACTTACAAGAATTGGAGCNGTTTCAGATGGAATGCCAGGTATAACAGTTCCTTTTGAAGCTTTTCCAGGTTCTATAGGAGTGCTGCCAGGTCTACCAGAAGTTGCAGCATGGAAAGCACGTGAAGCTGATTTAGCAGCTGCTGGCGGCGTTGTGCTTGGCCCTTCATCAGGAGGAGCACTTCCTGCTTCTGTATGTGGAGAGGGAGGAAGTCATGCAAATGATTGTCTAAGAACTATTCCCCCTAGAGAAAATGGAGGAAATATGGATGTACAACAAATGCAAATTGGTACAAAAATTATATTTCCTTGTTTCGTAGATGGATGTGGTTTGTTTGCGGGTGACGTTCATTATGCTCAAGGCGATGGCGAGGTTTCAGGTACTGCAATTGAAATGGGCGCTGTAAATGTATACAGAACTAGAATCCTTAAGGGTAAAGGTAAAGAAATGGACATGCCTGTTACAGTAGGTGATGATCAAATCAGAGATATGGAACCTTCACGTTACTATCAAACAGTTGGTATTCCTTTAAAAGGTAAGGGGGTAGTTCTGCCTTCACATGCTTATTTAGGTTCTGAAAAAATCACTAATTTAGAAAATTTATCTGAGGATTTAACTGCAGCAGCTCGTCATGCTTTAATTCAAATGATTGACTATATAGTTAGAGAGCATGGCTTAACTAGAGAGCAAGCTTATATTTTATGTTCAGTAGCTGTAGATTTAAGAGTAGGACAAGTAGTTGATGTTCCTAATTTTATAATTACAGCCGTTCTAAATTTGAACGTGTTTGATAAAAACCGTAACTAGTAAAGTATAATTATTATATATGAGAGGCGCATTGTTTGTGTCTCTCATATGTAGTATAAACATTTTATGTTAAATAGACGACTCTTNCTTAAATTTATAATGCTTCCTATTGGGTTTATAACTATGGGGCATGCTCCATGGGGACAATGGCAGGTTTATAGAANGCGACATATGTTGCTACTAAGCGTTATTGAGGATCCAGAAAGTTATCCTTTTTCAAAAATTATAATAGAAGCTTTAGAAGAAACTTTACCTGAAGCAAAAGCAAGGCCTGCAAGAGCAAGGGGTTTTGAAAGGGTTTATAATTTACTATCGACTGATCAAATGCCTTTAGTGGTATTATCTAAAAATAATGCAATTTCACTATTATATGGTACAGGCGTATTTAATGAATTTCCTCCTGTTCGTATGCAAATAGTATACGATTTTGGAGAAATGGTTTTGTTGGCTAGGCCAAAAATGCCAGATAGTCATACATGGCGAATTACAGATGCATTAATTAGTTCTGGCAAATTTACTTCAGTAATTCATAATACTGAAATACCTGTTCATAATGGAAGTAATGTTAGGCTCCTAAATTTACCTATGCCAGATGAGCCTAAGGCCAAAGATGATAATAGCAAAGAAGAACCTATTCTATAATAAAGAATAGTCTAATCATAATTAAATTAGACTATTCCTGGTTTTATAAAGTAACTATNTAATATTAAGTTTTTTTCTTAACCCTTTGATTTAATTAAAGCTTGGTCGATATCATTAATTATATCTTCTATGTGCTCTATGCCNATAGACAACCTCACATAGGATGGAGTGACACCAGATTTTAATTGATCTTGAGAGCTTAGTTGAGAGTGAGTTGTAGAAGCAGGGTGAATAGCTAAACTTCTACTATCACCTATATTTGCAACATGATATAAAAGTTCTAATGAATCAATAAACTTCTTGCCAGCATCTATTCCCCCTTCAATTTCAAAACCAACTAAAGCTCCATAACCATTATTTAAATATTTGTTAACTCTATTTTTGTTCTCACCTGTAAATAAGCTTGGATAAATAACTTTAGTTATATTCCTAGATAAAGACAGATGTTCAGCAACTAGTTTAGCATTTTTACATTGTTCTCTAATTCTTAATGGAAGAGTTTCTAAACCTTGAATAAATTGAAATGCATTAAAGGGACTCATTGCTGCACCTATATCTCTTAATAAAGTTACTCTAGCTTTTAGTATATAGGCAATAGGACCCAAAGGTTTAACGGCTTCAGTCCAGACTGCACCATGATAACTTGGGTCTGGTTTATTTAATAAAGGTTGTCTATCTTTAAATTTCTCCCAATCAAAGTTACCACTATCAATTATAATGCCCCCTATGGAAGTTCCATGTCCACCAATATATTTAGTAGTTGAATGAATTACAATTGCTGCTCCGTGATCTATAGGTTTTGAAATTATAGGAGATGCAGTATTATCAATTATAAGTGGAATTCCTAATTTTTTACCAATATCTGAAACTTCACCTATAGGAAAAATATTCAATTTAGGATTAGGAAGAGTTTCTCCATAATAAGCCCTAGTATTTTCATCAGTAGCTTCTAAAAAATTATTAGGGTCTGCTGGGTCAACAAAACGAACTTCTATACCTTGATCCTTTAAAGTATTTGCAAATAAATTCCAAGTTCCTCCATAAACATCAGTGGAAGAAACAATATTGTCTCCAACTTTTGCAATATTTTGTATAGCAATAGCAGTTGCTGATTGGCCAGAAGCTGTAGCTAATGCGGCTACTCCTCCTTCTAATACAGCAAGTCGCTTTTCCAATACATCAGTTGTTGGGTTCATTATTCGTGTATATATATTTCCAAGTTCTGATAATGAGAATAAATTAGAGGCATGTTGAGTGTTTTTAAATTGATAAGAAGTGGTTTGATTTATAGGTACTGCAACTGATCCAGTAGTCGGATCTGATCTCCATCCGCTATGAAGGGCAATTGTTTCTGGTTTAGTATAGTTAGTCATAATAATCTCCTTTCCCAGTAAACTGGGCTCTATTATAACTCCAGCTTTTTAATGGAAAGGGCCAAAAAAATTTGGTAAAAAAAAAAGGGCCACACAAATCTTTTTGGTGGTCCCAGACCACCTCTTTAGCAGTATTTATATAGCGCTCGCAAGCTGGAGCTCAAATCAGCGCTTATGTAAACTTAGTATAATATTATTTTTTTGTAAAGGTCTTATTATTATAATATAAAGTATATTTTTATAATTTATAAGGAACTAACTAATGGAATTATATGCTACAGGGGTAAGATCAAGAAAAATTAATAATATAAATGGCCTTACTATGCATGTATTAGAAGCAGGGTATGAGAATTCAGAAAATAAACCTTGTATAGTACTTCTTCATGGTTTTCCCGAATTAGCTTATAGCTGGAGAAAATTATTAATTCCTTTAGCAAATGCAGGATTTTATGTCATAGCTCCGGATCAAAGGGGATACGGTTATACAGAAGGATGGAAAGATAATTATGAAGGAGATATATCTGAATTTGAAATGACAAATTTAGTAAAAGATATTG
>NYVM01000038.1 GCA_002684605.1 Candidatus Pelagibacterales bacterium | reverse complement strand
CGTCTAATATAGCCTCTGGTGGAATGATAACTAAAATAAAGGCAGCTAAAATTGCAACAGCTGCTGGATGTAATTTAATAATAGCGTATGGGCAAAATAATAATAGTTTATTAAAACTAATAAATGGTGGCAAACATTCTATTTTTAAATCTAATTTAACACCCCTTAGCGCAAAGAAAAAATGGATATTAAGTAAAAAAAATAAATCAAAGTTTATTATTATATATAAAAATGCAGAAAAAACTTTAATATCTAGGAAGAGCTTATTAGCTAATGGCATAAAATCTAATTCTGGTAACTTTGATAGAGGAGAAATTGTTAATATCTTATCAATTAATAATAATATACTAGGCTATGGAATAATGGCATACGATGCCAAAGAAATAAAAATAATTCAAGGAAAACAAAGTGAAGATATTGAAAAATTATTAGGATATAAAGTTAAGGATGAAGCTATACATAGAAATGATATAGTTCTAAATCAAGAAAGAAGAAAATAAAATGAGTAATAAAGAGATGATTGATCATATTGAAGATATTTGCTTTAAAGCTTATAAAGCATCAAATGCATTATCTCATGCCACAACAGATGCTAAAAATGAAGCTTTAGAAAAAATTGCAATAAGCATCCATAAAGATAAAAAGTTAATTTTAGAAGCAAATGTTATTGATATGAATTTAGCAAAAAAAAATAATATTTCAGAAGCATTTTTAGATAGGCTATTTTTAGATGAAAGCCGAATAGATAGCATAATAAATGGCGTCTATAATATAATAAAATTAGATGATCCAATTGGAACTAAAATTAAGCACTGGAAGCCATCAAATGAAATAGATATGACTCAAATAAGAGTTCCTATTGGAGTTATTGGAATAATATATGAATCAAGGCCTAATGTGACAGCAGATGCTAGTGCATTAGCCTTAAAGTCGGGAAACTCTATAATTTTAAGAGGAGGCTCGGAAAGTTTTCACTCAAGTTCCGCAATAGTTAACTCTATTAAAAACGGGTTAAAAGAATCAAAAATATCTGAAGATTGCGTTCATATCATTAATACTATTGATAGAGATGCTGTTGGCTTACTATTAAATATGTACAAATATGTTAACTTAATTATTCCGCGAGGAGGCAAAGCATTAATAGAAAGAGTTCAAATAGATAGTAAAATACCAGTTTTATCTCATTTAGATGGCTTATGTCACACGTATATAGATGTAGATGCTAATAAGGATATGGCTCTAGATATTGTTATCAATGCAAAAATGAGAAGAACAGGTATTTGTGGTTCTACAGAAACGTTACTATGCCATAAGGATGTAGTAAATAATATTCTACCTAATATAATTAATAAGCTTTTACAGCTAGGATGTGAATTAAGGGCAGATAAAAGTATCCAAACTTTGAATAAAGCTGTTAAGAATGCTACAAAAGAAGATTGGCAAACTGAATATCTAGATAAAATACTTTCTATCAAATCTGTTGCAAGTGTTGATGATGCAATAAAACATATTGAAAAGTTTGGATCTAATCATACAGATGCCATCATTACTGATAATAAAGATACTGCTGAAATTTTTCTAAAAAAAGTAAATAGTGCTATAGTGCTGCATAATGCTTCTACACAATACGCGGATGGGGGAGAATTTGGAATGGGAGCCGAAATGGGAATAGCTACTGGTAAATTACATGCAAGAGGACCTGTAGGTTTGGAGCAATTAACTACTTATAAATATCAACTTCGGGGTAATGGTCAGGTAAGGCCCTAGGTTTGTCTGTAAACAAAAAAATATATTATAAGTCTATAGGCTTAACCAAAAGAAGAAAAATGAAAATTGGATTATTAGGTGGGTCATTTAACCCTGCTCATAGTGGGCATATTTATATCTCAAATGAAGCACTAAAAAGATTAGAACTTGATGAAGTTTGGTGGCTAGTAAGCCCACAAAATCCTTTAAAGTCAAATTCCATAAGCGCTCCTTTAAGTATTAGATTGGATAATGCTAGAAGCATCGCAAAAGGGCATAATATTAGAGTTGAAGACCTAGAAACAAAATTTAAAACAAATTTTACATCTAAAACTTTAAAATTAATAATAAAAAGATATGGTGGAAGCAAATTTGTTTGGCTAATGGGAGCAGATAATCTTGTAGAAATTAACCAGTGGTTCAATTGGAAAAATATCTTTCAGGTAATGCCTGTTGCAGTTTTTAATAGAGGTGTTTATTCTTACAGTGTAATTAATTCTATTGCAGGGAAATACTATTTTTCAAAACTACATAAAGCTAAAGATTCAAATTCTATTTTTAATAAGCCACTTCCTGCTTGGCAGTTTCTACATATTAATAAAAACCCAGTATCATCTACTTTATTAAGATTAAAAAAAAATCATGGATAGGAAAAATGTTAAAAATGGATAATAAAAAACTAAATAATTGTATAGAAAAAATATTAAGTGATGGTAAGGCAGAAAATATAATATCAATATCTTTAAAAGGTAAGTCTTCAATAGCTGATTATATGATTATAGCTAGTGGCAGCTCTACAAGACATGTCAGTGCCTTAGCGAGTCAAGTAGCAACAAAGCTAAAAGCATTAGACTATCGGGTATTTTCTATGGAAGGTCAAAGAAGCGGTGATTGGGCTTTGGTAGATGCAGGAGATGTAATTGTTCACTTATTTAGACCAGAAGTAAGAGAGTTTTATAATTTAGATAAAATGTGGCTTGCACCAAAAGATAAAAGTATGGAAGAAAACCTCTAAAAAATATTATGCATATAAAATTCAATTTTATATTAAAAATAATCATATTATTATCTATAGCAAACTTTCAAACCTATTTTACTTATGCAGCAGAAAAAATTGAAAAAAAAGAATACCTCAAAGAATTAGAGAATATTGAAGCCCTCATATTAAAAGATAAACATAAAATAAAAATTATAGATCAAAAATTAAAAGGTATTTCAAAGCATATAAGTAATATTAGAAAAAATATTGTTTATAATAATCAAAAAATTAAAGGATTTGATTCAAAAAAATCTTTACTTAAAAATAAATTATATGAAATTGAAAAACTAATTGCGAATGCAAAGATTAATAAAAAAGAATATAGTTATGCATTAGATAAATTATTATTATTAATCTATATAAATAAAGAATTTAGCTATGATATTCATACTAAAAAAAAAATTATTTTAGACTATTTACTTCATGAAAATATTAGCAACCATAATAAACTTAATAAAATTATTTTTAATTCTTTAAAAGAATTGTCTCTAATTAATATAGAAATTAAGAATATTAATGAATATATAAAAAATATTACTAAAAAAGCTAATACTAAAGATTTACTTATAAAAAATACAGCATCNGAAGCTATCACTATCTCTAAAAAAAGAGCATTANTAAATATCATTAATAATAATAAAAATCAAAGAGATAAAATAACGAAGATACTAAGCTTATTAAAAAAAAATTATACTCAAAAACCTCTCGAAATAATTAGATGGAACAATTTTTATAAAAATAACTTAATTTTAAAATTTAAAAATTTGAAGAAACCAGAAGGTATAATTTATGAATTTAACATAGAAACAGAAGTAATTGCTCCAGTATCTGGTAAAATNGTATTTNCTGANTNTTTTAAAGGTTACAAAAATATTTTTATTATTGATCCTGGCTTTGGTTTTCATGTTGTACTTTCAGGATTAGATGAAATATACTATAAAGTAGGAAGGTATATTAAGGCAGGAGAAAAAATAGGTGTGTTAAAAACTAATCAATCTAATCCTGTAGAGCTTTACGTAGAAGTTAGATTAAATGGAAAAACAATCAATCCTATTGAATGGTTCAATAAAAATAGTAAAGGTAAATAATAATGAAATATTTTAATTTAAATAAAATAAATACCGTTAGCTTCGCAATGATTATTTTAATATTATTTAGCTTTAGTNCTAGAGCTGAAGAAAAAGAAACAAATGTATATCAACANTTAAACATGTTTGGAGAAGTATACGAAAGAATAAGAAGAGAATATGTAGAAGAAGTTGATGATAAAGAATTAATTGAAGCTGCCATACAAGGGATGCTCCAATCTCTTGATCCGCACTCATCTTTTATGAATGCTGAGTCCTTCGAAGATATGCAAGTACAAACTAAGGGAGAGTTTGGTGGCTTAGGTATAGAAGTTAATATGGAAGATGGTTTTGTTAAAGTCATATCACCCATAGATGACACGCCGGCATTTGAAGCAGGAGTTCAAGCTGGAGATTTTATAATTGAGATAGATGGGGCTTCAGTATATGGTCTATCCTTAGGTGAAGCAGTAGAAAAGATGCGAGGGTTAGTTAATACAAATATTACTATAAAAATTAGTAGAGGAGAACAGGAACCATTTGATATTACTATTACGAGAGCTAAAATTAAAGTTCAGTCTGTTAAAGCTAGAAGAGAAGGTAATGCAGTATATATAAGAATTACTTCTTTTAATGAAAAAACTGAGTCTGGTCTCTTAAAAAATATGAAAAAATTAAGAGAAGAAATAGGAGAAGATATTACTGGTGTCATTCTAGATATGAGGAATAACCCTGGAGGACTATTAAATCAAGCAGTAGCTGTATCTGATGCTTTTTTAAATAGGGGAGAAATAGTATCTACTAGAGGAAGAAAAGCAAAGGGACAGCAAAAATTTAATGCTAAATCTGGTGATATTACGGATGGATTACCAGTTATTGTTTTAATAAATGGAGGGTCAGCATCTGCATCTGAAATAGTTGCAGGCGCATTGCAAGATCATAAACGTGCGGTAATAATGGGCACNACTTCATTTGGAAAAGGTTCTGTTCAAACAATTATGCCCGTGCAANGAGATTCTGCTATGAGACTTACTACGGCTAGGTACTATACTCCTTCTGGCNATTCTATTCAAGCAAAGGGTATTGTTCCAGATATTATAGTTAAACAAGCCAAAATTGAAGAATTAGAGCCATTCTCAAGTAGAAAAGAAAGTGACTTAAAAGGACATTTAGAAAACCCAAAAGAAGGGAATAGTACGCTAGAAAAAATTAAAAAAGAAAATAGTACTTCTGAGATTAATAATGAAAAAATAGACTATCAGTTAAATAGAGCTAAAGATTTATTAGAAGGTATATCGCTTTATAATAGAAAGAATGGCTAGTACAGAAAAATACAGACCAAATGTTGGCGCAGTTATATTTAATAAAAATGCTGATATATGGATAGGTAAAAGAGCCGATATTTCTTCAAAGTCTTCTTGGCAAATGCCTCAAGGTGGAATAGATATTAATGAACCTTCATTAGAAGCTGCTGTAAGAGAGGTTTATGAAGAAACAGGAATTAAAAGTATTAAACATATTTCTTTTATTAATAAATGGATAAAATATAAATTGCCTGTAAATATTGCTGTNAATAAATGGAATGGTAAATATGTGGGACAGATGCAAAAATGGTATCTATTTTATTTTTACGGCGAAGACTCTGAAGTAAATATTAATATAGATCATAATCCTGANTTTAGTGACTGGAAATGGGCAAATACAATATATATAGAAAAAAATGTTACACATTTTAGAAAAAATATTTATAAAACTGTGTTTAAAAAATTTAGTANNAATATAACAAACACACTAAATTAGTTGATATTTTTAAAATCTATCATTGCTTGATATTTTTCAATACGTTTCAATATTGGTTTTTCATTTAATTCATTTTCTGAAACTTCTAATTCATCATTACATTGTTTGATTTTATCTGCACATTCTGAAATGTTAATATCATTAGAAGAAATAACCTCTGTAGCAAGAATAGAAACTTTATCATTAATCACTTCTATAAAGCCTCCCGATATAAAAAAAAGCTCTATTTCTTTATCTGCTTCTATTTTAAGTAAACCAGGCCTTATACTTGAAACTAAAGCTGTATGACCTGGAAGTAATCCAAAATCACCTTCTGTTCCAGAAATGCTAACCATATCTACTGATTTAGACATAATTAGTTTCTCTGGCGAAACTACTTCTAAATTTAGCTTTTCTTCATCTGCCATTTTTCTATCTTTCTAATTTATGCAGCTTTCTCTTCCATAGCTTTAGCTTTTTCTATTGCTTCTTCCATAGTACCTACCATATAAAATGCAGCCTCAGGTAGATGGTCATACTCACCAGAGCATAATGCCTTAAAACCTTTAATAGTATCTTCTAAATCAACAAATTTTCCTGGTGAACCTGTGAATACCTCTGCCACATGAAAGGGTTGAGACAAGAATCTTTGAATTTTTCTAGCTCTATTAACTGTAAGCTTATCTTCTTCAGATAATTCATCCATTCCTAAAATAGCTATAATATCTTGTAATGACTTATATGATTGCAAAATACTTTGCACATCTCTTGCAACTTGGTAATGCTCTTCGCCAATTACTCTAGGATCCAGAATACGAGAAGTGGAATCAAGAGGATCAACTGCTGGATAAATTCCCAATTCAGCAATTTGTCTTGATAAAACAGTTGTTGCATCCAAATGGGCAAAAGATGTCGCTGGTGCTGGATCAGTTAAGTCATCAGCAGGAACATAAATAGCTTGTACTGAAGTGATTGAACCTTTTTTTGTAGATGTAATTCTTTCTTGTAAAGCTCCCATATCTGTTGCTAAAGTAGGCTGATAACCAACAGCTGATGGAATACGACCTAGTAACGCTGAAACCTCAGACCCTGCCTGTGTAAATCTAAAAATATTATCTACAAAAAATAATACATCTTGACCTTCTTGATCTCTAAAATACTCTGCCATAGTCAAACCTGAAAGTGCTACTCTAAGACGTGCCCCAGGAGGTTCGTTCATTTGACCATAAACTAAAGCTGCTTTTGACTCTTTTCCCTTTAAGTCTATTACGCCTGATTCGATCATCTCATGATATAAATCATTACCTTCTCTAGTTCTTTCTCCTACACCCGCAAAAACTGAATAACCACCATGTCCTTTAGCAATATTATTAATTAATTCCATGATTAAAACTGTCTTACCCACTCCTGCGCCTCCAAATAAACCAATTTTGCCACCCTTAGCATATGGCGCTAATAAATCAACTACCTTAATTCCTGTCACTAATATCTCAGATTCTGTTGATTGATCAGTATAAGAAGGTGCAGGCCTATGTATTGGGTATGAAGTTTTTGTTTTTACTGGTCCTCTTTCATCAACTGGCTCTCCAATTACATTCACAATTCTTCCAAGCATTTCAGGCCCTACTGGTACTGATATAGGTTTGCCAGTTTGGGTTACTTCTTTTCCTCTAACTAAACCATCAGTTGCTGACATCGCGATAGCTCTTACTGTTTTTTCCCCTAGATGCTGCGCAACTTCCAAAACAAGTCTTTCACCAGAATTATCTATTTCTAAACCATCCAATATACTTGGCAGATCTTCATCAAATTGAACATCTACTACTGGCCCGATAACCTGCGTTACTTTTCCTATATTACCTGTCATTTTAATCTCCATTCTTATGTGAATTCTAATTTATTTTTATAAAGCCTCTGCACCTGAAATAATTTCTATTAATTCCCCTGTAATGATAGCCTGTCTTTGTCTATTATAAGATAATTTAAGTTTATCAATCATTTCTCCTGCATTTCTGGTAGCATTATCCATTGCAGCCATTCTTGCACCTTGCTCTCCTGCACCACTTTCTAATATTGCTTTATAAATTTGTATAGCTAAATTTTTAGGAAGCAATTCAGATAAGATTTCTTTTTCATCTGGTTCAAAATCAAAGTTTACTATATTAGCATCATTTTTAATTTCATTTTCTTCTGCATCTATACTACAAGGAATTAATGACTGTTCTCTTACTATTTGTGAAATAACAGATTTAAATTGATTATAAATTACTGAGCATGTTCCAAATTCATCACTATCTAATTTTCTTACAAGTTCAGTAGACAAATCTTCCGCTAAATTAAAAGGATTATTATCATTAATGCTATTAGATATAATTACGCTATCCCCATAAACTCCTTTTAATACGTCAGAACCTTTTTTTCCAATACATATTATTTTAAATTCTGTTCCAGCGTCTTTTAAATCCTTAACCTTATTTTTTACTGCTTTCACTATAGAGGAATTAAACCCTCCGCATAACCCTCTATCTGAGGTAACAGCTAAAATTAAATGTAAAGAACTATTTTTATTGCCTAATAATAAATCGAGAGAAACTTCACTATCTTTCAGACTGGTTGATAAAGATGACATGATTTTTGCTATTTTTTCTGAATAAGGCCTAGCTAACTCAGCTCTTTCCTGAGCACGTCTTAATTTAGAAGCCGCTACCATTTTCATAGCTTGTGTTATCTTTCTAGTAGAAGTTACACTATCTATTTTATTTTTTAATGCTTTAAGATTACTCATAATGTAATATCAATCACTCTTAAACAAAGTCTTTAATGACTTCTTCTATTAATGAAGTTATAGATTTTTCAATATCTTCATCTAAAGCCGCCTTCTTTTCAATAGACTCTAATAATGTTTTAGAACTTCTAAGATTATTTAACAAAGTTTCCTCAAATTTTGCTATTTGTGCAATTTCAATTTTATCTAAAAAACCTTTTACTCCCGCGTAAATGACAACAACTTGTTCTTCTACAGATAAAGGCGCATATTGTCCCTGCTTTAATAATTCTGTTAATCTTGCTCCTCTAGCTAATAACTGCTGCGTTGCTGCATCTAAATCAGATCCGAACTGAGCAAAAGCTGCCATCTCTCTATATTGAGCTAATTCTAGTTTAATAGAACCTGCAACTTGTTTCATAGCTTTAATTTGAGCAGAAGAACCAACACGACTAACTGATAAGCCTACATTAATAGCTGGTCTAACACCCTGATAAAAAAGGTCAGTTTCTAAAAATATTTGACCATCTGTAATAGAAATAACATTTGTAGGAATATATGCAGATACATCTCCACCCTGCGTTTCAATTATTGGCAAGGCAGTCATTGAGCCTGATCCATTTTCTTCATTTAATTTTGCAGATCTTTCTAACAAACGTGAATGTAAATAGAAAACATCTCCAGGATAAGCTTCTCTTCCTGGAGGCCTTCTTAATAATAAAGACATTTGTCTATATGCTACAGCTTGTTTAGATAAATCATCATATATAATTAAAGAATGCATTTTATTATCTCTGAACCATTCTCCTATAGCAGAGCCTGTATAAGGAGCTAAATATTGAAGTGGGGCTGGTTCTGATGCAGTTGCAGCAACTACTACTGTGTAATCTAGTGCTCCTCTCTCATCAAGCTCTTTAACTATTTGAGCTACAGTGGAACGCTTCTGACCAATAGCTACATATACACAATATAATTTTTTACTTTCGTCATTACCATTATTAATTATTTTTTGATTTAAAATTGTGTCAATAGCAACAGCTGTTTTACCAGTTTGTCTATCTCCAATTATTAATTCTCTCTGCCCTCTTCCGACAGGTACAAGGGAATCAATAGCTTTTAAACCAGTTTGAACAGGTTCGTGAACAGATTTTCTTGGAATTATTCCAGGAGCTCTAACATCAACAACACTTCTCTCTGCTGATTTAATTTCTCCCTTACCGTCGATTGGATTACCTAAGGCATCTACTACTCTTCCTAATAGCTCTCTTCCAACAGGTGCATCTACAATATTTCCTGTTCTTTTTACAGTATCTCCCTCTTTTATGCCTCGGTCATCTCCAAAAATAACTACACCTACATTATCTGATTCAAGATTTAATGCCATTCCAGATATACCTCCTGGAAACTCGACCATTTCACCTGCTTGAACATTATCTAGTCCATAAACTCTTGCTATACCATCTCCCACTGATAAAACCTGTCCAACTTCTGCAACTTCTGCATCTGTTCCAAAATTTTCTATCTGATCTTTTATAATAGATGATATTTCTGCAGCATTAAGTTTCATTTATTTAATCCCTTTCATAGATACCTTGAGCCCTTGTAATTTTGACCTTACTGAACCATCCAGCATTACTGAACCAATATTTAAAATATACCCTCCAATTATAGTAGGATCTACTTTAGATATTAAACTTACATTAGCGCCCATTGCCTTTTTAATTATTTGTTCGATTTTCTTTAGGTCGTCTTCAGCTGGGTTAGTCGTGCTTAATAATTCAGCTCTAACCTCTCCCTTATATTTAACTTCTAATTCTAAGAATCTAAAACAGATTCTATCAATAATAAAAGATCTTCTATTATTACATATTACGGAAAAAAACTTTATTACTGTATCACTAGCAGAAATCTTTTTTAAGATAGTATCTATGACACCCTGTTGATCATTTCGAGAGATTATAGGAGATTTTATAAGCCTAGTGAAGTCATTACTAGACTCTAATAAAGCAATGATCTGTTCTAAATCATCATGCACTGTTTCTAAAGCCTTATTCTCAATAGCAAGCTGCAAAAGAGCCTTTGAATATCTCTCTACAACGTTCCCAATATTTTTTGAATCATTCGCCAATTATATAGATCCCAAAATACTAATTATTAAGTAATTATTTATAAAAAATGTTTGCGAGGTTTAGGTAACACAGCTTTCAAATATGTTCAATAGAAGATTAACTTTTAATGTATATTTATAAGAAATTATAAGGATCTATATCAATTTTAATTCTAATAGTCCTATCAACCTTTATATTTGAAAGCCATTCTCTAATAAATACCTGGAGCCGAACATCTCCTTTACCTTTAATAAGAAAACGGTATCTATACAAACCACGTAATTTAGTTATAGGAGCGGGAGCTGGCCCTAATACCTCGATTCGATCCTTATCTTTGTGTATTTTAGGAACTTTAGAAGATAGTTTTTTAACAAAATTTTCCAAAGTATCTAAATTTGCAGATTGAATTATTAATGACCCTAGACGGCCATAGGGAGGCAAACTTAAGTATTTTCTTCCATCTGCTTCTGCTTTTATAAAGTTTTTAATACTCCCTGTTTGCATAGCCTCCATAACAGTATGCTTTGGGTCATAACTCTGAATATATGCATAACCTTTCTTCTTTTCTCTTCCAGCTCTACCTGTTAATTGGGTTAGCATCTGAAATGTTCTTTCTGATGCTCTCAAATCTCCTCCGGATAGTCCTAAATCAGCATCAATAGCTATAACTGTTGTCAAATTAGGAAAATGATGCCCTTTTGTAACTATTTGTGTGCCCACAATGATATCAACTTTTCCTGAAACTATCTCATTAAAAATATTTATTTTTTCTTTTAATGAATTTAATGTATCACTTGCTATTACTTCTAATTTAGCTTCAGAGAATAATTCTTTTGCTTCAGCTGCCAACCTTTCAACTCCCGGTCCACATGGCACAAAGTCTTCTTCAGATTTACAATTAGGGCATTCCTTTTTAATACTTTCTTGATAACCACAATAATGGCATAGCATTTTTTCTGTTATTTTATGGTTTACTAACCAAGAAGAACAATTGATACACTGGAACCTATGTCCACATTGCCTACATAATGTTAATGGAGAATACCCCCTTCTATTAATATAGAGCAGAACTTGTTCTTTTTTATCTAAAGCTTTTTTTATAGCGTTATATGATTCCTTTGCTATCCATTTAGTCGATAATAACTTTTCTTTTCGCATATCTATAATTTTAATTTCAGGCATTACTGCCGAACCAAAACGTTCTGGAAGAATAATTCTATTATATTTTTCTATATTTGCATTATGAACTGATTCTAAAGAAGGAGTAGCAGAAGCTAAAATAACCTTTGAGCCAGATAAATTGCCTCTTACTACTGCCATGTCTCTAGCATTATAAATAATACCATCTTCTTGTTTATAAGAAGGATCATGCTCTTCATCAACTATAATTAGAGATAAAGTAGACAAAGGAAGAAAAAGAGCACTTCTAGCACCAATTACTACTTTAACTTCACCCTTAATAGCCTTTTGCCAAGTTTTGCGTTTATCCTTATTAGATATTTCTGAATGCCATATATCAGGCATAAAATTAAAACGTTTCAAAAAACGGTCAATAAAATGTTTACTTAATGCAATTTCTGGCAAAAGAATAAGGCTTTGCTTTCCTTTTTTTATTTCGTTTGAAATTAATTCTAAGTATATTTCTGTCTTTCCTGATCCTGTAACCCCATCTAAAAGAAAAATATTACTTTTATCTTTATTAGCAATACTTTTTATTTTCTTTACAGCAGCTAGTTGGTAATTATTTAATACAGGAATATTCTCCGTGAGAACTTCATTATGTTCTTTTTTATCTTCATATTTAATAAATAAAACTTGATCTAATATAAGTTTTTTTATAACTCCCGCACTAACATCTACCTCAGCACTACATTCTTTTACGGTTAGTCCAGGCTTTTTTTTTAAAAACTCTACTACCTTTTTACCCAAGAATGTTGGAGTAACAATCGATTTCTTATTAACCTCTAATACCTGTTTAGTCTTAATAGGACTTATAAAATTTATAGCAGGTATTACCATCTTTAAAACATGTGAGATATCACTCATATACCAATCAGACAACCAGCAACAGAAATTGATTAACTCTTTAGAAAGTACAGGCAATTTATAAATTTCAATAATACCTTTTAACTTATTTTTTGGAAAATTATTAGAACCTTTAGCTATAATCACTCCCGTATATATATTATTTCTTAGAGGCACAGAAACAATTTGTCCTATTTTTACAGTCTCCTTTATTTTATAATCATAAATTCCTTTTCCAGGAGAAATAATAATTACCTGACAAGAATTTTTAATTTGTATGTTGGCATTATTAATAAAAATTGCTTTATCCTTAAAATTCATAAAATCTTAGGTTTTAATTTTACTTTAATTAAACTATAAATATTACATTATATAAATTTATATTATTTACTAGGAGGATAAATTGAAGTTTTTTATTGATACTGCTGATGTTTCTGAAATTCAAGAGCTATCATCAAGTGGCTTTTTAGATGGCGTAACCACTAATCCTTCCCTTATAAAAAAATCGGGCAGAAATATAAATGAAGTAATTGCTGAGATATGTGATATTGTTCCAGGTCCAGTATCTGCAGAAGTTGCTGCAACTAGCTATGAAGAAATGATTAAAGAAGCTGAAGTCCTAAAAGCTATAGCTAAAAATGTTACTATAAAAGTTCCTTTAACCTGGGATGGACTTAAGGCATGTAGAACATTACGTAATGATGACGTTTTGGTCAATGTAACTTTGTGTTTTTCTGCTAACCAGGCTCTTTTAGCTGCAAAAGCTGGAGCCACATTTGTATCTCCATTTGTGGGAAGACTAGATGATATTGGCCTGAATGGCATGAACCTTATTTCTGATATATGTGAAATTTATTCAAATTATCCTAATTTAAATACTGAAGTGCTGGTAGCAAGTATTAGAAGCCCAAATCATGTTATCGAATCAGCTAAAATTGGAGCTGATGTCGTAACACTTCCTGCTAATATATTAAAACAATTAATACATCACCCTTTAACTGATAACGGACTTAAAGCATTTTTAGAAGATTGGAAGATGACTGGACAAAGCATAACTTAAAAGATGAAAACAATAAGTATAGATAACAATATATTTTCTAATAAAGAAGTTAGTCATCTATGTGATCAATGGTTACTTTATATAAAAGAAGAGCAATTACTTAGTTTAAATACTTATAATGCTTATGCTACAGACCTTAAATATTTTTTAAATTTTGTACAAATCCATTATGGCAATAAAATTACTATTAAAAATCTAGAAGATTTGACATTAAGAGATTTTAGATCTTGGTTATCATCTCAAAAAATAAAAAATAATAATATATCTCCTAAGAGTCAGGCTAGATCTAAAGCTGCAATAAAATCATTATTTAAATTTTTAAACAAGAACAATTTCGTTAAGAACACAGCTATATTTAACCTACAACCAGCAAAAATTAATAAACAACTACCAAGACCTTTATCATTTAATGAAGTTATAGATGTTATAAACATATCAGGCAAAAAGAATGATTGGACAGGTGTAAGAGATAAAACACTTTTTACATTAATTTATGCAGCAGGGTTAAGGTTAAGTGAAGCACTGCAGCTAAATAAATCTCATGTAAAAGATGTAGATAATATAAGGATTACTGGAAAAGGTGGAAAAGTAAGGAGTATTCCTTTAATAGAATCGGCAAAAATAGCAATTGATGAACTCTTAAATGTAAACCCAGATCAAGAAATGAATTCTCCATTATTTATAGGGCTTAAAGGAAAAAGACTAAGTTCACGGCAAGTACAAAAAACTATTGAGGAGGTAAGAAATAAACTTTCTCTACCTAAGACAGTAACACCACATTCTCTGAGGCATAGCTTTGCCACTCATTTACTAGAAAAAGGGGTAGACCTTAGGACGCTTCAAGAGCTTCTTGGACATAGCAGCTTATCAACCACACAAGGATATACAGCCGTAACTGTAACAACCATAAGCAAAGTGCATAAATTAGCACACCCTAGAAAATAATTTTTTATGAGTGAATAGTCTGTCCAAAGGAAGCTAAACTTGCTGCTTCTTTTATAGATTCTGACAACGTAGGATGTGCGTGACAAATTAATGCGATATCTTCAGCAGTAGCACCCATTTCAATAGCGACGACAAACTCTCCTATCATTTCTCCTGCATGATTCCCTATTATATGTGCGCCTAGAATTTTATCTGATTCTGTATGAGAATAAACTTTAATCATTCCTGCGGTTTTTCCAGTAACCTTACTTCTAGAGTTAGCAGAAAATTGAAACTTTCCAACCTTATAATTAATTTTGTATTTATCCAATTCTTGTTGCGTTTTACCAACCCAAGCAACTTCAGGACTAGTATATACTACAGATGGAATAGCATCATAATTAACTTGGCCATTTTTTCCTAAAATTATATCAATAACAGCTTGCGCTTCCATACTTGCTTTATGAGCCAGCATAGGACCTTCTATTACATCTCCTATAGCATATATATTTTTTGCTGAGGTTTCATAAAATTGATTTACTGCTATATGTCCTTTCTTACTGGTTTCTATGCCTGCTCCTTGCAATCCCATGCCTTCTGTATTTGGAGCACGACCTACGGCTAAAAGAGCTCTACTAAATACTAGATTACTTACTTTCTTATCTTCTAATGAATTAATGTCTATATGCACTTCATCATTCTTAATTTTTGCTTTAGTGACTTCTGATGATAACAAGAAATTTATACCTTGTTTTTGTAATTCATTACGAAAGGTATTACCTATATCCGCATCCATAGAAGGTACTATAGAATTTGCATATTCAATTACAGTAACTTCAGATCCTAATCTATTCCATACTGATCCTAACTCAAGACCTATATACCCTGCTCCTATAACAGCTAACTTTTTTGGAACTTTTTTAAAACTTAAAGCGCCAGTAGATGATACTATAATATTTTCATCTATATCTATATTTTTTAATTGCGTTGGATAAGAGCCAGAAGCAATAATAATATTTGCTGCCTTATATTTTTTTTTATTAACCTTAACTTCATTACCTTTTTCTATAACTGCTAGACCAACTATATGTTGAACTTTGTTTTTTTTAAAGAGGAATTCAACTCCATTAGTTAATTTACTAATAGCTTCTTCCTTACCTTTCATCATTTGAGAAAGGTTAAACTTAGGAGTCTTTACTTCAATACCGTGATGATGCATTTCCTCTGAAACATTCTTAAATAATTCAGAAGAATACAGTAATCTTTTAGAAGGAATACAGCCCACATTTAAACAAGTTCCACCTAAATTTTTTCTTTTGTCTATACAAGCTACTTTTAAGCCTGATTGAGCAGCAGCTATAGCAGCNACATATCCACCNGGCCCTCCNCCAATAACAATTAAATCAAAATTTTCCATTATGANCCTATTAACATTCTTTCAGGATCTTCTATAAAGTCTTTTATTTTTACCANAAANGATACTGCTTCTTTTCCAGAAACCGCTCTATGATCATAAGTTAAAGCTACATACATCATAGGTTTAATTTTTATTTCTCCGTTTTCAACTATAGCCCTATCTTTAATTTGATGTAGACCAAGTATTGCTGTTTGAGGAGGGTTTAAAATAGGCGTAGACATCATTGATCCATAAATTCCTCCATTGGTTATAGTGAAAGTACCACCAATCATTTGATCAGAAGCGATTGAGCCATTTTTAGCATCAATTCCAAAATTATATATTTCCTTCTCAATCTCTGAAAATGATTTTGCATCTGCTTCTTTTATTACTGGGACCAGTAAACCTTGTGGAGCACCTATAGCTATCCCTAAGTTAATATGGTCGTGATAAATAATGTCACTGCCATCAATTTCTGAATTAATAATAGGCATTTCTTTCAAAGCTATAGAAACTGCATTACAAAAAAAAGACATGAACCCAAGCTTAACATTGAACTTTTCCTCAAAATTATTTTTATTATTTTTTCTAATTTTAATTATATTTGACATGTCAACTTCATTAAATGTAGTTAACATGGCCGCTGTATTTTGTGCTAATTTTAACCTTTCAGCCATAGTTCTCTGCAGTCTTGTCATAGGGACTCTCGAAGACTTTTTATTATTTAATGGCGCACTCTTATTTGACACCTCTTTAATCTCATCTTGAGGTTTAAATATACCTTTTCTTCTCTGACTAGGAGATAAATTTTCTCCACCTATTAATTCTTGTAAATCATTTTTAGTAATTTTATTTCCTGCTCCTGATCTTTTAACATCTATAGTGGATATATTTTCAGGAACAATAATTTTTTCTTCTACTTTATTATTNTTTACATCTTCAATATTTTCTTCTTCTATTTTTTTAGTNTCTTTTTTTGTTTCTATNATTAGATTATTTTGNGGACCTTCTAAATAGTCAGCTAATTCCGCACCAATCTGCACATCTTTTCCAGCCTCAAAATATATTTCAGATAANTTACCNTCAGNTTGTGCATATACTTCTAAAGTTGCTTTATCAGTTTCCAGCTCTACTANCACTTCNTCTTTCTTNACAAGGTCACCTTTTTTCTTTAGCCATTTAGCTACAGTTGCCTCTGTAATCGATTCACCCAAAGATGGAACAAGAATTTTCATTTATAAATACCTATCTTTTATAAAGTTTATAATAATTTAATGCCTTTTTATATTTTTAGTTATTTTTTATTAAGTATATTATCATCAGCCAACAAAGCTTTATATATTAAATCATTCTGTTCTAAAACATGCCTACTGAACAATCCAGTAGCAGTAGAAGCCTCAGCTTTTCTACCTGCATAAAATAATCTGTTTTGTTTTGAGCCTATCTCTATCATTACGTCTTCGACTAGTGAATTAATATAACTCCAAGCACCCATATTTTTTGGTTCTTCCTGGCACCATATTATTTTAGCCTTACTAAAATTTTTTAATTCTCTAACTACTGCATCTTCTGGAAAAGGATAAAGTTGCTCTATTCTTATTATTCTAGTATTTGTTAATTTTTTTTCTTCTCTTTCTTTTATTAAATCATAAAATATTTTTCCTGTACATAATACTATCCTATCAATTTTATGATTCTTTTCTATTTTTTTTGGGTCTGGCAGTACGCGGTGAAACCAAGACCCTTCTGTCATATCAGATATTTCTGATACCGCATTTTTATTTCTTAATAATGACTTTGGAGTAAATATTATAACAGGCTTTCTGAAAGACCTATGCATCTGNCTTCTTAAAACATGAAAATAATTAGCTGGCGTTGTACAATTTACAACTTGTAAATTATCTTCTGCGCANAGNTGTAAAAACCTTTCCATTCTTGCTGAAGAGTGCTCGGGTCCTTGCCCTTCATAACCATGAGGTAATAATAAAGTTAACCCAGACATCCTTAGCCATTTNCTTTCACCTGATGATATAAACTGATCTATTATAACTTGAGCTCCATTTGCAAAATCTCCAAATTGCGCTTCCCACATAACTAATGCATTTGGTTCTGCTAAAGAATAGCCATATTCAAAACCTAAAACAGAGGCTTCAGATAAAGGGCTATCTACTATTTCAAATACAGCCTGATCTTTTGAAATATTGTTTAGTAATACTGTTTTGTTTTCATTCTCTTGATCTACTAGTACAGCATGTCGCTGAGAAAATGTTCCCCTACCTGAATCTTGGCCAGTAAGCCTGATTTTTACACCTTCTATTAATAAGCTTCCTAAAGCCATTGCTTCTGCTGACGACCAATCAATAGCTATTGCNCCTTCATAAGATTTTTTTCTTTGGTCTATAAATTTTTGAAGTTTTCTATGAAGTTTAAAATGTTTAGGAATATTTATTAAACCCTTAGCTACTAATTCAAACTGATCAATATTTATGCTTGTATCGCCCCTTCTTTTACCTTTCTCCCTTGCCCTATCTAAACCTTTCCACGCACCGCTAAACCAATCCGCAGTATCCGGCTTATAGGAACTAGCCTTTACAAAGTCTTCTTCTAGTTTCTTAGACCAGTTACCTATAAAACCGTCCGCTTCTTTTTTTGATATTAGATTTTGTTCTATAAGCTTTTGGCTATAAAGTTCCTGTGTCGAAGGATGACTTGAGATAGCCTTATACATATTAGGCTGTGTAAACGCAGGCTCATCACCTTCATTATGACCATGACGTCTATAACAAAACATATCAACAACTATATCTTTGTTAAATTTTTGACGAAATTCAATTGCCATTCTAGCCGCATGAACAACTGCTTCCGGGTCATCTCCATTTACATGAAATATAGGAGCTTGTATCATGAGAGCTACATCAGAACAATATGGACCAGATCTAGAATTTACTGGGTTTGTAGTAAAACCAATTTGATTGTTTATAATAAAATGAATAGTTCCACCAATTCTATAACCTTTTAGCTCAGATAAATCTAAAGTTTCTGGAACTAAACCTTGTCCTGAAAATGCTGCATCGCCATGAATCAATAATGCAGCTACTTTACGCCTCCCTAAATCTTCTTTTTGATCTTGTTTAGCTCTTACTTTCCCNACAACTACAGGGTTTACAGCTTCTAAATGAGAAGGGTTTGCTGTTAAAGATAGATGCACTTTTTTACCATCAAATTCTCTATCGGATGATGTACCTAAATGATATTTCACATCTCCTGCGCCTTCTATATTTTCTGGTTGAGATGAATTACCTTGGAATTCAGAAAAAATTGCTTCAAACGGTTTTCCCATAAAGTTAGCTAAAATATTTAACCTTCCTCTATGAGCTGTTCCTATGACAACTTCCTCTAAACCTAATTTACTTCCCCGCTTTAATATTTGTTCTAATGCAGGAATCATAGATTCTGCGCCCTCAAGACCAAACCTCTTTGTTCCAGTGTATTTTNTATCTAAGAATCTCTCAAATATCTCAGCNGCTACTAATCTTTCTAATATTGCCTTCTTACCCATATCAGTAAAATCAGGCTGATTTAGAACTTTTTCTAATGTTTGTTGTACCCATGCTTTTTGCTCAGGATCTTGAATATGCATAAACTGCACACCAATTGTTCCACAATATGTTGCTTCAAGATTTGCTATAATTTCTCTTAATGTTGCAGATTCAATACCCAATACATTATCTATGAATATCAACCTATCCATATCTTTTTCTTTGAATCCATAACTTTCAGGATTAAGTTCTGGATGATTTGAAGATNCCGTTATTTTTAATGGATCTAAGTTTGCCTTTAAGTGCCCTCTGACTCTGTAAGCCCTAATTAACATTAATGCTCTAATAGAATCTAAAGTAGNAGACCTGCTATTTTGATCTAATGATATATTTCCATTTATATGATTTAGAGAGCTTTCATTATTTAAATGAAACTCTTCTAAAAATAAAGATGCATCAGGCGTNAGATCATTAAAGAATTCTTGCCAATCTATATTTACTGAATTTTTATCCTTGCTATAGGCAATATACAATTGTTTTAATTCATTAAATCGAGTTTGCTTTTTTACAGTCTTAATCGACAAATTTTATATGCCCTTCTTCTTAATCAGATAACTTTTAACATTTCCTGACCAATTGTAGCTGGAGAAGATGCTATAGAAACACCTGCTGATTTCAAAGCTTCAATTTTATCTTCAGCTCCTCCACTACCGCCAGATATAATTGCTCCAGCATGCCCCATTCTTTTTCCTGATGGCGCGCTTAAACCTGCAATGAAACTAACTATTGGTTTTTTTATTTTTGAGTACTTTATAAAATCNGCTGCTTCTTCTTCAGCTGAACCTCCTATTTCTCCTATCATAATAATACCTTTTGTATTATCATCGGCAAGAAAAAGTTCTAGAATATCTATAAAATTAGTTCCAGGAACAGGATCACCTCCTATACCAACACAAGTAGTTTGGCCCAATTTACATGCTGTAGTTTGATCTACTGCTTCATAAGTAAGTGTACCTGACCTAGAAACTATTCCAATACTTCCTTCCATACATATATGGCCTGGCATTATTCCTATTTTGCACTGATTTGGGGTTATTAAACCTGGACAATTAGGACCGATTAACCGGCTATTTGAAGCATTTAAAACTTTTTTTACCTTTACCATATCGGATATAGGTATACCCTCAGTTATACATACAATTAACTCTATTTTTGCCTCAATTGCCTCTAATATTGCATCTGCAGCAAACGGAGGAGGAACATATATAACACTTGTATTAGCATCCGTTTTATATACCGCCTCATCAACTGTATTAAAAACTGGTAAATCTAAATGAGTAGACCCTCCTTTACCTGGAGAGACTCCACCTAACATTTTTGTTCCATATGCTATAGCTTGTTCAGAATGGAATGTTCCTTGAGCACCAGTAAAACCTTGACATATCACTTTAGTTTCTGAATTTACTATTATAGACATTTATGTCTCCCCTATTGATGAAACAGCTTTTTTTGCAGCGTCTCCTAAGTTATCAGCACTAATTATATCTAGGCCCGAGTTATTTAATATCTCTTTACCTTTTTCTACATTAGTCCCAGCTAAACGAACAATTAAAGGAATATTTATCTCTATATTTTTAGCTGCAGCAATAACTCCTTCAGCTATTACATCGCATCTCATAATTCCACCAAAAATATTAATCAGTACTGCCTTTACTTTATCATCAGATAAAATTATTCTAAATGCTTGCTCTACTCTATCTTTAGTAGCTCCACCTCCCACATCTAAAAAATTTGCAGGACTTCCCCCTTCTAACTTAATGATATCCATTGTGGCCATGGCTAAACCAGCTCCATTAACCATGCACCCAATATTTCCATCTAAACTAATATAATTTAATTCATGTTTAGCTGCTTCTAATTCTCTTGCATCTTCTTCATCTTCGTCCCTCAATGCTTCTATATCTTTATGTCTATATAAAGCATTGTCATCAAAGTTCATTTTTGCATCTAATGCTAAAACATCATTATCATCAGTTATTACTAAAGGATTTATTTCTACTAAGCTTGCATCAGTCTGTTCTACAGCT
The DNA here is from genome assembly GCA_002684605.1 of Candidatus Pelagibacterales bacterium. The sequence goes on along the minus strand of NYVM01000038.1, from coordinate 20,172 downwards.
TTTGCCAATGCAAGTATAAATGCAACAGCTTTATTTGAGGCAGCCTTTATAAGACCTAACTTAAAAACTAATTGTCTTGCTTGGTAAGACTGCATACCTATTAAAGGATCTATTTGTACTTTAAAAATTTTTTCTGGTGTTTTTTCTGCTACTAATTCTATTTCTGTTCCGCCTTCAGTTGAAGCCATCATTACGTATTTTTCACTGCTCCTGTCTAGGACTATTCCTAGATATAGTTCAGAAACAATATTTATACCTTCTTCAACAAAAATTTTATTTACTTTTTTACCTTCTGGTCCTGTTTGATGAGTTATTAGTGTCATACCTAATAATGAATCACTAATTTTTTTGACTTCCTGGAGACTATCAGCTATTTTCACTCCTCCTGCCTTCCCTCTTCCTCCAGCATGGATTTGTGCTTTTACTACCCATTTTTTTCCTCCTATATCTGCTGCAACTTTAACTGCCTCAGCAGAAGAATATGCTTCTTTTCCTCTGGGTATACTTACTCCAAATCTAGCCAATATTTTTTTTGCTTGAAACTCATGGATATTCATTTTTAATCACCAATATTATTTAATGTATAATACGTTAACTTCTTATCATGTAATAAAAATAAATCAACCTGCAACATTTAAATTAAAAGTTATATACAACTCTTAAGATTTTATCTTTTTAAAATATGAAGTTAAAGATTTGTCAATATTTTTACAGGCCGAAACCAATTCTAATACAGCTTTTACAGATTTCTTGAACATAGATTTTTCTGCTTTATCTAATCTAACTTCTATAACTTTTTCTATTCCTTTTTTACCTATTACTACAGGAACACCTACATACATTCCTTTAACCCCATATTCACCATTTAGCATGGCTGCGCATGGTAATACTCTTTTCTTATCTTTTAAATAACTTTCGGCCATTTGTATTGCAGATGTTGCCGGAGCATAAAATGCTGACCCTGTCTTAAGCAAAGAAACTATCTCGGCCCCCCCATCTCTAGTTCTTTGAACTATCTCATCCAACTTATTCTTTGTAATCCAGCCCATTTTAATTAATTCAGATAATGGAATACCCGCAACAGAAGAATACCTTATTAATGGAACCATAGTATCTCCATGCCCACCCATTACAAAAGCTGTTACATCTGATATAGAAACATTTAATTCCTGAGATAAGAAATATCTGAAACGTGAACTGTCTAACACTCCTGCCATACCAACAACTTTATTAGAAGGAAGTCCACTAAAAGACTTTAATGCCCAAACCATTGCATCTAAAGGATTAGTAATACATATAACAAAAGCATTTGGACAATATTTTTTTATTCCTTCTCCTACAGTTTTCATAACACCTAAATTAATTCCTAGAAGATCATCTCTGCTCATTCCAGGTTTTCTTGGAATACCCGCTGTAACTATTACAACATCAGAATTCTTTAATAAGCTATAATTACTTCCACCTTTCATATTTACATCAAAACCTTCTACTGGAGACGACTGAGCTATGTCTAAACTTTTACCTTCAGGAATACCTTTTGCGATATCTAAAAGCACCACATCACCAAGCTCTTTAAGCCCTATTAAGTGAGCTAGAGTTCCTCCTATTGCTCCAGATCCTACAAGTGCTATTTTAGATTTAGACATAATTCTGCTCCTTATTTATTATATTTTACGAGTTTATATAGGTAATAAAAATTATTTATTTTTCTACCATAAAAGTTTATATATTTCCATAATTTCCTTACTTTCTGGAACTCTTGGATTATTTCCTGGTGATCCTGATGCAATAGCTTGCTCAGCCATAACTTCTAAGTTCTGCATAAAGTCAGTTTTATCTATACCAAATTCACTCGGACTAGGAACATTGAGCTCTTTATTAATCGCAATAAGTTCCGATAATAGTTTTTTATTAGCAACATCATCAGTATCACCTGACATTGAAACTCCTATTGCTCTCGCACAATCTGCATAACGTTTTTTTGCAGCAGGAATTGAATATTCTGTTACTGCAGGAAGCAACATTGCGTTTGATAAACCATGTGGCACATGATAAATTGCACCTATAGGCCTACTCATTCCATGAACTAAAGCGACCGAAGCATTTGAGAAGGCAATACCAGCCAATGTAGCTCCTAGCATCATTTTTTCTCTAGCTTCTAAATCATTACCATTATGATAAACTCTTCTTAAATTAGGGCCAATTAATCTCATAGCTTCTATAGCTTGCGTATCACTATAAGCGTTAGCCTTTTTACTTACGTAGGCTTCCATTGCATGCGTTAAGGCATCTATCCCAGTATCAGCAGTTGCTCTTTTTGGTAAACTAAGTGTTAACTCATAATCTATTAAAGCAACTGATGGCATAAAACCTCTTCCAACACATAACATTTTTTCATCGGTAGCTTCATCTGCAATTATGGTAAAACGTGTAACTTCCGAACCTGTTCCAGCAGTAGTAGGAATAGCAATAATAGGGACACCAATTTCGGAAACCATTCTAGGAAATTTATAATCACGCATTACACCGCCAAACTTTCCTAAAATACCAATTGCTTTAGCACTATCAATAGGACTTCCACCCCCTAGAGCAATAATACAGTCATAATCTTTACTTTTAATTTTATTTACTCCTGCTTGTATAGAAGCAACAGTTGGTTCAGGTATTGTATCTGCAAATATATCCGCATGAATATTTAATCTATTAAGAGCTTCTTGAATTTTACTTGCATAACCAAGTTCAACCATCATTTTATCAGTAATAATTAGTGGTTTTTTATAAGACAAACTACTTAGAATATTTCCCACTTCTTGACTAGCTTTGGCTCCAATTTGCATAATACTTGGTAGAATTATTTGGTTAGACACAACACCTCCAAAATTTTTAGTTATTAATTATAGGTTAACTTAATGATCAATATCATAAAGTTAATAATGCTTTCAAATCTTTATTTTTTATTTTATTTAACCATTCTTTATGAGTCATTTCGTATATGCGGGATACAGTTCTTCTAAATTCTTTATTACCATCTCCATCTCTATATATATCCTCGGGCTTAACGTCGGAAGATAATGCTAAACCTATCTGCTTGTCATATAGAATATCTATAAAAGTTTGAAACCTTTTGGCTAAATTCCTATCTTCTGCTTTTAATTGAGGAATATGTGATAGTATTATCCAATCACATTTATTACAAAGCTGAATATAATCTAGAGAAGATAGGTTTGAACCACAAAGATGTTTAAAAGAAAACATTCCTACATTATTTGATATCTTATCTATATTTAATATCCTTCCCTTAAATTTTAAAATAGATTTAGTAATAGGCATATTATTTCTTAAAGTATTAAATAAATTTTCGGTATACTTTGTGTCATCAGGTATAAAATAAAAGTCTTGAAACTCATGTTTACCGTTCGCACTTTTTGATTTTATTCTATAATCTTTTCCATCCATGACCTCTTCTATTTTCATGAAATTTTCAATTAGCTCTATAAAAGGTAAAAAGCGTTCGCGCTGCAAACCATTCTTATATAATTCTGAAGGCGACGTATTAGATGTCAAAACAACTTTAATATTATTTTTATAAACTATAGAATACATTCTCTCTAAAATCATTGCATCAGCAACATCTAAAACTTCAAACTCATCAATACATAATAAACTTATATTTTTAGTTAATTTATTAACTGCATATTTTAAAGGATTTTGATTTTTTAAAGACCTAGCTTCTCTCATATATTCATGCATATTTTGCATAAAATCATGTTGATGTATTCTCATACATCTTTTTTCTTGTACTATTTTATAGAATATATCCATCAAGAAAGATTTGCCTCTTCCTACCTTTCCATAGATATACACACCCATATTTTTATTATCTGAAAATATATTTTTTAGATTGAATGAAGAATTAAGCTGAGAATATAAAAAATCTAATGCTTTAATGGTGCTCTTTTGTCCTGGGTCGTCAAATACTATACCTTCATCTACTAATTTATAATATAATGTAGATATAGCATTTGAATCGCTCAAAAAAATACCCCTAAATAGTCCTTACTTCATTACAGGCATGGAGAATAATGCTCCATCTTTAATACCTGAAGGCCATCTAGCAGAAACTGTTTTAACTTTAGTATAAAACCTAACTCCTTCCATACCATGAGCATTATTAGACCCAAATGAAGAATCTTTCCAACCTCCAAAACTATGATAGGCAACTGGAACTGGAATTGGAATATTAATTCCTACCATTCCTATATTTGCCTTAGAAGCAAAATCTCTAGCAGTATCTCCGTCTCTAGTAAATATAGAAACTCCATTTCCATATGGGTTAGATTTAACTAGATTAAGGGCTTCATCATAACTTGAAGCTCTAACCGTAGAAAGCACTGGCCCAAATATCTCTTGATCGTATATAGACATGCCTGGCTTTACATTATCAAATAATGTACCACCCATAAAGTTGCCTTTCTCGTAACCCTGAAGAGTTAGATTACGGCCATCAACAANAAGGTTTGCTCCATCTTTTTCTCCCTCATTGATCAAATTTGTTATTTTATNAAAAGATTCTTTAGTAACNATTGGTCCCATTTCAGCTTCTGGATCATCCCAAGGCCCTATTTTAAGGCCGCTCACCTTAGGTGCTAGCTTTTCAATTAATTTATCTCCAATATCTCCTACCGCAACTGCTACACTAATAGCCATACATCTTTCTCCAGCAGAACCATAAGCTGCTCCCATTAATGCATCAACTGTTTGATCTAAATCAGCATCAGGCATTATAACCATATGATTTTTTGCTCCACCAAGTGCCTGAACTCTTTTACCTGACAAGGAACCACGTGAATATACATGCTGAGCGATTGGAGTAGAACCCACAAAAGATACGGCCGCTATATCTGGATGATCTAAAATTNCATTAACTGCTTCTTTATCACCATTTACAACATTTAATACTCCTTTAGGTGCTCCCGCTTCTTCTAATAATTCTGCTAATCTCATAGGGCAAGAGGGATCTCTCTCACTCGGTTTCAATATGAAAGTATTGCCACAAGCTATTGCAATAGGGTACATCCACATCGGAACCATAGCAGGAAAATTAAAAGGTGTTATTCCCGCTGCAATACCAACTGGCTGACGCATAGAAAAACTATCTACGCCAGTTCCTACCTGTTCCGTATATTCTCCCTTAAGAAGATGAGGAATTCCACATGCAAATTCAACTACTTCTAAACCTCTTTGAACAGATCCTTTAGCATCGCTTAATACTTTTCCATGTTCTCTCCCAACCATATCCGCTAATTCATCTATATTTTCTTCTATTAATTGTTTATATTTAAACATGACTCTAGCTCTTTGTATTGGAGGAGTAGCGCTCCAACTTTCTAAAGCATTTTTTGCTGCANCAACTGCTTTATCAACTTGAGAAACAGATGCAAGAGCAACCTGACGCTCCACCTCTCCTGTAGCTGGATTAAATACATCTCCCAATCTCGAATTCTCTTCAAAAGNNACTTCTCCATTTATTCTATGTCCAATAATTGTCATATTCTACTCCGCATTTATAGATTTTGATTTAATAAGCATATAAATTAGCACGGCTATTGGTTGATGTATAGCATCAAAATTTAGCAGTATTATTATTACTAACTTGTGAAAATAAACATAATCCATGTTAAATAGAACATAACAAATATTAAGCCATATATTCTGCTTAAAACAAGGCGATATTTATAAAATATTACTAGAACTATAGTAGATAATATAAAGGGTAATGCATCTGACATTATGAAAAGATTAAGGTTTGATTTTAGAGCCTCATTACCAGAAATTAATATAGTTACTCCACCAATTCCAAGTATGTTAAAAATATTAGAGCCAACAATATTTCCTATTGCTATATTATTTTCTTTTTTTATTGCAGCTATAATAGAAGTAGCAACTTCGGGCAAAGAAGTGCCAAATGCTAAAACTCCTAGACCTATAATAGTCTCACGTATTCCAAAATATCTAGCTAAATCTATAGACCCACTTATTAATAACTTAGCTCCTAAAGATACACCAATTAAACCTATAGAAAACAATATCAAAGATTTTGATAATGATATATCTTGCTTATTATTTTNTTCATCNTNCTTCATATCACTAAATTTTATAATATAAAAAATATAAATAAAAAGACTTAATATCAATATNAAGCCAACCCACCAATATAGAAATGNCATATTAAGAAATAANANTACTAAAATAATAGAGCTAGCTACTAATACTTTAATATCCATTTGAAAATTATTTTTTGGAGGAGAAATATTAACAATAATTGCTGTTATACCTAACGCTAAAAATACATTTGCAATATTTGAACCTAAAATATTACCAATGGCAGCACCAGGGTTCCCAGAATAACTTGCTATTCCTGATACAAATAACTCTGGAGCTGAAGTTCCAAATGCAACAAGTGTTCCAGATATGATATAAGGTGAAATTTTAAAGATATTTGATAGATTAACAGCACCTCTTACAAGGAAGTCACCAGAGGTTACTAAAATTATTAACCCTAAAATTATATAAAACCACATCATTATAGACAGCCTTACTATAAATAAATGTTTATGTTAAGCTCTTTCATAAATTGCTTTTTTAATTTTTGAAATGGCTTTAGCTGGGTTAAGGCCTTTCGGGCATGTTTTAGTACAATTCATAATAGTATGACATCTATATAATTTGAAAGAATCTTCTAAAGCATCTAAACGTTCATCCGTTGCTTCATCTCTTGTGTCTGCAATCCACCTATATGCTTGAAGTAAAGCTGCTGGGCCTAAATATTCATCTCCATTCCACCAATATGAAGGACAACTTGTAGAACAACAAAAACACAGTATACATTCATACGCTCCATCTAATTCTTTTCTTTCTTCAGGGCTTTGTCTTCTTTCCAACCCATCTTCAGTTTCAGCTTCACTTTTAAGCCACGGCTCTACTGATGCATATTGTTTGTAAGCCACAGATAGGTCTGGAACCAAATCTTTTATAACCTCCATGTGAGGTAAAGGATAAATTTTAACTGCCCCTGAAACATCATTTATATTTTTTGTACAAGCTAAGGTATTAGTTCCATCTATATTCATAGAGCATGATCCACAAACACCTTCTCTACANGAACGTCGAAATGTAAGGCTTGGNTCTACTTTATTTTTTATATAAATTAAGGCATCTAAAACCATGGGACCACACTTATCTAAATCAATTTCAAAAGTATCTAATCTCGGATTTTCTTTTGTCTCAGGATCGTACCTATATATTTTAAATATTTTCTTTCCTAAAACATCTTCCTCTAATGAAAAAAGGTTTCCTTTTGAAATTTTTGAGTTTTTTGGAAGGTTTAATTGAACCATTTTAATATACCCTAGCCTTAGGAGGAAAACTTTGCACGTCGTTTGTAAGAGAGTTTAAAGTAACTTTCCTACTTCCCAATTTAACTTCTCCATCTTTTTCCCAAGCTAAGCTATGAAACAGCCAATTTTCATCATCACGGTCGGGAAAATCTTCTCTTGCATGCGCACCTCTACTTTCTTTTCTATTTCTAGCGGATGCCATTGTTACTACTGCTTGCTCTAACAAGTTTTTTAGCTCTAANGACTCTAATAAGTCCGTATTCCAAATCATAGATTTATCTGTCAGAGAAGTATTTTTAAATTCTTTCCATACATTATTAATTCTTTTCATACCTTCATCTAAAATTTCTCCTGTTCTAAATACAGCACAATTTTCCTGCATTGCTCTCTGCATTTCTAAACGAATATCTGAGGTTTGGGCTTTACCTTTAGAGTATCTTACTTCATCTAATCTTTCTAAAGCTTCTTCACCTGTATTTTTATAAGCAGGTTTTTGAGTTGCTCCAGGTATAAGTTTATCGCCCAAATGTATGCCTGTAGCCCTNCCAAAAACTACTAAATCAAGTAAAGAGTTTGAACCTAAACGATTTGCACCATGNACAGAAACACATGCAGCCTCTCCAACTGCACATAAACCAGGAACAGTTTCTTGATTATCCCCTTTGCCAGTCAAAACCTCACCTGTATGTTTAGAGGGAATCCCTCCCATATTATAATGACAAGTGGGTAAAACAGGAATAGGTTCACTAGTTACATCAACACCTGCAAAAATCCTTGCTGTTTCTTTTATACCTGGCAACCTTTCATTAATTACGCTTGAATCNAAATGTTCTAAATGAAGAAAAATATGNTCAGCATCTTTTCCNACGCCTCTTCCTTCATGAATTTCAACNGTCATTGCTCTAGCCACTACATCTCTAGAAGCTAGATCCTTTGCATGAGGCGCATATCTTTCCATAAACCGTTCTCCTGAACTATTAGTCAGGTAACCACCTTCTCCTCTTGTGCCTTCAGTAATTAGACAGCCCGCACCATATATTCCAGTTGGGTGAAATTGAACAAACTCCATATCTTGAAGAGGCAGACCAGCTCTTAATGCCATAGCATTTCCATCTCCCGTACACGTATGTGCAGATGTTGCTGAGAAATAAACCCTACCATAACCGCCTGTGGCTAAGACTACTGTTTGAGCCATAAATCTATGAATAGTACCGTCTTCTAAACACCATGCCATTACACCCACACAAACTCCATCTTCCATTATCAAGTCTAAAGCAAAATATTCTATAAAAAACTCTGCATTATTTCTCAAAGCTTGCTGATATAAAGTATGTAATATTGCATGTCCTGTTCTATCAGCAGCCGAACATGTTCTATGCGCTTGAGGCCCATCTCCAAATTCTGTCGTCATTCCTCCAAAAGGTCTTTGATAAATTTTTCCCTCCTCTGTTCTAGAAAAAGGAACACCATATTTTTCTAACTCGATTACTGCTTGGCCTGCTTCTTTACACATATATTCAATTGCATCTTGGTCTCCTAACCAATCACTGCCTTTAACTGTATCATACATATGCCAACGCCAATTATCTTCCCCCATATTACCTAGTGCTGCACTTATTCCACCTTGAGCGGCAACCGTATGTGAACGTGTTGGAAAAACTTTTGTAAGACAAGCTGTTTTTAAACCTTTTTCTGCAAGCCCTAATGTAGCCCTTAATCCTGCTCCTCCTGCACCCACAACTACTACATCATATACGTGATCAATAATATTATAAGCTTTTGACATTTTTGACTCCTAATTTAAAAAGGTTATTTTTAAAATTAAAAAAATAGAAAGTACTAGTAATAACCAACTAAGGCTCTTAATTGTAACAATCAACCTATTTCTCAGTAATTTATTTGATACATAGTCTTCTAATACAACTTGAATACCTAAACTCATATGTATAAAGCTCGAAATAAAAAAAATAGAAAGAAAAAGTGCATTAAATGGCAACTTAATCCAGCTTATTGTTTCTTGAAACGAATAATCATGGATACATAAAACTGATACTGCAAGCCATATTGCTAAAATTAAATTTATTACAGCTGAATACCTTTGAAATTTCCAATGATTAACTATACCGCTCATATTACTAATCCTAAGGAGATAATTCCTATAAATATACTAATAATAATGGTAACAGCGCACACTAATAATCCAGTCCATTTCGATACGGATAAAGATAAACCTAATCCATAATCCCAAAATAAATGCCTAATACCATTAAACATATGAAAAAATAATGCTACTAACCATCCCATAAGAATTAATTCACCCAATAAAGAGTTAGAAAAATATTTCCACAGATCATAATAATTTTGCCCCATAGCTAGTAATAATATAAAAACAAACATAGCTAATAAACCTAATGATAAAAATATTCCGGCCATTCTATGAGATATAGATAACACAGAAGTTATTTGAGGTTTATAAATTTGTAAATGTGGTGATAAAGGTCTTTTTTTATGAGATTTATTCAGACTCATCTTATATATACTTCCTATCTATCAACTCTTCTGCAATTTGAACAGAATTTAAAGCAGCACCTTTTCTTAGGTTATCTGATACTACCCACATATTAATGCCACTTGGCACAGTATGATCTACCCTCAATCTAGAAACAAAAACTGAAAAATCAGACACACACTCTATAGGAGTAATGAATGTTTCTGTCTCAATATCATCTACTAACGACACTCCAGAAGCATCTCCTAATATTTCTCTAATTTCATCTATATTTACATTATTTTCAAATTCAATATTTACAGATTCCGCGTGCCCTATAAATACTGGAACTCTCACGCAAGTTGCACTTACCTCAATAGAGGCATCTAAAATTTTCTTAGTTTCATTAATCATTTTTAATTCTTCTTTTGTACTACCATCATCTATAAATTTATCTATCTGAGGTATCACATTAAAAGCTATTCTTTTAGAAAAATTTGAATCCCTCTCAGTTCCTGACTCGTTAGTTCCTGAAGTTCCTGATTCATTAAAAAACATTTTTCTAGTCTGATCCCACAATTCATCCATGGCAGACTTTCCTGCACCAGAAACAGACTGATAAGTAGAAACCACAATTCTTTTTATAATAGCTAAATCATGTAAAGGCTTTAAAGGTACTAGCATCTGAATAGTAGAACAATTAGGGTTTGCTATAATATTTTTATTTCTGTAACCCTCTAATGCCTCTGGGTTTACTTCCGGAATTATTAATGGCACATCAGGATCCATTCTAAAATGAGATGTATTATCAATAACTATGCATCCTTTATCTGCTGCAATTGGAGCCCACTTTTCTGATACATCAGAGCCGGCAGAAAAAAGAGCAATATCGGCATTAGAAAAATCAAAATTTTCTACATCCTCTACCTTTAGCACCTTATCGCCAAAGCTCACCTCTTTGCCTACTGACCTTTTAGAGGCTAATGCATATATATTTTCAATAGGAAAATTTCTTTCCGCTAAAATTGTAATTATCTCATGCCCCACTGCTCCAGAGGCTCCGAGTACAGCTACATTATATCCCATTTAAAACTCCATTACTTAATAGCATTATACGGCTAATTGATCTAATCGGTTGCATATTTCAGCACCCATTTGTTCTGTAGAAATTAAAGTCTTACCTTGTTGCATAATATCTGCTGTTCTTAGACCATCTTCTAGAGCTTTAGTTACTGCTTTTTCTACTAAATCGGCATCATTATTTCTATCTAAAGAATATCTTAACATCATCGCAAAAGATAAGATCATAGCAATAGGATTAGCTTTTCCTTGGCCCGAAATATCGGGCGCACTTCCATGAACAGGCTCAAATAAAGATTTTCGAATACCATACTCATTAACTTCTCCTAAAGAAGCTGAAGGAAGCATTCCTAGAGAACCAGTTAGCTGTGCTGAAATATCAGATAGCAAGTCTCCAAAAAGGTTAGTTGTTACTATAACATCAAATTGATGAGGATCTCTTACAAGCTGCATTGCACAATTATCTGCAAACATATGCTCTAAAGAGATATTATTATATTTTTCATCATGTAGTTTTTGAATTTCTTCACGCCAAAGTAGGCCACTTTCCATAACATTTGATTTTTCTACTGAGTGAACTAATCCTCTTCTCTTTGCAGCTAATTCAAATGCAACATCTCCTGCTCTTCTAATTTCTTTAGTAGAATATACTTCAGTATTTACTCCTATTTTTGAACCATCTGCCAATTCTTCAATTCCTCTAGGTTCTCCAAAATATATTCCTCCTGTTAACTCCCTAAGAATCATAATATCTAAACCAGAGACTATTTCCTTCTTTAGACTTGATGCATCTGCTAGCGCATCAAATACAATCGCGGGTCTTAAATTTGCAAATAAACCTAATTCTTTTCTTAATCTCAATAATCCTCGCTCTGGCTTTTCAGAAAAAGGCAAGTTATCATAATTTGGTCCACCAACGGCACCAAATAAAACACCATCTGAATGCAGTGCTTTTTCCATAACCTCCTCCGTTATAGGAGTTTTATGTTTATCATATGAAGCTCCTCCTACTAACCCTTCTTCTAAATCAAAACCTACTTCTAGCCTTTTATCAAACCAATCAATTACTTTTTTAGTCTCTTTCATTACTTCAGGACCTATTCCATCTCCAGGAAGCATTAAAACTTTTCTATTACTACTCATAATGATTCACCTTAATATATTATAAATTTTCAGGTTTATGCCAACCTTTAGATTCTAACTTTTCTTCATAAACATCAATTGTTACTTTATTTTCTAAAGTAATCCCAATATCATCTAATCCATTTAATAAACAATGTTTCCTATATGGATCTATATCAAATTTGTATAGTTTATTTTGAGCTATTAATTGTTGCTCCTCTAAATCTATAGATATCTCAATCCCTTGTTCAGCTAAATCACTTATTTCACCTACTATTTCTTCTTTTAAAATAACAGGAAGCACTCCATTTTTAAAACAATTATTATAAAAGATATCTGCAAAAGAAGTTGATATAATACAACTTATACCAAAATCTAATAGTGCCCAAGGAGCATGTTCTCTACTTGAACCACATCCAAAATTGTCTCCGGCAACTATCATTTTTGCCTTATTCCAAGGTTTTTTATTTAATACAAAACTATTATTTAAAATATTATTTTGATCATACCTTTTTTCGTGAAACAAATGTTTTCCTAAGCCAGTTCTTTCAATAGTTTTTAAAAACTGTTTAGGAATTATTGCATCTGTATCTATATTAACTTGAGGCATGGATGCTATAATTCCAGTTAATTTATTAAAAGATTTCATTATGATCAGCCTACTTTTTAATTAAATTTTCTAACGTCTACAAAGTGTCCATATATTGCTGCCGCTGCTGCCATACCTGGACTAACTAAGTGAGTCCTTCCATCTCTACCTTGTCTTCCTCTAAAATTTCTATTAGAAGTTGAGGCGCACCTTTCTTTTGGCTTTAGCTGATCGGGATTCATTCCAAGACACATTGAACATCCAGGTTCCCTCCAATCAAAACCTGCCTCAATTAAGATATCTGCAATACCTTCTTTTTCAGCTTGCATTTTTATTAACCCTGAACCTGGAACTACCATTGCATGTACTCCGTCAGCAACTTTCCTACCCTTTGCAATTACTGCTGCTTCTCTAAGATCTTCTATCCTACTATTAGTACAAGAGCCTATAAATACTTTATCTATTTTAATATCAGAAAAAGATTGTCCAGGTTTGAGTCCCATGTAATCTAAGGAATCTTGCATTGCATTTTTTAAACTTTCTTTATCAATATCTTCAGGATTTGGAATAACATCATTTATTGATAAAACATCTTCAGGACTTGTTCCCCAAGTCAAATGAGGATCTAGAAGAGAACCATCAATATTAATGACTTTATCAAAAACAGCTCCTTTATCCGTAGGTAATAATTTCCAATCATCTAAAGCTTNATCATAAGTTTNTCCTTTAGGTGNCATGGGTCTATTTTTTATATAGTCATAAGTTTTAGCATCTGGNGCTANCAAACCAGCTCTTGCTCCNGCTTCAATTGACATATTACATAGAGTCATTCTTCCTTCTATACTTAAATTTGAAATTGCATTGCCGGCATATTCAAGTACATAACCAGTTCCACCAGATGTTCCTAATTTTTTAATAATACCTAAAGCAATATCTTTTGCTGTAACCCCTGCAGATAAATCACCTGTAACATTTATTAACATAGTTTTAGGTTTTTTTTGAATTAATGTCTGTGTAGCAAAAACATGCTCTACTTCACTGGTACCTATTCCAAAAGCAAGAGCACCAAAAGCTCCATGAGTAGATGTATGACTATCTCCACATACTAAGGTACAACCAGGCAAGGTAAAGCCTTGCTCAGGACCTATAACATGCACAATTCCTTGTCTAGAATCCATTAAAGGAATATATGGCACTTCAAATTCTTTTACATTTTTTTCTAAAGTTTCTACTTGTATTCTTGCAATATCATCTTTTATTCCATTAATCCTATTTTCAGTTGGAACATTATGATCCGCAACAGCAAGAGTAAGATCAGGCCTTCTTAAACGCCTATTACTTGTTCTTAAACCCTCAAATGCTTGAGGACTTGTTACTTCGTGAACAAGATGTCTGTCTATATATATTAATGAGCTACCATCTTGACGCTCGTCAACAACATGCTGGTCCCATATTTTATCAAATAAAGTCTTTTTCAAAATCAAAATACCTCAAAGAAATAATAAACTTATCACAGTTAATTATTTACTTTCTTCATTCTCTTGAGTTTTAGCAGGCACTTCTTCCGCAGCTTTATTAGAAACCTTAGGCTTATTATCCATTCTTTTTTCAGTAATACGTGCTTTTTTACCTGATAAGGTTCTTATATAATAAAGTTTTGACCTTCTAACATCGCCTCTTCTAATAACTTCTAATTTATCAATTAATGGTGAATATACAGGAAATACTCTTTCTACTCCTTCTCCATTAGAAATCTTCCTTACAGTGAAAGTAGAATTTAAAGAACGGTTAGATCTAGCAATACATAACCCTTCAAAAACCTGAATCCTCTCTCTTGTACCTTCTACAACTTTTAAATGCACTTTTAACGTGTCTCCTGCACCAAATTCAGGAACCATTCTTTTTTCTGTAATTTCTTTAATTTGTTCTTGTTCAATTTCATCTATAATATTCATTATCTTATCCTCTCAGTATTAATTCATGTCTATCATTAAAATTATTATTTTTCACTAAATAAAAGCTCAGGTCTTCGTTTTTTTGTATCTTCTATAGATTTTTTGTTTCTCCATTTTTCTATTTCACTATGATTTCCAGATAATAAAACATCAGGAGGGTTCATTCCTTCCCATTCATATGGTCTTGTGTATTGTGGGTGTTCTAGCAAATTCTTCTCAAAACTTTCTTCTAATAAGCTTTTTTTACTTCCCATAGTACCCGTTAATAAACGCACTATTGCATCTATTAATATTATGGCAGCAGGCTCGCCTCCTGACAAAATATAATCACCAATACAAACTTCCTCTAAAGACCTTGCTTTGATAAACCTTTCGTCTATTCCTTCATACCTTCCACAAACTATAACTGCTCCTGGTTTAGAAGCAATATTTCTTATTTTGCTCTGTGTAAGAGGCTTACCTCTCGGGGTCAAAACAATTTTTTCCCATTCGTTTCCTGGGTCATTATCATCAAAAGCCTTAGCTAGAATATCTGCTCTCATTATCATGCCAGGGCCTCCTCCGTATGGCTCATCATCAACCGTACCATGCTTATCCTCTGTATAATCTCTAATATTAATGGCATTTAAACTCCATATTTTTTTTTTCAGTGCTTTACCCGCTAATGAATACCCTAGTGGACCTGGGAACATTTCAGGAAATAACGTCAAAACTCTAGCCTCAAAGCAGTCATTTTTTGTCATTATTACTTCCAAATAGTTCATTTTTAATAATAATTTTTTTTTCCTCAACATTAACATATGGAAAATTATCATTATTAAATATCATCAATTCTTCTCCAATTTCAATTAGTGGTGCAGATCCATAATCATAAACTGCTGTAACTTCACCAATATATTTACCTTTAATATCTTCTACTATGCACCCAACTAAATCTATTTGGTAATATTCATTATTATTCTCTAAAATTGGAAAAGCTGATCGTTTTGCAAATATTTCTTTTCCTTTTAACAAATCGGCTTCTTGAGGATTATTAATTTCTTCTAACGAACAAATAGCTAAACCTTTATTTTCAAACATAACTTTTAAATTATGATTGTTACCGTTTATTAAATGAATAGGATTATATAATTCTAAACCTTTAGAATTTTCTGTATACCATTTAATTTTTAATAATCCTTTTAAACCATGCTTTCCAGTTATCACTCCTATAGCTATTAATTCATCATTATTCATTTATAATTATTTTTTTTCTGCCTCTGCTGCTGGAGCTTCTTCTGCTACTGGAGCCGCTTCTGCTGCTGGAGCTTCTTCTGCTGCTGGAGCTTCTTCTGCTGCTGGAGCCGCTTCTGCTTCTTTAGCTTTTTCTTCTGCTGCTAATTTTTCATCTACTTCAGCTTGAGCTCTTTCTTGTGCTTTTGCTTTTGGCTTTGCTTTATTTGGATTATCTCTTTTTATATCTTTAACAATTTTTAATTCAGATAAGAATTTAGTAACACGATCTGTAGGTTGGGCACCATTTTTTAACCAATGCTTTATTCTTTCCTCATTCATAACAACTCTTTGGTCATTATCTTTAGCTAATAAAGGATTATAAGTTCCTAACCTTTCAATAAACTTTCCATCTCTTGGGGCTCTGGAATCAGCAAGCACTATTCTATAATGAGGTCTCTTCTTATTTCCACCGCGGCTAAGTCTAATCTTTAATGGCATATTATTTCCTTTACTATTGTTATATTAATTATAAAAAATTGCTTATCTTCTTTTAAATGGGAAAGCTCCTGGATTAAAACCTTTTGGCATATCTAAACCTTGCATATTCATTCCATTGGACATGTCTAAGTTGCCACCTTTTTTACCCATTTTTTTCATCATTAAAGTCATCTGTTTAAATTGTTTAACAAGACGGTTTAAATCCTGAACTGTATTTCCTGAACCATTTGCAATCCTTCTTTTACGTGACCCATTTAATAAATTAGGATTAACTCTTTCTTTTTCCGTCATAGATAAAATCATAGAATCCATTCTAACTAAAACTTTATCATCTAAACCTCCTACAGCCATTTGTTTTTTTATTTTTTGAGCACCAGGTAGCAAACTTAAAATTCCTTGCATACCTCCCATTTTTTTCATTTGGTTGAGCTGTTTTCTAAAATCATTAAAATCAAATGTCCCTTTTTTAATTTTTTTAGCTAAGTCCTTGGCTTCTTCTTCTTTAACTTCACTTTGAGCTTTTTCAACTAAACTAACTACATCACCCATTCCTAAAATACGTGAAGCTATTCTATCCGCTTTAAAGGTTTCGAATGCCTCTAATTTTTCACCTGTTCCCATAAATTTTATTGGACAGTTTGTAATACTAGACATGCTTAAAGCTGCACCACCACGAGCATCACCATCTACTCTAGTTAATATAATGCTTGTGACTTTTGATTTTTCTTTAAAGCTTTTTGCAACATTTGCAGCTTCTTGACCAGTCATTGCATCTGCTACTAAAAATACTTCGGAAGGATTAGAAGCTTTATATACCTCACCTAATTCATTCATTAACTCATCATCTACACTTGTTCTTCCTGCTGTATCTAAAATTATAATATCATAGCCACTTAACCTAGCTAATTGATGTGACCTCTTAGTTATATCAACTGGCTGCTGGCCCTTTTCAATTGGAAGCACATCTATATTAGTTTGATCTCCTAGTATTTGAAGTTGCTCCATAGCAGCAGGTCGCTGGACATCTAATGAAGCTAAAAGAACTTTTTTTCCTGATTTTTTTAACATTAAACCCATTTTGGCTGCTGAGGTAGTTTTACCTGAGCCTTGTAAACCTACAAGCATAATGGAAGATGGAGGAGATGATAATTTAATCTCATTTTCTTGGTTTTCTCCACCTAGTAATATTGTTAACTTATCTTGAACTAGCTTTATTACCATCTGATCAGGTTTAATTGACTTCGTTATTTCTTGACCTTTAGCTTCTAAAGTAATTTCAGATATAAAATTTTTAACGACATCAAGTGCAACATCAGCTTCTATTAAAGCTAATCTCACTTCTCTCATCGCATTTGCTATATCATTATCAGAAAGGGACCCTTTGCCTCTAATTTTATCAAAAGCTGAAACTAATTTATCACTTAAACTATCAAACATTTATAACTCAATTCTAATAATANAAACTNCACCGGCGAACGAATATCGTAGACCAGTGTGACTCCTTGAAGTCATTTNTACAATAAATTAACTAAAAATTAAGTATTTAGTACATCTTACTAGCTAAACCGTCAACTATTCTTTATATATTAGTATTATAATATAAAAATTTGTATATAGATAAATAATGAAAAAACCTTTTATAAAAATGCATGGCTTAGGAAATGATTTTGTAGTTATTGATTCTACAAAAAACCAATACACTATAAACAAATCTTCAATTCAACTAATATCAGACCGAAGGTTTGGAGTGGGATGTGATCAAGTAATTGAAATGAAGCCTTCTGCAAAAGAAGATATCTATATGAAAATTTATAACTCTGATGGAACAGAAGCTGAAGCTTGTGGAAATGCTGCTCGATGTGTTGCAGGGCTCCTATTTGCGTCTAATCAAAAAAAAGAAGTTTCTATAGAAACAGTAGCAGGAGTTCTTAAAGCGGAATCTGAAGAAGACGGTTTAATTAAAGTTGATATGGGCAAGCCTAGTTTTTTTTGGAAGGATATTCCTTTAAGTTCAGACATTAGCCATATTTCTTTTGAAGAATTATCATTAATAAATGGGTTAGCCGTAAATATGGGAAATCCTCATATAGTATTTTTTGTAAAAGATATAAATGAGGTTGATATTAATAAGGTAGGTCCATTAGTAGAAAACAGTTCATATTTTCCAGAAAAAGTGAATGTAGAACTTTGTCAAATAATAAATAAAAGTAAAGTAAAAGTTACAGTCTGGGAAAGAGGAGCTGGAAAAACTTTAGCTTGCGGAACAGGGGCCTGTGCAGCATTAGTTGCAGCATATAAAAACAATCTTACAAACCCAACAGCAGAAATTGTTTTAAATGGAGGGTCTCTTAACATTACATGGAATGTTAATTCAGATGAACATGTTATTATGAGCGGTCCTATAGCGGTATCTTTTTTAGGAGATTTTAGCACTTTAGGTATAGAAAAATGAAAAATGAAATAAAAACTATTACTTTAGGATGTAGGTTGAATTCATATGAGAGCGATATAATAAAGAGTTATAAAAATAATTCTATAAATAAAAATATTGTTATAATTAATACTTGTGCAGTTACTGCTGAAGCAGAGAGACAAGGAAGACAGCAAGTAAGAAAAGCAAGAAAAAAGTACCCAGAAGCCTACATTATGGCAACTGGATGTGCTGTAGAATTAGATAAAAAAGCTTGGAACAATATGTCTGAAGTAGATAAAATTATTCCTAATAAAAATAAGCTTGCCCCTTCATTATGGGGACTACAGCCAGAAATTAATAATAAGCTTGCAATTAAAGAAGATGCTTCACATTTACAAAGTATTAGGGGTCATAAAGAAAAAACTAGAGCTTTTATTAGAATACAAAATGGGTGCAACCATTCTTGTACATTCTGTATAATTACTGAAGCCAGAGGCGATAGTATAAGTGTGCCCTCAGGATCAATTATTAGTGAAATAAGAAAAACTATTTCTGCCGGAATACAAGAAATTATATTAACTGGTGTTGATTTGACATCATATGGGGAAGATTTGCCAGGACAAAATAGTTTAGGTAAATTAGTAAAAAAAATACTTAAACTTGTTCCTGAATTAGAAAGATTAAGGATTTCTTCTCTAGACGCAGCAGAAATAGATAATGATTTAATGGAAGCATTTGAAACTGAAAAAAGGCTAATGCCCCACCTCCATTTAAGTCTACAAAGTCATGATGATCTAATACTAAAAAGAATGAAACGGCGTCACTCTACTAAAGATGCAGAAAAGCTTATTAATAGACTTAAAGAAATAAGGCCTAATATTTTATTTGGTGCGGACTTAATTGCAGGGTTTCCTACAGAAAGTGAGCTAGCATTTAGAAATACCTTGAACTCCATAGAGAAGTTAAACCTTACTTTTCTTCATGTATTTCCATATTCATCAAGGCCAGAAACTCCTGCTGCCAGAATGCCTCAAATACCATTGAAAGAAATAAAGAAACGTGCAAAATTTTTAAGGGAAGCAGGTGATATTCAATTAAAAAAAGAGCTTAAAAAATCTATTAATACATTTCATAATGTCCTTGTTGAAACTGCCACAGGAGTTGGACATAGTGAAAATTTTTTAACAGTTAAAGTAAAAGAAGCTACAGAAAGAAAAATTTATAAATGTAAAATTACAGGCATAGAAAATAATATGCTTATTGGTGATATTCATGAGTCTATTTAAAAACAGTTGGTTATCTAAATTAACAGGTAAAAATAATAAAGTTACTGCAGAGCGTGCGGCAAAAGAACAAGAAGAAAATCTTGCTGCAGAGCGTGCGGCAAAAGAACAAGAAGAAAATCTTGCTGCAGA
>NYVM01000037.1 GCA_002684605.1 Candidatus Pelagibacterales bacterium | reverse complement strand
AAATCTAAAAGTGCATTTTTCACATCATTACTACAGTCACGAGTAAAGCTTCTAAGTTTGATATAACCTATTCCTTCTTCAACATATGAATAAAAAGGAACACTTTTTACCGAAATTTTTTCTCTTTTAAAACTAACTTCAAAAGGGTTTTCTTCATATGGCCTTTCTATTAACAATCTCACTGTAGTGTTTGGCTGGCCTTTTAACGCCTTACTAACATCTTCGGTGCTTTTTCCTTTAGCATTCACACCGTCAATTTCTAGTATTTTATCTCCTGCTATTAAACCAGCTTTCTGTGCGGGAAAGTCCTTGTACGGCTCATTTATAAAAACATAATCTTTTCTTTTTGTTATTACCGCTCCAATACCCCCATATTGCCCTGTAGTCATAAATTTAAAGTCTTCAATTTCAGATTCCGGGATATAGTTTGTGTAAGGATCAAGAGATTTTAACATTTTATCAATAGCCGTCTTCATTAATTCACCAGGATCAGTTTCATCAACATAGTAATTATTAAGCTCTCTATAAAGTGTAGTAAAAATGTCAAGATTTTTTGCAATCTCAAAATAATTATCAGTAAAACTAAATGAGGTAAAAACTAAGGCTATAGTTAATATTGTGATTTTAATTTTTTTAATCATATAAATTATGGGATAGGATCATGGCCTGTACCACCCCATGGGTGGCATTTTAAAATTCTCTTTAAAGTTAATAAAGAGCCTTTAAATGGGCCATATTTTATTATACATTCTTTTGAATAGTTAGAACAAGTAGGAGTATATCTACATCTAGCGGGAATTAATGGAGATATTAAATGCTGGTATAAGTAAATTAAAAATAATAAAATCATTGATAAAACCTTTTTCATAGCTTTTTAATTAAACGAATGATTAATGATTTTATTTTTTCTTCAATTAAAATAGTCTCTTTTATTTCTGAAATTTGATAAATAATTGCAAAATTTAATTGTTGAGCGTTATCCTTTAAAAAATCAATTAATAGAATTTTATTTTTTCTAAAAGCTTCCTTCATTTGTCTTTTGATTAGATTCCTATCTACAGCTCGTGTAATATGTCTTTTAGGAACAATAAACTGACTTTTAAAATAAACATCTCTATCAAAATCTGAAGCTAAAAAAATTATTCTAAAAGGCTCTTCATTAATTGAACTTCCCTTTGAAAAAAGTTCAGTCGTAGAGATTTTACTACAAAGTCTTTCTGACTTACTTAAGCTATACATAAAATACGTTTACCTTCTTCTCTTATTTGCCTCTTTGATGTATTGCTCTAATGCCATCGACATAGAAGGGGCATTTTTATTAGGAACTTCGATATCAACTCTTAAATTATGATCTTTTACAGATTTAACAGTGGTGGGTCCAAAAACTGCAAGTCTTGTTTCTCCTTGCACAAATTCTGGAAAATTTTCAAAAAGAGATTTTATACCTGTTGGGCTGAAAAATACTAGTATATCATATTTCACATCCTTTAGATCTGACAAATCAGAACATGCTACCTTATACATTTGCGCTTTTGTATAGTCTAAATTACTTTCTTCAAGAGATTTATTTGGACGGTTTTTTAAAACATCAGAGCATGGAAAGATAAATTTACTATCGCTATGTTTTTGCATGACAGGGATTAAGCTTGCAAAACTCTGCTCTCCAGTGAATACTTTTCTTTTTCTAAAAGTTATGAAATTTTGTAAGTAATGAGCAATTGCCTCGGAAACACAGAAATACTTTGTATAATCGGGCACTTTTATTCTTAGTTTTTCACACATTCCAAAATAATGATCCATGGCATGTTTACTTGTAAAAATAACCGAGTCGTGATTTAAAATACTTATTCTTTGTTCTCTAAATTCAATAGTAGAAATCTCCTCAACATGAATGAAAGGACGATAATCAATCTTTAATTTGTATTTTTTTTGAATTGCAGCATAAGGAGATTTTACCTCAGGCTTAGGCTGTGATATTAAAATAGACTTTACTTTTTTTTTGTCTGTGGCCATTACTTATTTTAGTAAAAAAATCCTTTTGTAATTAATACAAAAGGATAAATTTCTAGAATGCAAAGATACAAAAATATATACACAGAAGATAAACCAAACGAATTTGTTCCTATTCTCCAGATCCAAAAAGATTTAAATACATAAAAAAACACACCAAGAAAAAATATAACTGGGAATGTCAGTGCGCTTGCATCTACAATAAAATAATAAGAAATTAAAAGAAAGGGAGTTAAGGCAATAGCAAGAGACTTGTCAGAGAGATATGAAAAGAAAACTGTTAATCTGGTAATATCTTTGATAAATAATAAACTACCTAAAAACATGATAATCAAATATTTAAAAAGATAAAAAATTATAAGAAGAACAAAAACATAAAAAAAATCTTTTAGCCCAAAGTTTGGAGAATTAATTAAAAATAATAGAGAGAAATTGATAAACAATACTGCAAAAGTTAGCCAATTTACTCTCTCAGTAAACACATTATCCTGTCTTAAATATTGACTGGCATATCGATATTTAAATGAAGCCAAAAAAAGCAATTTTATATGCTTCCAGTAATATGCTCTTAAAATACCTACTAAAAAGAGTGATGTAATTAATAGTAAAAAAACTAAAGAAAAAGATTGTTCTATTTGTACGATTGGATTCATATNNCACACAAAAATACTTTTTTATATTATTATAAATAGTTGTTAATTTATTTAGAAAAACGATATTTTTGCAAATAAGAATTTTTAATTTATGAAACAAGACNTATATCAAGCCCCAGACTATTTTAAATTAGATGAACTTCTTACAGAAGAACATAAACTCATAAGGGATGCTGCAAGAGAATGGATTAAAAAAGAAGTTTCTCCAATTATTGAAGAAGCTTGTCAAAAAGCAGTATTTCCTAAAAACATACTTCCTGGCCTGGCTGAAATAGGTGCTTTTGGNCCTTACATTCCAGTTGAATATGGTGGGGCTGGTCTTGACAATATTTCATATGGTTTAATAATGCAAGAATTAGAAAGGTGTGATAGTGGGGTTAGATCAACTGCTTCAGTACAATCCTCATTAGTAATGTATCCGATATATAAATTTGGAAACGAATCACAACGTAAAAAATACTTNCCNAAGCTNGCTAGTGGAGAATTAATTGGATGCTTTGGATTAACTGAGCCAAATCACGGATCAAATCCAGGAGGAATGACAACTAATATCAAAGATATGGGTGATCATTATCTTTTAAATGGAGCTAAAATGTGGATTTCTAATTCACCTTTTGCAGACATTGCAGTGGTTTGGGCAAAAAATGAATCCGGAAGGATTAAAGGTGTAATTGTTGAGAGAGGTATGGATGGATTTACAACTCCTGAAACTCATAACAAGTGGAGTTTAAGAGCCTCTGCAACTGGAGAACTCGTTTTTGATGATGTTAAAATTCCAAAAGAAAACATTTTACCTAATAAAGATGGATTAGGAGCTCCACTCGGATGCCTAGACTCTGCAAGATATGGTATTGCTTGGGGAGCAATAGGTGCAGCTATGGATTGTTATGATACTGCATTAAGATATTCTAAAGAAAGAATTCAGTTTGGTAAACCAATTGCTGCCTTTCAACTCCAACAAAAGAAATTAGCAGAGATGATTACTGAAATCACCAAGGCTCAATTTTTAACTTGGAGATTAGGTGTTTTAAAAAATGAAGACAGAGCAACAACTGCTCAAATATCTATGTGTAAAAGAAATAATGTTGAAATGGCACTTAATATCACAAGAGATGCACGCCAAATTCTTGGAGCAATGGGTATCACTGGAGATTATTCCATAATGAGACATATGATGAATTTAGAATCCGTAATAACTTATGAGGGAACTCATGATATTCACTTACTAATTACCGGCTTAGATATTACTGGTGAAAATGCATTTAAATAGATCTCTCTTTAAGAGATTTTTCAACCACTTCTAATTCTGTATAAAAAGATTTACCGTATTTACGGATTAAAGGTTCCTTTAAAAATCTGAAAACCGAAACCTTTAGCAATTCACCTAACTTACAAGCGGGAGAACAAATTTTGTTGGATTCATAATTTACAGCATCGAATTCCTTATACTCTGTTATTCTTATAGGATATAAATGGCATGAAATTGGTTTTTTAAAGCTAATCCCATCTTCTAAATATGCTTTTTCAATTGCGCATTTAGTAATTCCTGAATCATAATAAACGTATGCGCATTCACGATTATTGACCAATGGAGTGGTTAAATCATTATCGGTATCAATAACTGAGAATCCTTGCTTTTTAATTGCTTTTCTTCCTTCCCTTGAAAGATATTTTTTAATAATAGGATAGAATTCTTCTAATTCTTCGGCTTCGTTTTTTAGAAGTGGGGCCCCTGAATCGCCTTCAACACAGCAAGCACCTTTGCATGCATTTAGATCACATACAAATTGTTGATCAAATATTTCTTGTGATACAATTTTGTTATCAATCTGAATCATATTGTAAAATTACATAATAATATTTTGAGAATTATTAGTTTTGTGACATGCTAAATAAAGAGGATCTTTTTAAAAATATTATTGCTCACGCTAAGGAATATGGTTTTGTTTTTCAATCTTCTGAAATATATGATGGATTATCAGCAGCTTATGATTATGGGCCTAATGGTGTAGAGCTAAAAAATAATATTAAAAATTATTGGTGGACATCAATGGTTAAAATGCATGAAAATATTGTTGGGCTTGATTCTGCAATCTTCATGCATCCAAAAACATGGAAAGCATCTGGTCATATTGATGCATTTAATGACCCCTTAATTGATAATAAAGATTCTAAAAAAAGATACCGTGCTGATGTATTGATTGAAAACCATATTAGTAAGATTGAAGTAAAAATTGAAAAAGAAATTTTAAAAGCCTCTAAACGTTTTGGTGCTAATTTTAACAAACAAGAATTTGTCTCAACTAATGGTAGAGTTTTAGAAAGACAGAAAAAAATCAGCTACATAAATAATAAAATGAATGCTTCTTTTTCTTCAGGAAATCTAGAAGAAATAAGAAACTTAATTATTGAACTTGATATAAAATGTCCTATTTCAGGAACCAATAATTGGACTGATGTTCGTCAGTTTAATCTAATGTTTAAAACTCAGATGGGGGCTACAGCTGATGGTGCTTCCGATCTTTTCCTAAGGCCAGAAACAGCGCAAGGTATTTTTGTCAATTTTTTAAATATTCAGAAAACATCTCGTATGAAAATTCCTTTTGGAATTGCACAAATAGGGAAAGCCTTCCGCAACGAAATTGTTGCGCGTCAATTTATTTTTAGAATGCGTGAGTTTGAACAAATGGAAATGCAATTTTTCGTACAACCAGGACAAGAAATAAAATGGTATGAGTATTGGAAAGAAGCTCGTATGAAATGGCATCATTCTCTTGGAATAGACTCTGAAAATTATCGTTTTCATAATCATGAAAATTTAGCTCACTATGCGAATGCTGCATCGGATATTGAATTTAAATTTCCTTTTGGATTTAAAGAACTAGAGGGTATTCATTCTAGAACAGACTTTGATTTAGCAGCACATCAAGAATATTCTGGTAAAAAAATACAGTATTTTGACCC
>NYVM01000036.1 GCA_002684605.1 Candidatus Pelagibacterales bacterium | reverse complement strand
GAAAATAATTAATGCCCATTAATAATATAAATTCGAGACGTCTGGCTCTTAAAGAAATAGAAGGCCTATTAAATGGGTATGGCCATAATCCTATTAATAATGGAGACAGTTTTTATAAATCTATACTTGGTATATCAATAAGAAGATTAGGTGAAATTAAATTTCATATAGAAAAATATATTAAAAAGCCTCTTAAGCAAAACCAAAATATTATTAAAGCAAATTTAATTATTGGAACAAGTCAAATATTATATATGAGAGTTCCTAAATATGCTGCTGTAAATGCAAGCGTTGAACTTGCAAAGATACATTCGCCGCATCATGTAAAATTTATTAATGCTATACTGAGGCAAATTGTAAGAGATTTTGAAAATGATAAAATTCAAGACTTAGATCCATTAATTAATATCCCTAATGAAATAATAATTAGATGGAAAAAGCATATTAATAATATTAATTTAAGAAAAATAGCTAAACAGCACCTTATAATTCCACCGGCCTTAGATATAGCTTTATCAAGAAAAGAGAGTGTTGATGTATGGTGTAAAAATTTAAAAGGCGAAATTTTTGGAAAGAATAATATTAGGCTTAAAAATGATTATGGAAAAATTGATGATTTAACTGGATACGACCAAGGAGCATGGTGGATACAAGACATAGCAGCGCAATTGCCATCAAAAATTTTACTATCTTCAATAAAAAAAAATGCCTGCGTCATAGATATGTGTGCAGCACCAGGTGGAAAAACAGCTCAATTATTAACTAATGGTCTAGATGTTACTTCTATAGAATCAAATGAAAAACGTGCAAATCTATTAAAAAATAATCTTAAGAGACTTAATCTAACTACTAAATTAATTGTGGAAGATGCCAGCGAATTTAAAACAGAAAAATTAGCGGATGCAATCTTAATAGATGCTCCTTGTTCTTCTACCGGTACAGTTAGAAAAAACCCTGATATTTTGTGGAGGTTATCAGTTAAAAAAAATGGTTTTTTAAGTACTTTGATTCCTTTGCAAAGTCGCCTTTTGAAGGCGGCAACTACTATGGTTAAGCCAAAAGGAATAATTATATACTCTGTTTGCTCTTTAGAAAAAGAAGAAGGCGAAAATCAAATTATTGATTTTATAAAAAAACATAGTAACTTTAAAATAAGCCCTATAAGTAAAAATGAAATAGATATTACGCACGAAGCAATTACCAAAGAAGGGTTTATAAGAACTTTTCCATATTTTAGTGAAGAGTTAGGAGGCATGGATGGTTTTTTTATAGCAAGATTAGAAAAAACGCATTAAAACTATAGATAATTATAACTTAATTAAGTTTTGAGATTGATTTTATATTGAAAAAAAATAATATACTTATATCCCCCTCAATTTTAGCAGCTGATTTTTCTAAGCTAGGGCAAGAAATTATAGATGTAGATAAAGCAGGTGCAGATTGGATACATTTAGATATAATGGATGGTCACTTTGTTCCTAATCTTACCATTGGTCCAGATGTAGTCTCAAGCTTGCGACAATATACTAAAAAATTATTTGATGTTCATCTAATGACAAAGCCCGCAAATAATTGGTTAGAACCTTTTGCTAAAGCAGGTGCAGATATAATAACGATTCACCTAGAAGCAGAAAATGATATTAATGAGTCTTTAAAAATTATAAAAGGCCTAGGCCTAAAAGCTGGAATATCTATAAAACCTTCTACTCCAGAAATTATGTTGGAAAAGTATCTAGAATTAAGCGACCTGATTCTAGTAATGACAGTAAATCCAGGGTTTGGTGGACAAAAGTTTATGAACGAACAATTAGATAAAATACGTAATATAAAAACAATGCAAAATACTTTAGGGCTTTCCTTTGATATAGAAGTTGATGGAGGAATTAATGAAAACACCTCTAAATTATGTATAGAAGCAGGAGCTAATGTTTTAGTAGCAGGCAATGCTATTTTTTCTGAAAATGCTAATAACTATTCTCACCTTATTAACCTCCTTAGAGATAAAAACTAAGGAAATACAAATTGTCAGCTAAAATTAAAAGCCTGCAACTATCTGATTATATTTATAAAAGTAATCTATATAATTTTTGGCTTAAATATAATGCAGATGAAAGTATATCAAATAGTATTATAGACCCTTGGAAAGGAGAAGGCTATCTTGCAGATGCAATTTTTCAAGGCAGGTATAACTTTGCAGGACAAGAAATACACTCTCCTAATAAACCTCTATGGGAACCAAATGGCGTAGGACCTTGGTGGGTTGCAGAAATGCATGGTTTTTCTTGGCTAAGGCATTTCAAGGCTAGAGATGGAAAAACATCGAGGCAGTTTGCCAGATCACTGATTAATGATTGGATGATGAGCGGTAATAAAAATTATAGCCCCCTAAGTTGGAAAATAGATGTCTTAGGCAGAAGAATAAGCGCTTGGATTTGCTATTCAGAAATGATTAGTGAAGATGCTGATAAGATATTTTTAGAAAAGTTTTGTAAATTACTCACTGCTCAATCTAAACACTTAAGTAGAGCAATAAAAAAGCATGATAAAGAGCCTGAAGTCTTTACTGCCCTTAGAGGCCTTTTCATATCCGGAATATGTCTAAGTGGGGGAAACAAAAGGTATAATCAAGCAAAAAATATTTTATTATATGCATTAAATGATCAAATTTTAAATGATGGGTGCCATATAAGTAAAAAGCCTTCAGTTACTTTAGACATTCTAACGGACTTAATTTGGATAAGAAATACTTTAACAAATAATGACCCTGTTCTCGAACTAATAGATAATAATATTACAAAAATTAGTCATGCTATAAGATCATTACGCTTAGGTGATGGCACTCTAGCCAGAATAAATGGTGGAAGATCTTATTCTCGTGATGCAATAGATAAGGTTTTAGAAAAAACAGGTATAAAATTAAGGTCACGTATTTCGTCTAGCCTCACTTCTTCTGGTTATGAAAGACTTGCATCTGGTAGATCAATAATAATAATGGATTGCTCTTATGATAATAAAAATATCTATAATGGTTTGCTTAGTTTTGAAATGAGCGTTGGACGGGATAGGCTAATAGTAAATTGTGGTCCTACTCCCAATAATGATAAAAGTTGGAAAAAAGCTTTAGCAAGTTCAGCTGCTCACTCCTGCCTTGTAATTAATAATACTAACTCTTCTTCTGTTCAAAATAATACTAAAACTAAAATTAATGTTACTAGAGAGGTTACGTCAGGCTTTGAAATTATTTCAGCAAAACATAATGGATATGAAAATCTATATTCTGCTATGCACAAAAGACTACTAAAACTAGATTCTAGAGGCACCCTTCTAAAAGGTGTTGATAATATTATGTCTGGGCCAGGAATAGAATTTAAAATACATTTCCATTTACACTATAAAGTAAATGTAAGCCTTACTAGAAACAAAGAAAGAATTCTTCTTCAACTTCCTAGTGGGGTTTGGGAATTTTTTGTATTGAAAAATAATACTTCATTGAACTTAAATATAGAGAAGTCTATTTATATAGAAGACAATGGCTTAATAAAAAATACAAATCAGTTTATTATCAAGGGTAAAACTATAAATTCTGGAACCAATATAGAATGGTGTTTATCAAAAAAAAACTTATGAGCGAACAATGCACCCTGCTATTGAAAGGCCTACACCAAAGCCCATTAACATGACCTTCATGTTTGGTTTAAATTGGCCTCTATCTTTAGCTTGTTTTATTGCTATAGGTATAGTAGCGGAAACTGTGTTTCCTATGTTCTTAATATTTTGAAACCATTTATCATCAGGTATATTTAGCTTAGATTTTAATTTTCTTAATATAACTGAACTAGCCTGGTGAAAAATAAATAAATCTATATCTTCTTGCTGCAAACCTGCTTTAGCAAGAAGTTCATTAAAAACTTTAGGTACTTCACGATAAGAGAACTTAAATACCTTTTGACCATCCATAAACAATTGTTCTTTCCCATGATTATCTTCTAGTGTAAGCAAATTTCCGCCGCTGCCATCTGTAAAAAAACAGAAAGGNCCAATGCTGCCCTCTCCCTTACTCTCTATTATAGCCGCCGCCGCTCCATCAGAAAAGATAGGTCTATTTGTTCTATCATTTTTAGGAATATAGTTAGTATAAGTGTCCGCACAAATGACTAGAACTTTTTTTAAACCTTGTTGGTAAATCATAGAGCTTGCAGCAGATAGTCCATATACAAAGCCTGAACATCCTTGTATTAAATCGAAAGCCATCACATTTTTAGGTAAATTTAATATATCCTGTATTAAGCAGGCTGATGTTGGTAGCCTTGAGAAAGGAGATTGGCTTACGTGAATTATTCCATCGATATTATCTGAGTCTACTTTTTCTAATAACTTTTTTGAAGCTTCAATTACTAAGCTTTTTTCATCTTCATTTTCACCTAAAGTATNCCTAGAATGAATTCCAGTTTTATCTTTTAATTTTTCTATTATCCAATCAGGATTAATTTTTCCCAAATCTTCTAAAGATTCTTTGTTTTTACCCAAAACATATTCTATATTAGTAATTTGCAAACTATAATACCCTTATGGTGTTATTGTTATTATTCAGTATTAAATATATTAACAACAATATATAAACAAAGTATGGAATTTATCAATTTTAACTATAAAATAAATCATATAATTTATAAAAGAAATAATAATGTCACCTATAACCAATAAAAGTCTCTATGAAATTAAACGTATTATCGCGCAAATTGCAGATAAAGCAGCAAAAGTTATAATGCAAAATATTAATTCTCCAATAGAAATAAAGGAAGATAATACTCCTGTTACTGAAGCTGACAAGAAATCTGACAAATTAATAAATAAAGAACTATTGAAAGCTTTTCCTAATATTCCAATCTTAAGTGAAGAAAGAACGCCGCAAAACAATGCTTTTGGAAAGAATTTACATTGGATAATAGATCCTTTAGACGGCACAAAATCATTTATAGAAGG
The DNA here is from genome assembly GCA_002684605.1 of Candidatus Pelagibacterales bacterium. Next base: position 19,608 of record NYVM01000036.1, on the reverse strand, counting down.
TGATCAGGATTTTTGTGTTTGTATTGCATTGGTTTTAAATACAAGGCCAATATTAGGATGCATTGCTCACCCGCCTTCAAAAATATTATGGGCGGGAGGTAGAGAAATTGGNGCATATANAAANAANAATAAGGATGATTTTGAAAAAATAAATTGTAGAGATGTTCCAGAAGAAGGNCCAACAATCGCNATAAGCAAACATCATATTGGGCCTAAGTTAGAAAAATGGCTTTCATCAATAAATTTTATCAATNAATTAAAAGTAGGTAGTGCTATAAAATTTACTCTGATCGCAGAAGGAAAAGCAGATATTTTTCCTCGAACTAGTCCTACCTATGAATGGGATAGCGCTGCTGGTGAAGCAATAATACAAGGCTCTGGTGGGCAAGTTACCCAAATGAATGGTGAAAATATGATTTATGGAAGAGAAAATAAAAAGAATCCTAACTTTATTGCTTTTGGAAGACCAAATTGGGAAAAATTCATAAAGGGAAATAATAGTGGATAAAGTAATATATTTAATTTGGCCAATTAGTTTCATAATGAGTTTTATAATAAGCCTAATAACAATCAAGACTTCACTAAGATTTTTAACAAAAACAATAGATATCCCTAATCAACGTTCAAGCCATAGCAGGCCAACACCTAAAGGNGCTGGCTTAGGAATTATTGCTACATTATTAATAGTATATTATACTTTTTTTCCTCTTACTGATTTTTACTTTATAGGCTCTGTCCTTCTTCTTACTATCTTGTCGTTTATCAATGACAATAAACAAGTGTCAATAATCATTAGACTAACTATCCAAATGACATTAACCATTATTGTTTTAAATTTATGGACCCCCTTAGAACATACTGTGTTTTTGAACAATATTGTTCCTGTTTGGTTAGAAAATATTATAATTATTTTATTAATTATATGGCTAATTAATTTATTTAATTTTATGGATGGAATAGATGGTATTTCTGGAACTCAATGTGTAATTATAGGTGTTGGAGCAGGATTAGCATTATTTCTTTCTCAAGGACAATATAAATTAGAACAATTAATTGCGGGATTTATGGCTGGCTCTAGTCTGGCCTTCTTGTTTTGGAATTGGAGTCCAGCTAAAGTTTTTCTTGGAGACGCAGGTTCTATTCCACTAGGTTTTATTAATGCTATTTTAATGTTATTATTATGTAAAAGTGGGCTATGGTATGTAGCAATAATTATAAATAATTATTATATTTTTGATGCATCTATAACGCTATTAAGAAGAATACAGAAGAAACAAAAGCCATGGAAAGCGCATAAAGAACATTTCTATCAAAAGGCTGTTCAAAATGGCTATAGTCATTCTAAAGTATGTAAAATTATAGCCACACATGGAATACTGTTAATATGCATATCTTGTTTAACAACTTTAAAACCAAACTTAATTATTATTTTATTTTCGATTGTTATAAGTAGCTTATCTACAATATATCTTTTATATTATCTTAATAAAAAACCATTGAAAGTTAAATAATGTCTTCTATTCTTAGATTTTCTATAATCTGCAATATCGATGGTATATTAAGCATTATAGCTTTTTATGGGGCTTATTGGTTAAGACTAGAAACTTTTCCTCAGGACCTAATAATAAATACAGTAATCACTTTCTTAGCTGCAATATTTTCATTTATCCTATTAAGCGTTTATAAAAGGATTTGGCGTTATTCATCAACTAATGATTTAATTATAATAACTAAAGCCACCTTATTAACTGTTGTATTAGTATCTTTCAGCTTATTTCTCATGACAAGATTAGAAGATATGCCTAGATCAACTTTGATAATTTACTTCATATTATTTACAATTTTAAGTGGGGGTATTAGAATTAGCTATAGACTAATTAGAGATAAAACTTTAACTCCAATTCATGATGTAAATGAAAGAATAAAAGTCATATTAATAGGCGCTGCTGACGAAGCAGAGGCTTTGATTAGAACATCNCATAAACCAGGTGGACCTTACCATATATTAGGTATCTATGATAATGATAAAAGCAAATGGGGAAGAAAAATTAGAGATGTAAATATAATTGGTTCTATTGATGATATTTTTAAGCCTCAATCTAGTATTTTACTAAAATCAAAAAAAATTACTAAAATAATTATTACTAATCAAAAAACCTCTAGAACTGATATAGACCTTCTGCTTAAACTTACTGATAAACTAGGCATATCACTTGCTCGTCTTCCAAAAATTTCAGAATTNAATGANGCNCTAGCNGATAATAAAAATAANGAGCGTCCCATAAATATAGAAGATTTACTCGGACGCGCAGAAACTAGATTTGATAAAACTGATTTAACTAAACTTATAAATAATAAGACGGTANTAATAACAGGTGCAGGTGGAACTATTGGAAGTGAGTTAACGAGTCAAATTGCAGACATGAAACCAAAAAAAATAATCCTATCAGATTACTCTGAATATGCTTTATGGAATATTACAGATAAAATTTCTGCAAAAATTAATAATGGAAAAATATTATCTATATTATTAGATATAAGAGATGAATATGCCGTAGAAAAAGCGTTTAATACAAATCGGCCTGATATAGTATTGCATGCTGCTGCCTTAAAACATGTGCCTATATGCGAAAATCATCCATTAGATGCTATTAAGACCAATATATTAGGAACTAAAGTAATTGCAGAAAATGCATTAAAATTCAAAACTAAAATAATGGCAATAATCTCTACTGATAAAGCTGTAGACCCAAGTAGCTTTATGGGGGCTTCTAAAAGAGCCGCTGAAATATACATACAGAACTTAGATAGACAAAAACACAGTACGAACTTTATTACTGTAAGATTTGGAAATGTTTTGGGTTCTACTGGTTCCGTTATTCCAGTTTTTCAAAATCAAATTCTGCGAGGCGGCCCTATAAAAGTTACGCATAAAGATACGACTAGATTTTTTATGAGCGTAAAAGAAGCCGTTGAATTAGTTCTAATATCATTAACAAATTCTCTAAATGTAAAAGAAAAAGGAGGAATAAATGTATTAGAAATGGGAGAGCCAATGAAAATTGATAACTTAGCGAAACAACTTGCTAGACTTTCAGGGCTTACTCCTGGCAAAGATATAAAAATAATTTATACTGGCTTAAGAATTGGAGAAAAACTTCATGAAAAGCTTTTTCATAAGGATGAAAAAAAGATTACTACAAAGCACCCAGACATATTAATAGCAAAGTCTAGAGAATTGAACTTTTTAGAAATAGATGACGTTATAAATAAAATGAATGATTTTTTAATTAGAAATAAAGAGAAAGAAGCAATCAATCTACTTATAAAGCTAGTGCCAGAGTTTTCGATTGATCCCAAAAATAAAATTTATTAAGGAGCCTANATGTCATCTGATTTAATNCCTATTAAAAGAGCATTAATATCGCTATCTGATAAAACTAATATTGAAATAATAGTAAGTATAATTAAAAAATATAATATTGAAGTNCTTTCTACTGGTGGAACAGCAAGATTACTTAGGGAGCATGATATTAATGTGAAAGATGTTTCAGATTATACTAATTTTCCAGAGATGTTAGATGGAAGAGTAAAAACACTACACCCTAAAATACATGGTGGNTTATTAGGAAGATATAATTTATCAACTCATAAAAGCGAGATGNAAAAAAATAATATTGATCCTATAAACTTGGTAGTAGTTAATTTATATCCTTTTTCAGATGCTGTTAAAAACAATCTAAATTTTGATGAATGTATTGAAAATATTGATATAGGAGGGCCCTCTATGATTAGGTCTGCCGCAAAAAATCATGAAAATGTTTGCATTATTACTAATCCTGATGACTATGAAGGCTTNCAAAAAAATTTAGATAAAAATAATTGCTCTACAACTCTGGAGGATAGAAAATTATATGCGGCAAAGGCTTTTGCTAAAACGGCCTATTACGATAGTTTAATTTCTGAATGGTTTAATAAGCAAGTAAATATTAAATGGCCTGAGACTATAACTATTGCGGGAAAATTATCTAATGAGTTAAGGTATGGTGAAAACCCTCATCAAGAATCTGCTGTTTATAAAAANCCTAATCACAAATTAAANGGAATTATTAAATCTAANTTGCTNCAAGGTAAAAAATTGTCCTATAATAACCTTAATGACTCTGATGCTGCATACGAATTAATTAAGGAATTTGTNGANCCTACTATAGCTATAATAAAGCATGCTAATCCNTGTGGAATAGCTTCTAATGAAATAATCGTAGAAGCTTGGAAAGATGCATTAAGAACAGATCCTCAAAGCGCCTTTGGAGGAATAGTTGCATGTAATAGAGAGATTACAGAAGAGCTGGCAAACAATATGAATAAAATATTTTTAGAAGTAATTATAGCGCCTGCATTTTCTNCAGCNGCANTAAAAATATTCTCTTCAAAAAAGAATCTTAGGCTCTTAAAAACAAATGCAACAGATAATGAAACAGTCATAGAGCATAGAATTGTGAAAGACTTATATGATGGTTTTTTAATGCAAGATAGAGATTTAGAAACGTTAAATATAGACCATTTAAATGTTGTAACAGTTAAAAAACCTAATAAAAAAGAATATAGAGACTTAATATTTGCATTTAAAGTAGCGAAGCACGTTAAATCTAATGCTATAATTTATGTAAAAAATAATGCTACAGTAGGTATAGGAGCAGGCCAAATGAGTAGGATTGATTCGTCACAAATCGCTGCTATCAAGTCGCAAAATGCCTCTAAATTGGCTGGTTTAGATAAAAGTATGACCGAAGGTTCTGTTGTAGCATCCGACGCATTTTTTCCCTTTGCAGATGGCCTAATAGCAGCAGCAGAGGCTGGCGTCACATCCATAATTCAGCCTGGAGGATCTATAAGAGATAACGAAGTTATAGAAGCTGCAAATGAACTAGGGCTTTCTATGATTTTTACAGGTATTAGACATTTTCGTCATTAAACAATTTAGGTTCTACCACTCTCTGTAATAAAATTAGTCCTATTAAAAGAAAAATTATTATTGAAACCATTCCTAGTCTTTGGCTATCAAATATGGAAACTATTATCGCTAAAACTGCTGGTCCTAAAAAAGCAGTAAATTTTCCTGAAACTGCATAAAGNCCAAAAGTTTCAGTATTATTTCCATTAGATATATATCTAGACATTAGAGAACGACTAGAAGATTGTACTGACCCTATAAAAAAGCCTAAAATAGAGCCAAGTAATAAAAAAAGCTCCTTATTTTCTATAATTAAGCTCACGCTACCAAATATAATTAAAAATATTAATGATATTTTTATNATAAATTTAGGTCCTATTTTGTCATCAAGATAAGAAAAAAAAAGTGCGCCAATTCCTGCTGTAATATTTATCAAAATTCCAAATATTATAATTTCTATAAAACTCATCTTAAATGTACCTGCAGCATATAAACCGCCAAAAGCAAAAAGGGTATTTAAACCATCTGTATAAACCATTCTGGATAATAAAAAGCGTCCCTGACTACTATTCCTAAATAATCCTTTTATACGATAAAGCACCTCTCTAAATAAACTTTCCTTTTTATAAAAAACTGTTTTTGTATGTTTTTTTACACTAATCAAAAATGGTATAGAAAAAAATATGAACCATATGGCTACAATTGGTCCAGCGATGCGAATATTAGCTGCTTGATCTNTTCCTATACCAAATAATGGGTTTTCATTCTTAACAAAACCAAATAAAATAATTAGCAAACAGCATATTCCCCCCGCATAGCCTGCCGCCCAAGCTTTTCCAGAAAGACTTCCTATTTTTTTATTTTTAGAAAAAGTTGGAAGTAAAGAATTATAAACAACTCCTCCTAACTCAAATGCTACATTAGAAATAATAACTAGAACACATACAAAAATTANTGCTTGGGGAACAGGATATGCAAACCAAAATAGTGCTGCACCTAAAGAGGATATAAGCGTAAAAAATATTAACCAAAACTTATGACTTAAATTTTTATCTATATGCCTTCCTATAAAAGGAGCAAGACAAGCAATTATTAATGCAGAAAAAGATATAGACCAACCCCATAATATAGAAGCCCTCTCTGCATTTCCTACAATGGCTCTTTCAAAATAAGCTGAGAATATAAAAGTTATCACTACCGTAGCAAATGGAGAATTTGCCCAATCGTATAAACAATATGCAAAATAGGGCTTTATTTTATTTAGCAAAATATTTGCCATACTAATTACTATGCTTATTATTTAATATTTCTAATTTTTTTTCTATATCTNCTACTCTTTTTGCATTCCCTGGATGCATCCTAAAAATTGATTCCTCCATCAACTGCGGCATATAAATAGATAGCCTGCGAAAATAATTTGCTACTTTATTTTGAGAAAAACCTCCCTTAATAGCATATTCTACCCCAAGTAAATCAGCTTCTGTTTCTTTTGCTCCACTTTGAAATATAAATAAGTCGCCTACTCTTTGTAAAGAAGGTTTATCATTTATAGGTATAGGTTTAGCATCTACTTCAGACAAGCCTTTACCATTATAATGGACAATATTATGAGCTAACTCATGACTAATCAAAAATGCTATTTCCTGATCATCTTTAATAAAATCTAAAGTAGCAATAGTAATGTAAATTTTGGAACCGTCNGCATAAGCATTTGGAATTGGAGAAACCATTGCCTGGACAGGATAGCCACAGATTAATTCACTACTTAAGTTATATATTAAGTCTCTATTTAATCTTNTTATTCCTATTTCTAATCTGCCTCTTTTTGTTGCTTCAATTAATAAATTTTTATAATTTTGATTATTTACGACTTTATCATCTATAGAAAATATAACATCGCCCTCCATTATATTTGCTTTATTTGCAGGGCTTTCTTGAGCGACAGAGACAATCATAGGCAGGTTGGNATNGTCCTGATTTTTTACATTNNTCGGAGACGCTGCATAAAAATAGGGTTTAAAAGCAGATTGCAAATCATTTGGAGCAGCAACCATAAAACCAAATGCATTAATCCTNGAGCTTATGCATACATCAATATTAGCTTTCATAATTGGCCAAGCAATATCATGAAGCCTCCTAGAAGCCGAAGCCATAGAGTGTATTATATAGCTGGCCTGCTTAGATATTTCTTTTTTTTCTATCTGGTTTGTTTCTGTNCCTTCATTTTTGCTTAATGAAGGTATCGAAGCACAAGACGCAAAAAAACAAAAAAAGATAACTATTAATATTTTATTACTAATCATCATGTCGTCCTATTTTGAATTTAGACTAAATTACAATCATTTTAAAATAACATATAGTCATATATGGAAAAAGTTAATTTTTGGAGCGGGCGAAGAGATTCGAACTCTCGACATCTTCGTTGGCAACGAAGTGCTCTACCACTGAGCTACGCCCGCACTATATTTTTAATAATAATATAACTTATAATTAAAAAGCTTCTTATAAAAGATTTTGGTATTTTGGTCAATGTTATTTGACTTCCATTANAATGTAAGGATAAAGANAATTAAAAGTTTAATAATAAGTTAAATATTATGTTTTGATTTATATATTAATATATTAAAATGGTATATATTTAAAATAAATATAGGATTTAAAATGGTAAATGATGACGCTATAATTTCTTCTGACAAATCATTAGAAAATATTATTATTGATTCGGACNGTGCTTCATTTCATAAAGATGTTATTGAAGCTTCAAAAAATATTCCTGTTTTAGTCGACTTCTGGGCAGACTGGTGTGCGCCATGCAAACAATTAACACCGATTTTAGAATCAGCAGTGAAGGATTATAAAGGTGAAATTAGACTAGTAAAAATTGACTCAGAGAAAAACCAAGACCTCTCTAAACAGTTACAGATACAATCCTTGCCGACAGTTTATGCATTTTATGAAGGGCAGCCTATAGATGGGTTTTCAGGCGCAATGCCAGAAAATGAAGTGAAGGATTTTATTAAAAAAGTAATAGCTGCATCTGGTGGAGGAAAGCAAGAAGAGATTAATAAATTAATTAGCGAAGCTGAAGAATTATATATAGAAAATAACTTTGAAGGAGCCTTAGAAGCATTTGCTAATCTTTTATCTACTGAAGCTAATAATACAAAAATAATTGCAGGGTATGGAAAATGNTTAGTAAAATTAGACCGAAATGCTGAAGTAACTGAGCTATTAGGAAGTTTAGAAGAAAACATTTTAGAAGACAAAAATATTACCGGCCTGATAGCATTAAACCAATTAGCCAAAGATAGTAAATTAGCAGGCAGCCCAGAAGAGTTTATTTCTGATGTAAACTCAAATCCAGATAACCATGAATTACGTTTTAAATTAGCAGAAGCATTTTTAGCTACTCACCAAAAAGAAGAAGCTATTGAACATTTATTAATAATTGTAAAAAAAAATAGAGACTGGCAAGATGATAAAGCAAGAAAGAAAATTATTGCTCTTTTAGAAGCTTTTGGAGAAGAAGACCCTCTTACATCTGAAACTAGGCTTAAACTTTCTTCAATTCTGTTTTCCTAATATAAATATGGAGATTGATATACAAAACCTACCTAAAGTCATACCTATTTTTCCTTTATCAAATTGTTTATTATTGCCTAATGGCAACCTCGCGCTTAATATTTTTGAGCCTAGATATATAAAGATGACAGAAGATTCAATTTCAAGTAACCGTTTAATTGGAATGGTTCAGCCTAAAAAAACAAATAGTAAAAAAATTGAATTGTATAATATTGGATGCCTCGGCAAAATCACACATTTTTCCGAATTAAAGAATAAAAAATACATGATAGAATTATCTGGATTATGTCGATATAAAATTATTGATAGTAATGTAACAGAAAATGGCTACTTAAATGCAAATGTAGATTATAGTGATTACACTTTAGACTTATCTTCTAATAAAAAAGAAGTGGATTCTAATATCTTCAAAGAATTTTTATCTTCATTAAAAAGTTATTTTAATTCAGAAAGCATTGAAGCAGACTGGAAAACCATTGNNAAAGCTCCTGCAAACCTTCTAATTAGGTCTCTTGCTCAATCTTGCCCTTTTAATAATGAAGAAAAACAAATGCTTTTAGAAAGCAAAGATATTAATAAATTAGCCGAAACTATGNTTGCCTTATTTAAAATAAGTGCTGCAGGAGAAATCACGAATATTAATTAAAGAGGAGTATTAAAGTGAATGATAAAAATGGCATAGATAAAAAATTATTAGATATTTTGGTTTGTCCTATAAGTAAAGGGCCTCTTAAGTATAATAAAGGAGAGAATGAACTAATCAGCCTTGAAGCAGGACTNGCATTTCCAATAGAAGACGGGATCCCTATTATGCTATTAGGTAGGGCAAGAAAAATAAATAATTAGAATGTCAAATGATGAAAATAAAGTTAAATCAATTATCTACAATAAATTAAAAAAAACTTTAGATATGCACTTTTATGATGATTATATCGCAAGCATATCTGCTGAATTATTAAGAGTTGAAAGTCCTTCCGCAGAAGTTCAGGGGCACTCTTCTAAAAACAAAAATACTCCTTTAAATAAAAACAATGTTTCTATCAATCAAATAGAAAGAGTGGGAAACTATGCAATTAGAATTATGTTTGATGATGGACATGACACTGGCATATATTCTTGGTCGTATTTACGCTTAATGTCTGAAAACAAAATAAAGCTGTATAAAAATTATTTAGACAGAGCATCTAAAGCTCCTAAAAATTAAATACCCATTGCGTATTTCATAAATGCCTTCTTTAAAGTAGGTGACTTTTCTACTGCAAATAAACCAATTCTTCTAATAAATTTTACTGGCTCTCTAGAATCTCTAAATAATTCGTTTAAGCCATGTGTTGCCTTAATTAAACTTAAAATATCTATTTTCCTAAGCTTTTCATACTCTTTTAAAAAAGTTATACTGCCTATATCTAAACCTAACTTGGCTTGATTCTCGCACATACTGCTGAAAGATTTCATTCCTCTAAGCGCTAAATTAAAACCCTGTCCTGCAATTGGGTGAACGCTATGTGCCGCATCTCCAATTAAAACAAACCTTTGCAAAACTAGTTTTTTTGGTTGGATTAATTCTAAAGGAAAGACAGCGGGCTGACCAAACAATTTAATTTTTCCTAACCAATCGTGGCAATATCTTTCTATTTCATAAGAGAGTTCTTTAGGATTATTTTTAATTGAATTTAATCTACTTTTAGAAACTGCACTATCATCTGACCAAACTATTGCAGATCTATAACTATTATTAATATTTTTCATAGGCAAAACGGCTAAAGGCCCACCAGGTAAAAATTTTTCTAATGCAATATTATTATGCTTATTTGTATGTAGGATCTGAGTAACTAAAGCTTCCTGATCATACTTTGATCTTTTTTCTATAATTCCAGCTTTTTTTCTAATTACTGAATTCTTTCCGTCTGCAGCAATAATAAGGCTGCCAATTATTTGTTTATTATTATCTAATAAGACTTTTGCTGAAAACTTATCTATTTGTATATCTAAAACCTTAGCCTTCAATCTTTTTACTTCGCCTAAATGTTTATTATCTTTTATAGAAGAGCTAATTGTTTTTATTAAATTACAGTTCTCTACAACATGCCCTAAACTAGTTATTTTAGATTTACTATCTGNATCAANAAGNTCTCTATAATCAAATTCCAATGATGCTGATGAAGATCCATCTAAAATACTTATACTTTTAATAGGCTCTATATATTTTTTTAATTTAGGCCAAACTCCTAAATCATCATAAAAATCTCTAGGTCCCGCTGCTATAGCAGTAGTTCTCTTNTCCTGTTCAATTATCTGTTTTTCACTTCTTGGATCCACAATTATAATTTTAAAACCTTTACGCTGCAAAGATAAAGCAAGCGTCATTCCTGCTAAAGCTCCTCCACATATTATAATATCTGTCCGAGAAGAAATTTTTTTTTCCAAAAATAGTGTCCTTATAAATTTATTTATATTTTGTAAATACTATGACAGAATAAAGTATGCAAATACCAGAAAATATAAAATTATTATCTGCTTATGATATAGGGCAACTTTTATATAAAAAAAAGATGTGTCCTATAGATTTGGTCAACTTTTATTATAGTGAAATCGAAGCATATACTAAACCAAACCCTTATACTATTTTAACGAAAAAAAGAGCTCTTATAGAGGCAGAAAATGCAAAAAGAAGATTATTAGAGAATAAACCTCTAAGTCCTCTAGATGGCGTTCCTGTTGCATGGAAAGATCTTTTTGATTTTAAAGGTTTTATTACCATAGGTGGCTCGAAACTATTGGAAAAAAATAGTTCTGCTAAGAAAGATGCTGATGTAGTTGCATTAGCAAAAAGAGCAGGGCTCATACAGTTAGGAAAAACTACTACTGTTGAATTTGCTCTAGGAGGACTAGGTACTAATGCAAATTTTATTACACCTGAAAATACAATTATGAAAGATAAACCCAGAGTTCCAGGAGGTTCTTCTTCAGGTTCTGGGGTGGCTTTAGGCGATGGACTATGTGCTGCTAGTTTTGGAACAGATACTGGCGGTTCTGTAAGAGTCCCCTCCGCTTGGAATAAATTAATAGGATTAAAAACTTCTATTGGCAGAATATCGACAAATGGTGTGCTTCCTTTAGCTTCTTCTTACGATACTGTAGGGCCTTTAACCAAAACTGTTAAAGATAGCAGTCTTCTTTTTTCAATACTTGCAAACAAATCTTTTTTTGAGTTCAGTGATATAGATATAAATAATACTAATATTCTTGTAGTCAGGGGTTTACCTTGGAAAGATTGTGATCATGCAGTTGAGAAAGCTTGTGAAGATATAATCAAAAAATTATCTAAAGCTGGAGTAAATATATTTGAAAAAAAAGTTACTGAAATAGAAGAAATGCATAAAATATTAGAAAAAAATTATGGTGGAGCTACAGTTGTAGAAGCCTANAATGAATGGAAAGACATAGTAGATAATAAAAGCTCTTTTTTAGATAGAGATGTTTTAAATAGGATGTTGATGGGGAAAAAAATGACNCAAAACTCTATAAAAACTATTTATGATGCAGAAGAAAGTTNCTCAAAACAGTTATATTCTNCAATAGAAGAGTATGATGCAATTTTATTTCCTACTGTTCAGGTTTTACCTCCTACAATTACTGAAGTGCAGGAAAGCTCAGAAACTTATAATAAATACAACAAATTAGCATTAAAAAATACTAGAATTGCCAACTCTTTGCGCTTGTGCGCAATAAGCTTACCATGTCCAGATGATCTTCCTGTTGGTATAATGCTATGTATGTCTATNAATAAAGATGAGAAATTATTAAATTTTGCAGAAAATATATATAATATTATAAAATAATGAGGAGTTGTTTATTCTAAAACTCCTCATTAATATATTACACGAAATCAATTATATCCTTTTTCTCCGTGAACAGAAGTGTCTAAACCTTCTATCTCTTCATCTTCAGTGACTCTTAATCCAATAGTCTTTTTTACCAATAAAGTAATTAACCATGTAGCAACTAAGCACCATAAACCTACAGCTATAACACCAATTAATTGCGTTATAAACTGCTCTCCTATAGTTTTTTCTGATAAGCCAAGGCCTCCAAATGCTAATGACCCTAAAGGAGCCGTTAATAATATTCCAAGAACCCCCCCAATTCCATGCACAGCCATTACATCTAAAGCATCATCTATTTTCCATTTGTTTTTTATTATTCCGCACATTTTATAACAAATAAATCCAGCTAGTACTCCAATTATTAGTGCTCCTACTGGGCCCACAAAACCTGAAGCTGGAGTAATAGTCGCAAGGCCCGCTATTGCTCCAGTAGCTATACCTACCAATGTTGGTTTGCCATGAGACATCCACTCTATTGTCATCCAAGTCAAAGCAGCAGTTGCAGCAGAAATATGAGTTACTGTAATAGCCATACCTGCAGCTCCGTCTGCAGCTAATGCAGAACCACCATTAAATCCAAACCATCCTACCCACAGCATTGCAGCTCCCACAAAAACTAATACTGGGCTATGCGGAGGCTTAACATCATTAGGAAACCCTTTACGAGACCCTAGCATTTTTGCTATAACCAAAGCAGCCATTCCACAATTTAAATGAACAACCAAACCTCCTGCAAAATCTTGAACACCCATTTGAGCTAACCAGCCGCCGCCCCAAATCCAATGAGTAACTGGAGCGTAAACTAAAAGCAGCCATAATGCAGAAATCCATAATACAGCCGAAAATTTTATTCTTTCTACATAAGCGCCTACTATTAAGGCGGGAGTTATAACCGCAAAAGTCATTTGAAACATAAAAAATACATTTTCTGGTAAATTACCTAGTGCAGTTTCTGTTCCCACACCCCTTAGAAAAACCTTTTTTAAATCTCCAATATATGCACCCTCTCCTGAAAAAGCTATGCTATACCCAGCAACTAGCCATACTATTGAAGCCAAGCAAGCAATAGCAAAGCATTGTATTAAAACTGATAAAATATTACTTGATCTAACTAACCCTCCATAAAATAGGGCTAAGCCTGGTAAAGTCATTATCAGCACTAAAGCCGTAGAAGTTAATATCCATGATGTATCTGCGCCTATCATTATACCCCCCAAATCCAAGATTACTGAAAAAAGATTAAAAATCCCTCACAATAAATTTTTAATGTTTAAATATTAGGCAATTATAAATTAAAAATGGCAATACATCAAATATTATGACAAAAAGTTATATATTTTAAGATAAATAGTTGTAAATATCTAAACTCCATTAGACCAAATTAAAATACACGGCTATATTATATAATAACAATTAGGTTAGAAATATATTTATGAATAAAAGCAAATTTAATGAAAGCCTTGAATTATTGAATGATTATCCATTCCAGAGGCTAAATAGCCTATTAAAAGGAATAGAGGCTCCAAAAAATAAAAAAGGATTAATTCTATCTATTGGAGAACCCCAACATAAGCCTCCTAAATTTATTAAGGAAATAATTGATAAAAATTTCAGTAAATGGAGCAAATATCCGCCTACTCTTGGTATGGAAAAATTAAATGTGGCATCAATAAACTGGATTAAAAGAAGATTTAAGCTAACTGAAGATTCCATAAATTATAAAGACAATATAGTTCAGTTAGCTGGAACAAGAGAAGGGTTATTTAATGTTGCCTTAGCTCTAACTCCAAGAAAAAAAAATAACTTAAAGCCAGCAATTCTAATTCCTGACCCCTTTTATCAAGTTTATGCTGGGGCATCTAGAATAAGCGGTGCTGATCCTATTTTTGTTAGCTCTCTNAAAAAAAATAATTTTATACCTGCTTTTTCTANTGTTAGTAAAGAAANACTTAATAGGACTTCTATAATATATGTTTGCTCTCCCTCTAATCCTGAAGGAGTATCTTTAAAAATAGGGGACTGGAAAAATTTAATTTTTCTAGCAAGAAATAATAACGCTACTTTAATTGTTGATGAATGCTATACTGATATATATTCAGAAACTCCTCCTATAGGAGTNCTTGAAGCTTGTAAAATATTAAATACCGATATTTCTAATATTATAAGCTTTCACTCTTTGTCAAAAAGATCAAATGTACCAGGGTTTCGTTCCGGGTTTGCAGTTGGTGATAAAAATATTATTACTAGCTTTAAAAAACTAAGNCATTATTGTGCAGGCCAACAACCTATACCTATTCAAGAAGCTGCTACAGCTCTGTGGAACGATGATGATCATGCTGAAAAAAATCGTAAAAAATATAAGCAAAAATTTCAAATAGCAAAAAGTATTTTTAAAAAAGAGTATGGTTTTTATATGCCTGATGGAGGCTTTTATCTATGGCTGAATGTAGGCAATGGAGAAAAAATTACTCAAGAACTATGGCAAGAAGAAGGCATAAAAGTTATGCCAGGTTCTTACCTTTCAAGGACTTCGGCTTCAAAAAAATATATTCGTGTTGCTTTAGTTGGCAATATATCTGAAACAAATACTGCCTTAAAAAATATATACAAATTGCTAAATAATATTTGAAATGAAAATAGTGAACAAAAAAGTGACGCCAGATAAATCTAGTATTTTATATAATTGGACAAAGAAAAAAGCATATCAATTGCTAGGTTTGTTTTTTATGCTCTTGTCTTTCTATATTTTCTTTGTCTTNTATTATTTTGATTATCAAGATTATGGTAACTCATATGCTTCTTTNCCTANAGAGCATGTAAATTCTTTTTTGACTACTGGATCATGGATAAATGGAACCCTTGTTTTTTGGATAGGTATAACTAGTTGGATAACTCCTATTCCTTTTCTAATATTAGGATATAGATTATTAAAATTAGAAAAAATAAAGTATTTATTTATCAAGATAATATTTGTTTTTATAGGGATATTTTTAATATGTGGGGGGTTAAAAAATATGGGCCAAGATGAATCGCAATTAAGCTTTTTATCCTCTAAGCTNTTACTATGGACTGAAAAATTTATTAGCGCTGATAATAAATCAATTATAGTAAATATAACTAGTATATTCATAGGTTCATTTTTAATTTTACTTTCTTTAGACTTTAAATTTAAAATTTATAATAAATTTATACTTTTCATCATNAAAACGGGCTCTATAATAGTTAATAATTTTATTAAGGTTTTAGTCNATTTCTATAGAGTTTTAATATNCTTAGTTCTTGGNNAAAAAATTAAAATAATAGGAGCAAAAAAAAGATCTATTACAAAAAAAAGCTTTTCAAAAAAACAGGCTCCTGATTTAGGAAAAAGAATTGAAAAAGAAAGACAGAAAGAATTAGATTTAAATTTTCAAAAAAACAATTTATTTACATTACCTCATCTAGACCTATTAGCAGAACCAGTTATAAAAAAACAATTTAAAAATAATGAAGANCANTTAGAAAACACCGCGAGAATGTTAGAAAATGTCCTAGATGACTTTGGAATAAGAGGNGAAATTGGAAGAATACAATCNGGACCTGTCGTTACTAGGTATGAATTAGAACCCGCTCCTGGAGTTAGATCAAGCAGAGTAATAGGTCTGTCTGATGATATTGCACGATCTATGAGTGCCCTTTCTGCAAGAGTTGCCGTTGTTCCTGGAAGAAATGCTATTGGAATAGAACTTCCAAATGAAGACCGAGAGACTGTATTTTTAAGAGAATTAATTAGCTCAAAAGTATTTGAAGAAAAATATGAACTGCCTTTAGCATTAGGTAAAAATATTGCAGGAANCCCAATTATAACTGATTTAGCAAAAATGCCTCACTTGTTAGTAGCCGGCACAACTGGTTCCGGAAAATCTGTTGCTGTCAATGCTATGATCATGTCTTTATTATACACTTTANACCCCAAAAAACTTAAATTTATAATGATAGATCCTAAAATGTTAGAGCTATCTGTTTATGAGGATATACCGCACCTTTTACATCCTGTAGTAACAGAGCCAAGAAAAGCAGTAGTGGCATTAAAATGGGCAATTAAAGAAATGAATAATAGATATCGCTTAATGTCAGAGTTAGGCGTAAGGAGCATACATAGTTATAATAACAAAATTCTCAAAATACAAGAAAAGGGGCAGGTCTTAACCAAAACATTTCAAACTGGTTTTGACCCCACTAGTGGCCAACCTATTTCAGAAAAACATGAACTAGCCTCTGAAATTCTTCCAAATATAGTTATAGTTATTGATGAAGTGGCAGATTTAATGCTGTCTGCAGGCAGAGATATAGAAATGTCTATTCAAGCATTGGCGCAAAAAGCAAGAGCTGCCGGCATCCATTTAATTGTTGCTACTCAAAGGCCTTCAGTGGATGTAATTACTGGAACAATTAAAGCTAATTTACCTACTCGTATTAGTTTTCAAGTAACTAGCAAAATTGATAGTAGNACTATATTAGGAGAACAAGGTGCCGAGCAGTTATTAGGAAAAGGCGATATGCTTTTTATGGAGTCAGCAAGTCAAGTACAGAGAATACATGGACCATTTGTTACAGACCAAGAAGTTGAAAAAGTTGCTTCTTTTTTAAGAAATAATGGAACACCAGATTATATTTTTGAAATTACTGAAGAGATAGAAGAGCCGTCTTTTTCTAATGGTGAGGAAAAGCCTAATGATCCATTATTTGATCAAGCAGTAGACTTAATTGCTAGAGAACAAAAAGCATCAACAAGCTTTCTTCAACGTCACTTGCAGATTGGTTATAATAGAGCNGCTAGAATTATTGATGTAATGGAAGCAGAGAATATGATTTCTGCAGCCAGTCAAACTGGTAAACGCGAAGTACTTCTTAATAAGAAATAATTATAGGTTTTCATAATGCAGAAATATAAGATGATTTATGTAGTACTAATATTTTTAATGTACTGCTCTTCTAGTAGGCCTGAAGATACAGTCCATAATACTAAAATATTAGAAGATTATTTAAATACTATTGAAAACATGTCCTTTATATTTGAGCAATATTCTCCTAATCAAGAAAAAGTGTTGGGGTGGATGCAAATAGAAAAACCTAATAAACTTAGAATAGAATATAAGGGAAATAACGACCTCATTATAATATCTAATGATAATTATNTAATACTATATAAAGCTCATGATGATATNATAACAAGCTTATCTAATGATGGCCCTTGGAACATTTTAACAAAAGATGATTTAAAGCTTAGTACAAATAAAAATAATTCTGTTGCTAACGGAATTATTGAAAGCACTAGAGAGATGCAAATAAATGGCTCTAATCATATTTTTTATAAAATATTAATGAGAGATAAAAATAAAAAATTACTTCCTCCTATTATACTGCACACATCTAAGAAACCTTTTAAAATAAAAGGGTGGACAATCTATGATAATAAAAATCAAGGAACTCAAATAAAAATTGTAGAAGAGTTGTCTTTTAATAATGAACAAATAAAAGAAAATATATTCAAATTATCAGAAAAAAATAGAAAAGAAGGAACAGTATGGAAAGGGCCATTTAATAAAAAACAGATAGCCCGTAGACTGAAATATAAAAATTAAAAATTATAAAATAATTTTACTTTTTAAAAACATAACCTTTATTTGTTGTTTCTAAAGAAAATTTAGAGCTACTTTTTTTAGCTATTTTTTTCCTTAATCTCCATATATGTGTCTTTATAGTATTAGAATTAACATCAGGAGAATAACCCCAAACATTTTTTAATAAAAAATCTTCACTTAAGGATTTATTAAAATTTTGCAAAAATGTTACTATTAATCTCGATTCTAAATATGTAAGATTAATTTTATTATTATTCTTGTCTACAAGAATGTTTAAATTCTTATCAAAATTAAAATCGCCTATTTTTATTACAGCGCTATCTTTAATTAGTTTTTTATCTGATAAATAAGGGGATAAGTGGTTTTTTAAAGTAACAATATTAATTGGTTTTCTTAAATATTGTTTATATGGATGATAGTCTTGTGACTCGTGTAAACTTTCTAAGAGAAATATTGCTGGCAACTTATAGGTATAGTTTTTAAATATTTTCTTAATATGACACTTTTTTTCTTTAAAATAGATAAATTCATCTAACAAAAGGGCTGTGATTTCTTTTTTTTTAATTTTTTCCACTATCGTTTCATAATTATCTGTAAGAATAGGATTACAATTAATGGCAGTTATAAGAGATTTAAGGGCACCATTAACTGTGCTATCAACGCTACAACATACGATATTAAACAAAGGCTTTTTCATAACTCATATACTAATTTTTGATAGCTTCTCTTTTACCAAATATTTTAGTACCCACTCTTATTGAAGTTGCTCCTAAATATATTGCTTTCTGAAAATCATTACTCATGCCCATACTTATGTTATTAAGGCAAGACTCTTTAGCTATTTTTGTTAATAATGCAAAATATGGTGCAGGCTCTTCATTTACTGGAGGAATGCCCATTACACCCGTAATATTTAAACCATAAGAAATACAATCTGCAATAAATTTCTTTGCAGCAATGGGAGAGCATCCGTTTTTTTGTTTTTCTTCACCTATATTTATTTGCACATATAGCTTAGGAAAAGATTGTTGTTTTTTTAAATCCATATTTTTTTTTAACTCTAATACTATTTTTTCTCTATCTACAGTTTCTATTACATCAAATAACTTTATAGCATCTTTAACTTTATTGGATTGCATTGGCCCTATCATATGAAGACGGGTATTAGGGTATTGATTTTTTATTAATGGCCATTTTTTTTCTGCTTCCTGTACTTTATTTTCCCCGAAAGCTATTTGTCCATACTTTGCAGCTTCACAAATACGTGCAACTTCAATAGTTTTTGAAACTGCTACCAAATTTATACTATCCAATGTTCTTTTTGCGCTTTTACACACCAAATTAATTTCTTTTTTTATTGTATTAAGATTATTTATAATACTTTTATTATGAATCATTTAAAAAATTTCTAACTAAGCGTATTATTATTAGGGTTATTATTAAACATATTATAAATTAAATAAATGATTAAAAGCAATTTTATAAATATAGCTAGATCGATCTCTTATAATAGAGGTAGAAATAAAGCCTTTAATGGCATTATAAAAAATAAAACTTCAAA
>NYVM01000035.1 GCA_002684605.1 Candidatus Pelagibacterales bacterium | reverse complement strand
CACAGAGCAGACGGGCCATCTGTATTTAAAATATCAGAAAAACCTTTTCCCGCTAATTCAAGCGCTTCTTCCCATGAAGCCTCTCTGAAATAGTCATTGATATTTTTATCTTTTTCCAAGATAAAACGATCTTTTGGAGCATTTTCTTTTCTTATTAATGGTTTTGTTAGCCTTTTTTCACTATGCACATAATCAAAACCAAATCTTCCTTTTACACATAACCTCTGGTTATTAGCAGGTCCATCTCGTCCATCAACATGAAGAATTTTATTATCCTTTACATGAACCTTAGTTTGACAACCTACCCCACAAAATGGACATAAAGAATCTATACTTTTATCACTATAATTAGCTCTAATACCTTCATCATCAACTAATGATTTTTCAATAAGAGCACCTGTCGGACAAACTTGAACACATTCTCCACAGGCAACACAAGATGAATCTCCCATTTGGTCATCAAAATCAAAAGTTATTTTAGATTTATGACCTCTATAGGACATACCTATAACATCATTTACTTGAACCTCTCTACAAGCTCTAACACATAAATTACAATTTATACAAGCATCTAAATTTACATGCATGGCCTTATGAGAAATATCACGTTCAATATTTTTAATTTTTGGATAAGATCCAACCTCAATACCCATATTATCAGCCCACTTCCAAAATTTTGCATCTGGATCTGGATGATTTTCTCTAGCAGGTTGATCTGCTGAAAGCAATTCAAAGACTGTTTTTCTTGCTGTTATAGACTTCTTAGACTCTGTATTTACTTTCATACCCTCAGTAGGCTTCCTTATACATGAAGCCGCCAATGTTCTTTCTCCATCAATTTCTACCATGCAAGCTCTACAATTTCCGTCTGACCTATAGCCTACTTCGTCAGAGTGACATAAATGAGGAATTGTAGTACCTTCACGTTTTGAAATTTGCCAAAGAGTTTCATCATTGCTTGCAATAACTTCTTTGCCATTAAGAATGAATTTAATATTATTTTTTGTCATATACCTCTATCCATATTAATAACTATATACTTTTTAAATCATCTGCAAAATGTTTTATTACGGAAAATAATGGATTGGCCGCAGCTTGTCCTAATCCACAAATAGAGGCGTCAGTCATAACATTACCAACATCTGTTAATAGTTTTAGATCCCAGTTATTTTCATTCATTAATTTAACAGCCATAGTCGTGCCATTTCTACAAGGTGTACATTGACCACAACTTTCTTCTTCAAAAAACTTCATTAAATTAATAGCAACATCTTTCATTGGAACTTTATCTGAAATTATTATAACTGCTGCAGAACCTATAAAACATCCATGTTCTTGAAGAGTATCAAAATCTAAAGGTATATTAGATAAAGTACTTGGAAGAATTCCACCAGACGCACCTCCTGGTAAATAAGCTTTAAACTTATGTCCTTCTAACATTCCATCGCAGTACTCTTCTATAAGTTCTTTAACAGTGATTCCAGCAGGAGCTAGCTTTACGCCTGGGTTTTTTACAAAGCCCGAAACAGAAAATGATCTTAAACCTGTACGATTATTTCTTCCAAAAGATAAAAACCAGTTCGCTCCTTTTTCATAAATTTCTCTAATCCAAAAAACAGTTTCAACATTATGAACCAAAGTTGGTAAGCCAAAAACTCCATTTTGTGCTACATAGGGAGGCCTATGTCTAGGAATTCCTCTTTTGCCTTCAACAGATTCAATTAATGCAGACTCTTCACCACAAATATAAGCTCCTGCACCTCTTCTTATTTCTACTAAACCTTTATTAATTAAGCCCTTACTTTCAAGCTTACCCACCTCTTCTCTTAAGATTTTTATTATACCAGGATATTCATCTCTCATATAAATAAAGCATTTATCAGCAGAAACCATATGAGCTGCAATTAATGTGCCTTCTAGAAATCTATGTGGGTCATTATCTAAATAATACTTATCTTTGAATGTGCCTACTTCACCTTCATCTCCATTTATACACATCATCCTTGGCCCTTTATTTGCCCTAACGAATTCCCATTTTTTTGCAGCAGGAAAACCGGCACCGCCTAGCCCTCTTAAATTAGAACTCCCAATTACCTCACTTAATTCTTCAAAAGTAACTTCATTTGATTTTATTTTATTAAAAAGTGTGTAACCACCCTCATCTATATATTTCTCAAAACTAATAAATTCTGCTTTTTTGGGATGAAAATCTTTATTTTTAATAACTGCATCAACTTTATCTAGATTAGCTTTATCAATATGATTATGCTCTATTTCCAAAGCGGGTGCAAAATCACACTTTCCCATACAAGGCGCTTTTAAAACTCTAACTTTACCTTTATGTTTACTCTGTAAATTTTTATATAAATCATCCCCTCCAAACAAACTACAAGTTAAGCTCTCACAAACTCTAATAGTAATTTCAGGTAATTCATCATCATTATCATCAATTATAGTAAAATGTGCGTAAAAGGAAGCTACCTCAAAAACTTCTGCCATGGAAAGCTTCATAATTTCTGAAAGTGCTCTTAAATGCTTAGCATATAAAAATTTATATTCATCTTGTAAAAAATGTAAATATTCTATTAGATGATCTCTTCTAATATTATTAAACGGCACGAGTTTTTTAACATCCTCGAGGGCTAAAAGGTCGACTTGCCTACCTTTGTCAAAAGCAAACTTTTTTCTTCTACCTTCACCTGGTTTGTACCTTCTATTCATAGTACCTCAATTTAAGCTTAAATTTATTTATCTATAATCTTTATAAGGCTTTTACAACATAAAGATATAACTAAAGTAGGATAAAAAAATACCCGCGCCACTATTATGACACGGGTAAATCTTTAGAGTCTAATGTGATGCAGTAACTTTATAGATTCCACCTTCATCAGTAGAAACATATAGCGCTCCATCAGGTCCTAATACCAAACCACGGTATCTGTTAGACATTCCCATAGGCATATGAATTACACTTTTAACTGATAATCCGTTATCAGCAATATCCACTATGTCTATACGGCTACCAGCTGGTGTATCACCAAAAGCAATACCCATAATACCAGTTGCTAAACGACCTTCATAAATTCCCCAGTTTGCGCCTTTAAGGAAAGCAGCAGAACCAGTTCCTTGAGAATAGCCATTATTTTGCCATGCTGGTGGCATTAGATCATCAAAACGTGTATCACTCATAGGAGTATATGCTGCACGTGTTGATGGATCCATTCCATCCATTTGATTTGGCTCATATCCACAATACTGATCTGGACAAGCACCTCTGCCTCCTCTTTTTTCAGCAGGATCCCATCCACCGTTACCACCATTAACTAGCATAGTGATTTCATCATTGTGCCATGGACCATGTTCTGCAGTAAATGCACGACCATCACTTGGACGGAAGTCTATACCTTGAACATTTCTATGACCATATGTGTAGATACGTTTATCAGCAGCAATTTTATTACCGCCATGACCGTTACCATCACCATCAATTCTTAGAACAACTCCACAAATCAATGAATTATCTTGAGGGCAAATACCTCTATGTCTATCTCCAGTACCAACCCAAAGATATCCATCTGGTCCAATACGAATTCTTCCACCATTATGCGCGCCTGGTCCACCGAATGGTTGATCTGATGCGTAAGGTTTAAATTGAATATCTTTTACAATATCAACTCTGTTAGAAAGACTCTTCATATCGTCAGCAACTGTCCATTTCATAACGATGTTACCATCACATCTTTCGAAGTTAGTTTTGCAACCATCGCCATGATATTTATTTGAAGTTGAATATAGGTATAGAGTTCTATTGTTATCAAAGTCAGAATCTAACACTACTCCTAACATTCCTTCTTGTGCACCATATGAAAACAGGTCACTTGCAGTCTGCTCATAACCAGATGAACCTTTCATACCTATAAGTTTATGCACTTTACCACCTATTAGAACTGAAAGACCGTCTAATTTTTCAGTAAAAAACATAGCTTTACCATCATTAGTAAAAGCCATATCCCAAGGATTTTTCATTCCTTCAAGCACTGTAGTCACTTCTATTTTAGGAACAGCCATTCCCTCCCCGTGTCCGTCTGAATAACTTATTTTAGTTAAACCGAAAGACAAAGAGAAAATTATAGCTACTAAAATAGTTAATTTTGATTTAATATTCATAATAACTTCCTTTCCCTTAATTAATTAATACTCGATAAATAAGCTGCTAGTAAGTCTATTTCTTCATCAGACAACTTCTTTGCCATCATGATCATAAGGCCTGAATTAGCACCAATTTTTTCACCTGCTCTATATCTATTCAATCTGTCGACAATATATGAAGAGTCTAACCCAGATACTTTGGGATAACTAGCCACACCCATGCCTGCACGACCATGACAATTATGACAATTTTTATGGAAGCGCTCATTCCCAGCATCAATATCATTACTATATGATTTAGATACAAAGAATAAAGATAAGACTAAAATTAGAACAAGATAAAAACTTTTCAACAACCCCACCCTTATGTTAAAGATAAATTACAGCAACATACCACTAATAAACACCTAAATATATATATTACATTTAATATTTAGATATATTATTATAATCTAGGGGAACTAAATATTAAATCAACTTATTAATTAGGAAATAAAAATATGTTACTAGGACTTGCTGGCTGGAGCGGAAGCGGTAAAACAACATTAATATCAAACTTGATACCAGAGCTTAAAAAAATTAACATCAGTGTTTCAACTTTAAAGCATGCACATGAAGGTTTTGACATAGATAAACCAGGAAAAGATTCTTATGTACATAGACAATCTGGAGCCAGAGAAGTTCTAATTTCTTCAAATAAAAGGTTTGCATTAATGCATGAATATCATAAGGACGAAATAAGCTTAAATAGCCTAATTAAGAAACTTTCTCCTGTAGACCTTATTTTAGTAGAAGGATGGAAAAAAGAAAACATTAAAAAAGTAGAAATTTATAGAAAAGAACTTAATAAACCTTTATTATGTCATAATGATAAAAATATTATTGCTGTTGCAACAAACGACAAAAGTATTAAAATCAAAAACATGATGATATTAGATCTTAGCAACTACGAAAAAATTGCAAAGTTTATTTACGAATTAATAAAAAAAGAAATAAAATAAATGGCTCAATTATCCCAAGATTGCTATGCTTTTGGAAAAAAACTAATAAAATTAGAAACAGCAATTAATAGAATAAAGAAAAATATAAAGCCTACAGAAAAAATAGAAGAAATTAATACTAGCAAATCTCTCAATAGAATACTTGCGCATAATATAATTGCTAAAATAAATATACCTCCGTATTCTAACTCTGCCGTAGATGGGTATGCCATAAAATATAATGACTATAAATCTGGAAATAGAAAATTTAATATAGTTGGTAAATCTACAGCTGGACATCCCTATAATAAAAAAAACAAAAAGCTTGATTGTATAAGGATATTAACGGGTGCAATTGTTCCAAATGGCTATGATACAGTAATCATGGAGGAAGACTGCATTATAAAAAATGAAACTTTGATATTACCAAATAAAATAAAAAAATTTATGAATTACAGGCATTTAGGTGAAGATATTAAAATTAAAGATAAAGTTTTTTTAGCTGGTCATAAATTACGACCTCAAGATATTGGGGTATTGTATTCAATAGGAATTAAAATAATAAAAGTATATGAGCAATTGAAAGTTTGTGTATTCTCCTGTGGTGACGAGCTTAGTAATACTGATACACCCCTAAAAAAAGGGAAAATATATGATTCCAATAGAATAATGCTTGTAAATTTTTTATCTAAATTAAATTATAAGGTGCAAGATTTAGGAATATTAAAAGATAATAAAGCTTATATTTCTAAAAAGTTAAATAAAGCATCTAAAAATAATGATTTTATTATAACAAGCGGAGGGATGTCATTAGGAGATGAGGATCATATTAAGCCAATAATAGAGGAAAGTGGGGTCATGCATGTTTGGAGGCTTGCGATGAAGCCAGGAAGGCCTGTTGGATTTGGAATATACAATGAAACTCCAATACTTGGTTTGCCTGGGAATCCAGCAGCTGTCTTTGTAACATTTTTGATGTTAGGAATACCTATCTTAAAGCTAATGTCAGGACATAAGCTATTAAAAAACAGCTATATACCCGTTAAAATAAATTTCGAACATAAAAAAAAACTTGGAAGAAAAGAATTCTTAAGAGTACAGCTTGAATCTAAAGGCAATAGTTTAATTCTAAATAAATTTCATAAAGAAGGTGCTGGAATACTTAGCTCCGCATCATGGGCCACTGGTCTTGGAATAATTGATGATAATATTAAAGAAGTAAAAAAGCAGGATACTATAAACTATATATCTTTAAATGAGCTATTAAATTAAATGGTAAAAAGAAATATTAAAATTGATTTATTAGGTTTAAAATGTCCTATTCCTGTATTAAAAGCAAATAAGATTATAAAAGAATATGAAAAAGGAGATATAATAGAATTCCTTGTAGATGATAAAGCAGCACCTAATGATTTTAAAATCTATTGTGAGACCAAAAAATATAAATTACTTTCAATTGATGAATTGAAATACATAACGATTAAGATTAAAATTTAGTTAAATACGATAGTCTTATGTTTGTTAAGAAGAACTCTTCTTTCTAAATAAGATTTTACAGCTCTAAATAATACAATTCTTTCTACATCTCTTCCTGCCGCAACCATATCAAAAGAGGATGTAGAATGAGTTACTCTAGCAACATCTTGCTCTATTATAGGACCTTCATCTAAATCAGAAGTAACAAAATGTGCTGTTGCACCAATCAGCTTTACTCCCCTTTTGTATGCTTGTTTATAAGGAGATGCGCCTTTAAAAGAAGGAAGAAAAGAATGATGAATATTAATTATTTTTACACTATATTTGTCAGAAATTTCTTTGCTTAATATTTGCATATATCTAGCTAATATAATGGCTTCTGCATCATACTTATGTATTAATTTTTCTAAGGATTTTTCTGCAATATTTTTATTATCCCTATTTACTTCTATACAATGAAATGGAACATTATAGTTTTTAGCCAAATTCTGTACATCACTATGATTTGAAATTATTGCAACTATCTGGACTTTTAGTTCTTTAGTTTTTGCTCTATATAATAGATCCATTAAGCAATGATCAAACTTTGAAACCATGATTATAATTTTTGGAGTTTCTGCTGTGTTATATATATTAAATCTCATATTTCTTTTTATGGCTATTATTTTAAATAAATTTTTAATTTTAGTAACATCTATTTCATGACCACTATTTATGGATAAAGCTTTAACCCTCATAAAAAAAGTATCTGTTTCTGAGTCTCCAAATTGATTAGATTCTTTTATTGTAAGACCCTGCTCAGACATAAAACTAGCAACTTCAGCCACAATACCAAAAGTATCAGGACAAGATAATGTTAATATCAATTCAGCTTTATCTTTATTGATCATTTATATTCCAAAATTAAAAAAAATACCTTATTATTTCTTCATAACCAAAATCAGAGAATTAAACAATAAAAATATCTGGATTGAAAATTGTATAATTGGCAAAAATTATCATTAGAAGAGAAAGAATTATCACTTAACCCAAAGAAAGCTGTTATAAATCATTCTGAACTTCAAGATAATGCAACATTTTCTGCTAAAAAATTTAGAAATAATCATGCTGATAAGTTTATAGATGTTCCATATGGTAATAGAAAAAAACAAAAATTAGATATATTTTTACCTAAAAATATTGATAACAACCCTGTACAATTATATTTTCATGGTGGCTATTGGATAGCTAGAGATAAATTTGACCATTCTCACATTGCAGAACCTGCAGTCCTTAATAATATTATACATGTCTCTGTAAATTATGATTTATCTCCAGAAGTAACCCTAGATACAATTGTTCAAGAGAGTTATGAATGTTTAGAATGGATAATAAAAAATATTAGTAAATATGGAGGAAACCCATACAATATAAATATAGTAGGACATTCTGCAGGAGCACATTTAGTGGCAATGGTCCTGACAAAAAATTATAGCTTAAATTCTTTTATAAAATCTGCGGTATTAATAAGCGGCGTTTACCAACCACAAATAACTAAATATTTATCAATTAAAGAAAAAATTTATATTAATGACAAAATTATAAAACTTACTGATGTTTATAAAAATACTATTGTACAAAAAACAAATATATTGATAGTAGTTGGAGAAGACGAACCTGCAGAATGGAAAAGACTTTCTGTAGACTTTTCAGAATGGCTAAAAAAACATAAAATACCATATAAATTCTATAATGCTATACATTTGAACCATTTTACTTTAGTAAAAGCTCTTTCTAATAATAAAAGTCTTTTATCAAATAAAGTAATAAATATGACTGAAATGCAATGAAAAAAAAATTACATATACACTTAGATCCTATGGGTGGCATATCGGGAGATATGTTTATTAGTGCTATGATTGATGCCGACTCTTCTTTAAAAAAACTAGCAAAAAAAATTGCAAAAAATATTATAAAAGATATAGAAATTAATATAAAAAAATCTTCTATAAACCATATATCTGGAACAAAATTTTCAGTAAAATTAATATCAAAAGCACACAATCATCATAGGTCTTTTAGTGATATAAAAAAGATTATCGAAGAGAGCTTTTTAGAAAAAAAAGTAAAAGATACTTCAGTTAATATATTTAATGCACTCGCAAAAGCAGAATCAGAAGTTCATGGAGTAAGTATAGATAAGGTCTCTTTTCATGAGATAGGCGCATGGGATTCTATAATTGATAATATAGTTGCAGCAGCAATTATAAATGAACTTGATAGTAATTATGAAGTCTCCTGGTCATGTAGTCCAATTCCTATTGGAAAAGGAAAGATAAAAACAGATCATGGTTTGTTATCTATTCCTGCTCCAGCAACATCTATATTACTTAAAAATATTCCTGTAATTGAAGATGGTATTGAAGGTGAAAGAACTACCCCAACTGGTGCAGCAATAATATCTATTCTAAAACCCTTTCCAAATATTGCATCTTCCAATAATGGTACCTTAAATATTTATAAGCAGGGCATCGGTATAGGAAATAAGGATTTAGAAATAATACCAAATGTATTAAGAGTTTTAATTTTTAAACCTAGCAAAGCTGTTATTAAAAATACTCAGAACGAAATTATTTCTGAAATTTCTTTTGATATTGATGATCAAAGTCCAGAAGATTTAGCATTATCATTAGACTTAATTGCTAAGGAAAATGGTGTTTTAGATATCATTCAAAACCCGAAGCTAGGCAAAAAAAGAAGAGTTATTATTAATGTTACAGTTTTAAGTAGAGTTGAAAAAGCTAATAAAATAATAGAGCTAATATTCAACGAAACAAATACCATAGGACTAAGACATAATATAATGGGGCGATTTATTCTTAACAGAGAAATAAGTAAAATTAGTTATTTTAATATAAAATCTACAAAAAAGCCTTCAGGTAAAATAATTAAAAAAGTTGAATCAAAAGATATTAAGAATTATTCTTATAAAAATAGAATTGCTATAAAGTCTAAAATTGAGAAAAATTAATATGCGGCAGCAAAGTTTAGAAAAAGTAATAAAAAATATATTAGATGATAAAAATAGTTTGCCTACTGTTGCGGTAAGTGGAGGTATAGATAGCTTAAGTTTAGCTGTATTTATAAGTAAATTATATATTACAAAAAATATTAATATTGCTCATGCTATAGGACCTGCAGTTCCAAGAGAAGCTACAAATAGAGTAAAAACTTTAGCTAAAGAATATAATTGGAATTTAAACATAATAAATACCAATGAAATAAATGACCCTAGATATAAAGCAAACCCTATAAATAGGTGCTTTTTTTGTAAAGAAAATTTATATTCAACTATAAAAAATTATACACAAGGAATAATTTTTTCTGGAGCTAATTTAGACGATTTAAGTGATTATAGGCCTGGATTAGATGCAGCTAAAGAAGCTAATGTAATGCACCCATTTATTTTAGCGAAAATAGATAAAAAAGCAATTAGACAGCTAGCTTCTGAATTAGAATTAGGAGAATTATCAGAGCTACCTTCTTCACCATGTTTAGCAAGTAGGGTTCAAACGGGTATTCCGGTTACTAGTAATTTATTAAATAAGATAGATAAAATGGAAAGATTAATAAAAAAAATAATACCTGGAGCAGATATTAGATGCAGATGGATGTTAAACAACCTATCAATTCAGTTTAATCAGCCAAAATTAGAAAATATTAATATAGATATTAAAAAATTAATTACTGCTAAAGCGTCAGGTATTTTTTCTATCAAAGAGACTAGTATAGAATTTAATGAATATAAAAAAGGTAGTGCTTTTATTTTAAATAAAGAAAACTCGTAATATGTTATCTGAACACTTAATTGATTATAATAGAGAAAACAGAATAGGTATATCTGAAACTATTTTCTGCCAGGATAAAACTATAAGTCAGATAAAAAATATTTGTAATGACTTAAATATCAATAACACAACATTTTTTACAAGGTTAAAAGAGGATAAATATAAAAAACTTAATATAAATATCAAGAAGAAACTAGCCTATGATAAAGTTTCTCAAACTGCAATATACGGAAGAAAACCTGCAATAGATAAGAGTAAAGCTGATGTAGCTATAGTATGTGCTGGAACATCTGATATGCCAAGTGTTTTAGAAGCTCAGCAAACTTTATATGTATCAGGGTTTAAGTCTGATATATTTCCAGACTTAGGGGTAGCAGGGCTTTGGCGAATTCAAAAACATTTAGACCAGATTATAAAATATAAAATATTAATTATAGCAGCAGGCATGGATGGTGCTTTAGTTAGTGTACTAGGTGGGCTTGTTTCATTACCCATTATTGCTTTACCTACTTCTACAGGCTATGGAGTTTCTAATAAGGGTCATACAGCACTAAATGCGATGCTAGCTAGTTGTTCACCAGGGATATCTGTAGTAAATATTGATAATGGCTATGGAGCAGCTTCAGCTGCAATAAGGATTTTAAATGCTATCAAATAATAGCATAAAGCTTTTATATGGCAAAAATGGTTTATTATTAAATATTGAAGATAATTGGAAGTCAGATATAATAAGAAAACCTATCATGCCTATAATTAATAATATTCCAGAAAAAATTAAAGAAATATTTAACACACCTATTAATGCAGAAAACTTACAAGGGCTATGTAAAAATGCAAAAACAGCATGTATTCTAGTTTGTGATATAACTAGGCCAGTTCCAAATCATTTATTTATAGAACATATGATTAAAGAGATGCATAAAGCAGGCATAAAATTAGAAAATATATTAATAATTATTGCAACTGGCTTACATAGGCCAGCACCAGAAAAAGAAATTAAAGAAATAATTAAATCAAAATGGGTACTCAATAATATTAAAATCGTTAATCATTATGCAAGAGATGATAATAACCATAAAAAAATTGGTGTTACTAGTAAAGGAAATGTAATTAAGCTTGATAAACGATTTTTAGATTCAGATATTAAAATTGCTACAGGATTGGTAGAACCACACTTTATGGCAGGCTATTCAGGAGGAAGGAAAGTTTTGGCTCCAGGAATAGCTCATGCAGAAACTATAACAACATTTCATAGTGCCAGATATATGGAAAATAAATACTCTACTAGCTGTAATTTAACTTCTAATCCACTCCATGAAGATCAATTAGAAATAGTTAAAATGATAGGTAATGTATATGCAGTTAATTGTGTAATTGATGAAAATAGAAAGTTATCCTATATAAATTTTGGGGAAATTATTTCTAGCCATCTCAAAGCTGTCAAGTACATATCATCCTATGCAAAAGTTAAATGTGGTAAAGAGTTTTCTACTATTATTACTACTGCTGCTGGAGCACCTTTAGATAGCAATTTTTATCAAACAATAAAAGGTATGGTAACTCCTTTAAGCATTCTTAAAGAAGGAGGAGATTTAATTATAGTTGCAGAGTGCTCTGAAGGTCTTGGGTCTGATGAATTTATAACGTCTCAAAAAAACCTTCTAAAGGTTGGACTAGATAAATTTTTAGAGCAAATATTAAATAAAAAACATGCAGATATTGATGAATGGCAAACAGAAATGGAAGTCAAATCTTTAAAAAAAGGTAATATATATTTATATTCTGAAGGACTTAGTAATGCTGATAAAAAATTAACTGGTGTAAATATTACTAACAATTTAATAAAAACTGTAAATGAAAGCATCGAGAAACATAATAATTATAATGTAGCTATTATACCTGAAGGTCCATATGTAATTCCAGTAGTTTAATCTATTTAGACATACATCAGAATAATTAAAATACCAGTCATAGTAATGCCAATACCAATAATTTCATTTATGCTTATTTTTTCTTTAAAATAAAAAATTGAAACTAATAATGTAAAAACTAATTCAATTTGTCCCAAAGCTCTTACATAAGCAACATTCTGAATACTCATAGCATAAAACCAACATAATGATGCAAGGGCACCAAAAAAACCAACAATTACGCCATACTTCCAATTACACAAAATTAAGTAAAATTGCTTAATATCTATATAATAAATATAAAAAGTTAAAACTATTGTCTGTATAAAAATTACTACCAGTAGTGTAAAAGCAGAGGATAATATATAATTTGGAACATATAAATCATGAGAAGCCGCTCTAAAAAGTACAGCAGACAAACCAAAAAGAGCTCCAGAACATAAACCTACTAATACGGAATAGTTGAAAGCAGAAGATATATTTTTAAACTTACTATAAGATGTAACAACCACTCCTGCTAAACCAAGTAAGATCCCTATTAAACCCATTAATGAAATAGGTTCATTAAGTAATATAAACCCGAAAAATGCAGCCTGAATTGGCTCTGTTTTGGAATAGGTTGTACCTAATGCAAAATTACTTGTAGTGAAAATTTTAAGCAATAAGAACGTTGCAAAAATTTGGCATAAACCACCAACTAAACAATATAATAAAAAGCTAAAATTTATATTACTTATAATAATATTATTTTGAGATAAATTATTTAATACTAAAAAATATATTATTACAAAAGGTAACCCATAGGAAAACCTTACGTAAGTTGCCCCTACATTTGATAATTGTTTTTGCAATTTTTTTTGAAAAGTTGATCTTAAGTTTTGAGAAAAGGCAGCAATAATTGTTATTGGTATCCATATTTCAATCATTTAATTAACTTTCTAAAACTTTAAACTTTTAATTTTATAATTATTAAATTTACACTTCAATCATTATATCATTATATTTATTACATAAGTAAAAAATAAATTATTTTAGGGAGGAAATATTTGCATAATAAAGAACAAAAATTTAATGTTAACTTTGCAAAAAATGCAAAATTTAAAGATGGATTAAGAGACTTTTTTGAATATAGAGACTTAGGTATTAGTGATGCTAGTAATGGAGATTATCATGCACATATAATAAAAGTTAAAGCTAGCTGCAAAGGAGACCAAGATATGCATACTTCAGGTTTTCATAAGCACCTATTGAACTTTCAAATGGTATATATTTTAAAAGGCTGGGTAAAATTTATATATGAAGGAGAAGGTGAATTTACATTTAGAAAAGGTGATTGCGTTATGCAACCAGCAGAAATTAAGCATAATGAACTTTCATGTTCTGATGATTTAGAGCTTTTAGAAATTCATTCTCCTGCAAAAAATCAAACAATAATCCTAGATAATGATTAAGAAAAATTTACTTATTTATAGTGCTTTTATTTTTATATTTATGATACAAAATATTAGTGCAAACGAGATAATTGGCAGGTATTTATATAATGTTGGTGATCAAGTTAAGTACAAAATAGATAGGATACTTCCTAATGAGTCTTCATACATAACAGAATCTAATTTAATAAATATTATTGAAGACGAAGAGATTTGGGATGTTAAGAATAGCCCAAGCGCTGATAAGAGAATATTTGATAGATTAACAGGTAATTGGATTACATCCTATAAAGATGGAAATGAAATAGCAAGAGCTATTCCGTTTAGCGGAGGATTAAAATTCCCTCTAAAAAAAGGAGATAAATGGAATCAAACATGGACTTTTACAGCTGCAGGGGGATTACTTATAGGGGAAAGTAAAGCAGAATTTAAGGTAAAAAAAGATAAAATAAAAATAAATAATACAAAATATACTACATTAAAAATAGAAATGATAAACCCATTATGGAATTCAGAAAAAGATAAAAGCTGGAAAAAACATATTCGATGGATCGAGATAAATAGTGGCAAAATAGTAAAAGAATATGTAAAAAATATTGGATTTAAGATGGAGTATACAGCAAGTATAATTGAGTAAATAACATTTAATCTTTATTGCTATAATCTCTAATAACATCGGTTACTCTTATTCTAAAAGACTTAAAAATCTCTTTTTTACCTTTATTTTGAGATATAATATGCTTCGAGTTTTTTTTCCATTCTTTAACCGCATCTTCATTTTTCCAAGTAGATATAGATACGTAATTATTCTTTTTAAAATTATGTATAAACCTATCGACTGAAATAAAACCCTTTGTTTGCTTTAATTCTAATTGAAGCTTTTCTACTTCTTTAAAATAATCTTTTTCTTTGTTTTCCAAAACAATAAATTCAAAAATTACTAATATCATATATCACCAAAATTATATTTAACATTATTAGGTTTTAATTTGTAGTCTCTTATAAAGTTAATTATAAGAGACTACATCTCTTAAGGGATTGAGAGTCAATATAAATTACACTTTCGTTAAAATTAAGAAAGGTATTAGTTGTCGCCATATATGACGTCAATTTTGTCGTTCTAAATAGAGCTTAGGTAGCATTATTATTTAATGACTTTATTTCTAAAGCCTGAGCTGTGATCCAACTTTTTTCAAAATCTTTGTAAAGCCCTAAAAGCTGTTTAGTAGCTTGATATTGAGAATATTTATTATTTATAAGTATTAAATCTTCTCTAATTATACCATTTTTAATAATTCTTTGAATTTTTCTTTCAGAAATATGTGTTAATAGCCTGACCATACCCACAGTAAAGAAATTTTTATTATTGTTATCTGTAATTAAATATAAAGGCATCTGTTCTAATAAAGCTGAAATTGCTAACATTGCAATTAACCGATGCTCAGGAGATGTATTCCAATAATAGTTCCCATGAGATACTGGATTTTTACAAATATTGGTCCAAAAATATAACCTAAATTGTAATATTCTTCTTAATGCTATATCCTTTACAACCTTTTCATCAAACATGTCTGACTGTAGATTACTGTCATCCATAACTCTCATGCTACCCCCCCAAGTAAACAAAATAGACTATAAGTTATTCTTTATAACTAGGCATATCTCCTGCAACTGTAGTTCTATGCATTATTCTTCTATAATTTGCTTCATCATAACCCGTTCCTCGATGAAGAACTCTTCTATTATCCCATAAAACTAATTCACCCGTTTTCCATTTATGCTTAGCCATACTGCCACTTTCAACAATCCATTCATTGATCTCTTTAATTAATGATCTAGCCTCTTTTAAATCCCATCCTAATATATTACTGCAATGACTACCTGCATAAAAAGCAGGTTTTTTAGTATAAGGATGTATTCTAATTAATTTTTGTTTAACAAATGGCATATCTTGTTTAAATTTATCATCAAAAATATCTCCAGTATTTATCATTCTAGAGTATACAATTGAGTGTTCACATATACACTCTCTTAAATCTTGTATTGAATATTTTCTAGGCCTATCATCCCAGGTTTCTAGAGCATGACGCGCGTCAACAAAATGTGTTCCTCCACCCTCTTCTGGGACTTCTCTAGCGCTAAGTATAGATATCTTAGAAGGAATAACTTTAAAAGATGAATCAGTATGAAAAACATTATTTCCTCTATCAAATATAACTTTTTCATCATTAGCAGGTAACTTATTATTATTTAAATCCACATTTGAAATTCTACTAATTTCAGGTCTAATTCCATTTTCTATATTATATACAGGGCTTTTTGTTTGTGTCCCTATTGAAATCTCTAACTTACCAAAGCCTTCTGAAAACTTAATTTGATCATCATCATCTATGATCTGAGATTCTATTACAACGACTCCATAAGTTTCTACAGCTTGTTTTATTTGTATAAATTCAGATGCAGTGATAGATTTTATATCTACATCTGAAATTACTGCAAAAAATTCTTGATCTTTATATTTAATTTTTAAATTCATATAAATAGTCTCAAATAATTTTTATATTATTTCAAGATTAATTTAATAATAATAAAAATTAATTTATTCAGAATAAAAACCAACTGCACAAATTAGATTGGCTACTCTTGTGACTAATTGAGTCTTTTTATAGAGCTTTTCATCATCAGTTGTTAATCTAGCTATCATTAAATCAACTTCATTTACTTCGCCGTACTTTGCAGCTGCAATCATTGACTTTCCTACTGCTTTTCCCTCTGAATCCTCAAAATTTAGAACATTTCCACCTTCTAATGTCGGATGGCCTAATAATAAACCTTTATCAGTCATACAAAATGGGTACAAATCCTTTACATGTAGTCCACCACTTCCATTTGTAAATAAATCTAGAGCTCTATTTCTATCATATTTAACCAAATTAACTGTTCTATCTAGTAATTCTAAAGCTTCTTCTTTTGTACCAAATTCTTCGGCTATAGAGATTTTAGAAAAAATTATGAGTAGTGATGCAATAATTAAGTATTTTAAACTTTTTAATGGTGCTTTAATCAAACATTTATCCCTTATTTATTAATTTATTAAAGTTTTCTAACTAATAACATATCTTAGTAAAAAGTTAAAAACAATCTGTATTAAATAATTTATAAATATTTATAAATTATTAAATAAAATTATGATATATTAGTAAGAATAAATATTTAGGAAAAATATATGACTTTTATTGCAGCAGTAGTACAAGACAGTCCAGTAGTTTTTAACATAGAAAAGACAATAGAAAAAGTTGAAGATTTATCGCAAAAAGCAGCTAATAAGAATGCTGAATTAGTAGTATTTCCAGAAGCTTTTATATCGGCCTATCCAAAAGGATTAGATTTTGGTGCTAGAATAGGAATGAGATCAAAAGAAGGTAGAGAAATGTTTGCGAAATATTATAACTCTGCCCTAGATTTTGAAAGTATTTATTATAAAAAACTTTGCCACATAGCAAAGAAGAATAAGATTATTATGTCTATTGGCGTAATAGAAAAAGATAATGGAACATTGTATTGTACAGTATTAATGATATCAAAAAAGGGTGAATTTATTGGTAAACATAGAAAAGTTATGCCAACAGCAATGGAACGATTAGTATGGGGGTATGGAGATGGTTCAACACTACCTGTTATAGACACACCTATTGGTAAAATTGGTTCTGTAATCTGTTGGGAAAATTATATGCCTCTCATGAGAATGGCTATGTATTCTAAAGGAATACAACTTTATTGCGCACCAACAGCAGATGACAGAGAAACATGGATATCTACTATGACTCATACAGCACTTGAGGGAAGATGTTTTGTTTTTTCATCTTGTCAGTATTTACTTAGAGAAGATTGTCCAGATTATTATAACCCAATACAGGGTAATACTAAAAAAACTGTACTTATGAATGGTGGATCTTGTATTATTTCTCCTCTAGGAGAGATGCTTGCTGGCCCTTTAAGAAATAAATCAGGAATATTGACAGCAGAAATAGACTTAAATGAAATTATTAAGGGACAATATGATTTTGATGTAAAAGGTCATTATTCTAGACCAGATATTTTTAAATTATTTGTTAATGAAAAGGTAAATAAAGCAACTGAATATGATAACTAATTTTTATTAACTTTGGTGAGCCCTGCAGGGGTCGAACCTGCGACAAGCTGATTAAAAGTCAGCTGCTCTACCAACTGAGCTAAGGGCCCCCAAAAGTTATATAGGAAATACAAAATCATAGAGATAATTACAAGTGTTTTTAATTATATATTTCAATATCTCCTACTTTATATTGGTTTAGTAACATTTCTGCAGTCTCATCATAATTATTATTTCTTATAGCTTCTCTTAAATTCTCCATAAGTTTTAAATAATGGTTTATATTATGAAGAGTTAAATACGATGTACCTAACATTTCCTTTGTATTAAATAAATGATATAAATATGCTCTTGAAACGTTATTAGAACAAACTGGGCAGGAACAATTATCTTCAATAGGCCTTGGATCATTTTTATGCCTAGCATTTTTGATATTGAGACTTCCTCTTTTTGTAAAAACTTTGCCAGTTCTTCCAGATCTCGTAGGTATTACACAATCAAACATATCTACACCTAATCGAACTGCCTCAATAATATCTAATGGATAGCCTACCCCCATTAAATACCGAGGGCTTTTTTCTGGGAGAAAATTTATACTTGATTTTAATGTCTTTATCATTTCTTCATGACCTTCACCTACAGCTAGTCCTCCTATGGCGTAACCATCAAAACCTATATTTATAAGAGCTTCCGATGAAATATTTCTTAAATCATTAAATGTAGAACCTTGCACTATTCCAAATAAACCATACCCTTCTCTATCAATAAACTCTTTTCTACATACTTTAGCCCACTGCATAGAAAGTTCCATAGATTTTGAAGCAACTTCATGGGTAGCTGGATATGAAGTGCACTCATCAAATACCATAGTGATAGTAGAATCTAAAGCCTTCTGCATATCTATAGAATCCTTTGGCGTTAATCTAATTAGGCTTCCATCTAAATGTGACTTAAAAGTTACTCCATTATTATCAATTTTAGCCATATTTTGTAAGGACATAACCTGAAACCCCCCGGAATCAGTCAATATAGGACCATCCCAACCCATGAATGATCTTAAACCACCTAGGCTAGATATTATATCCTTTCCTGGCCTTTCCATTAAGTGATAGGTGTTAGACAATATAATTTCAGAACCTAAGCTATTTAAATCTTTTGGATTGATACCTTTAACTGCTCCATAGGTCCCTACAGGCATAAAAACTGGGGTATTAACATCACCATGTGCAGTCTTAAGTAGCCCGCTTCTAGCTAATTTATCCTTATTATTAATTTTAAATGAAATAGACATTATTGATCAGCCTTTTTAATTAAACATGCATCACCTAAAGAGTAAAACCTATAACCTTCCTCAATAGCATGCTTATATGCATCATGCATTTTTTCTATTCCAGCATAAGCGCAGGTTAATATAAATAAAGTTGATTTAGGCAAATGAAAATTTGTTAATAAGTAGTCACTAGATCTAACTTTATAGCCAGGAGATATAAATATATTAGTATTCCCAGAATAGGGTTGTATTTTATTGCCCTTTATTGAAGATTCTAATGCTCTTAATACAGTAGTACCTACAGCAATGACCCTTCCTCCAGCTGCTTTTGTTTTATTTATTTTATCAGCTGTATCTTTATCTATTTGATAAAACTCATTATGCATAATATGCTTTGATATATCACTAACCTCAACGGGCAAAAAAGTTCCTGACCCCACATGTAAAGTTATTTCTACAATATCTATTTTATTATTACATAAATTATTTTTTAAATTTTCTGTAAAATGAAGCCCTGCTGTTGGAGCTGCAACTGCACCATAATTTTTAGCAAATAAAGTTTGATAGTTTATTTCTGACTGATTTGTATCATTAACTTTAATATAAGGTGGAAGAGGTAATTCACCATTTAAATTTAAATATTCAATAAATTCTAATTTACTCATATGAACATAAAAATATATTAATCCTCTTTCACCTTTTTTTTTTACATTAATACATATATTATTAGGCAGCTTAACTTTATCTCCTACCTTTAATTTTTTAGATCCTTTTACTAAAGCCTCCCATACACCTTCACTACTCTCATCCAACATAGTAATAGACAGAGTTTTTAATTTTAAAAGCCCAATAATTCTTGAGTTTATCACTTTAGTATTATTTACTACTATTAGATCACCAGGTTTTAATAACTTAGCTAAATCCATAGTAGTGTGGTCTTTTATTACATTATCTGAAATAAAAAGCATCCTAGATTTATCTGCAGGATAAACCGATTTTTGAGCTATTAAATGCTTTGGTAATACAAAATCAAAAGCATCAATATCCAATTTTATATGACTTTATTAATTACTTTTGATTTTAATAGAAATGATGGTATCTGGTTCTCCAATAATTGATCCATTATTGCCTTCACCTTTTTTAATACCATCTACATACTCCATACCATCAATTACCTGACCCCAAACAGTATATTGACCGTTTAAGTGCGGCGCATCATCTAAACATATAAAAAATTGACTATCTGCACTGTTAGGATCTTGGGCTCTTGCCATCGAAAGAGTACCTCTAATATGTCTTTCATTATTAAACTCAGCATTTAAATTCTTACCAGATCCACCTGTTCCATTCCCAAGAGGGTCACCTGTCTGAGCCATAAAACCAGCTATCACTCTATGAAATTTTAATCCGTCATAAAAGCCACTATTAACAAGTTCCTTTATTCTAGCAACATGGTTTGGTGCAACTTCTGGCTTCATTTCAATAGTTACAATTCCATCTTTTAATTCTAAAAGTAAAGTATTGTCATTTGCTTCTGTAGTCATAGTATATCCAATCATAGTAAATATTATAAATATAACTTTATAAAAATTATTTAATTTAAAAAACATATCAAACCCTTATTTATTTAATTTTTGTAATTTCATTTCTTTAAGCACATTAGAAGAAACAAAGCTAGAAATATCTCCACCAAACATAAATATTTCTTTTACTAATCTGGAGGATATAAACTGCTGATTTTCACTAGCCATTAAAAAAACAGTTTCAATATTTGAATCTAATCGAGAATTCATTCCTGTCATTTGGAACTCATATTCAAAGTCTGTAACTGCTCTTAAACCTCTAATAATTATTTTTGCATCAATTTTTTTTGCATAATTTACAAGCAAGCCTTCAAATGACCTAACCTCTACTAATTCTTCTAATCCAAGCTTTTTAATATCAGATATGACTAAATTTTCTCTCTCTCTTAAGCTAAAGAGGCCAGTCTTTCCTACATTAACAGCTATGCCAATTACTAACTTATCCACAACTCTTAATGACCTCTTAATTATATCAATATGTCCATTAGTAATTGGGTCAAATGAACCGGGATATAAACCTACTCGTTTAATCATCTTTATTACCTTCCTTAACAATAGAAACATCATCAGAATCATTAATTTCTTCAGATTCTTTATCTAAATTTTCATTTTGTTCATCTTCTACTGCAGATATAGCAGTTACTGAAACTACTTTTTCTCCTTTATCTATAGAAAACAATGTTACCCCTTGTGTATTACGAGAAGCTATCCTAATATCATTCACAGGAGATCTTATCATCCTTCCTGCATTTGTAACCAGCATTACATCATCACTATCTTCTACTAAAAATGATGCAATTACAGGTCCATTTCTCTCTGAAGTTTCAATATTTATAATTCCTTGGCCACCTCTATTTGTTATTCTATATTCATACGCAGATGTTCTTTTACCAAAACCATTTTCGGATATCGTTAATATAAACTGATCATCATTATTCATTAATTCAAATTGTTCTTCCTCAATATAATCTTGAGCATCACCCCTTCTCTTAGCACCAGCTGCTTTTAAGTATAAAGTTTTAATATCAGTATCGGCCTCTATATGCTTTAATACTGAAATAGATATTACATAATCTTCTTGTTTAAGCCTTATTCCTCTTACACCAATTGATCCTCTTCCTTTAAATAACCTTACATCATTTGATCTAAATCTCATGCACTTACCTAGACTAGCTGATAATAATATATCATCATTTTCTCTACAAGGGACAACTCCCACTAATGAATCTCCATCAATTAGCTTCATAGCAATTTTACCATTAGATTTTATATTAGAAAAATCTGATAATGGATTTCTTCTTACATTGCCTGATTTTGTTGCAAACATCAAATCTGGAGGATCATCTTCATTCTCAGGTAATGGCATCATCGTAGTAACCTGTTCTCCTTCACTTAAAGGTAAAAGGTTAATTATAGGCCTTCCTTTTGCTTGAGGATTTCCTAATGGAAGTTTATATACTTTAAGCTCATAGACCATTCCTGTATTTGTAAAAAACAATACTGGGTCGTGAGTATTTAAAACAAAAACTTGCCTAATGAAGTCTTCATCTTTTATTGACATGGCAGCTCTTCCTTTGCCACCTCTCTTCTGAGCTCTATAAGTACTTAAAGTAGTTCGTTTAACATATCCAGAGTTGGTCAGTGTAACAACCATATCTTCTCTTTCAATTAAAGATTCAACATCTTGATTCAATTCAATATCTAAAATTTCTGTCCTTCTTGGAACAGAAAATTGTTCCTTAATTTGAATAAATTCATCTTTCATTATACTCATTAATCTACTTCTTGACCTTAAAATAGATAAATACTCTACAATACTTGTTACGATTTCCTTTAATTCTTCTACTATTTTTTCACGTTCTAAACCTGTTAATCTTTGTAGCCTCAATTCTAAAATTGCTTTTGCTTGATGTATGGATAATTTATATAAACCATTCTCATCAGACTTATCATTAGGATCACCTATCAATGTAATTAAATCTGCTATATCACTAGCTTGCCATTTTTTTTCTAGCAATAATTTTTTTGCTTCTTCAGAATCTTTTGAAGATTTTATTAATTTTATTACTTCATCTATATTTGCAACAGCTAACGCTAAACCTACCAATGTATTTGCTCTATCTCGAGCTTTTTCTAATTCAAAAAGAGTTCTTCTTGTAATAACTTCTTCTCTAAAAGTTAAAAAAAGATCTAATACCTGTCTAGTACTAAGTTGCTCTGGTCTACCTCCATTTAATGCCAACATATTTACTCCGAAATATGTTTGTAAAGGCGAATGTTTATATATTTGGTTAAGTACAACTTCTGCTGTAGCATCCCTTTTCAACTCAATTACAACTCTAACTCCAACTCTATCAGATTCATCGCGAAGGTCTGATATTCCTTCTATATGTTTATTTTTCACTGCATCTGCTATTTGTTCTATCATTCTTGCTTTATTAACTTGATAAGGCACTTCAGATATTATTATGGCCTCCCTGTCTTTTCTAACATTTTCTATAGATGTTTTGCCTCTCATGACAATAGAACCTCTACCAGTTTCAAAAGCAGACCTAATACCAGATTTACCAATTATTTGTGCACCTGTAGGAAAATCTGGCCCAGGTATAATTTCCAGCAAGTCAACAGAAGATATTGAAGGATCTTCTATAATAGCTAAGCAGCCATCAATTATTTCACCTAAATTATGTGGAGGTATGTTGGTAGCCATTCCTACTGCTATTCCACCTGCTCCATTAACTAATAGATTAGGATATTTTGCAGGTAAAACTGTTGGCTCTCTGGTCGAATTATCATAATTATCTTGGTAGTCTATAGTATTTTTATCTATATCATCTATCAACATTGTAGAAGCTTGGTCCATTCTCACTTCTGTATAACGCATTGCCGCTGGAGGATCTCCATCCATAGAGCCAAAATTTCCTTGACCATCTAATAGCTTTAAACTCATAGAGAAATTTTGTGCCATTCTTACCATTGAGTCATATATAGCATTATCACCATGGGGATGATATTTACCCATAACGTCGCCTACAACTCTAGCAGACTTTCTGTAAGGTCTGTTCCAATGATAGCCACCCTCTTTCATAGCATACAGTATTCTTCTATGAACTGGCTTAAGACCATCTCTAACATCCGGTAAAGCCCTACTTACTATAACACTCATAGCGTATTCTAAGTAAGACTTGCGCATTTCATCGGATATAGTTACAGGTAATATACCTTCTTTGCTAGCTAAAGGCTTAGGATCTTGGTCATCATTTTCTTTAGGAATATCTGTATCATCTGGTCCTGCCAAAATTATAATCCTTAATATATAAAATAGTAATTTTTTATACTATATTTAGTGTATAAGATCAAGCTATAGACAACATTTTGATTCTAAAAAGGAATATCGTCCTCAATATCAGAATCTATTCCAGAAG
Source organism: Candidatus Pelagibacterales bacterium (assembly GCA_002684605.1). Next base: position 15,191 of record NYVM01000035.1, on the reverse strand, counting down.
CTTCGTTAACTACTTGATTTACTTCAGTGTTTTTTATTTCATTAGACTGGTTATTGGACTGAAAAGAGTCATTATCATTATTATTAGATCTACTATCTAGAAATGTGAGTTCACCTTTATAAGCTCTCAGAACAACTTCGGTAGAATACTTTTCTTGTCCCGATGCATCTGTCCACTTTCTGGTTTCTAGCTGCCCCTCTATAAATAATTTTGAACCCTTTTTAACATACATTTCAATCAAATTTATTAAGGGTTCATTAAATACAACTACTCTATGCCATTGAGTCCTCTCTTTTTGTTCTTTAGTTTCTCTATCTTTCCATCTCTCACTCGTCGCAATAGATAAATTACATACTTTTCCACCAGTCTGAAAGGATCTAATTTCAGGGTCTTGCCCAACATTTCCAATTAATATTACTTTATTTACACTTCCTGACATAATTACTCCTTACATAATAAATTATATATATATTATAACACAAAACTCGCTAAGTTTACACAACTGCTTTATATAAATAAATATAAATATTATAAGGTAATATTATGTCCAATAACAAGTCTATAAACTCAAATTTTTTAAAAATAATAGGCGCTTGCGAAAATAATTTAAAAAATATTAATTTAGATATACCAAAAAATAAGTTAATTGTTTTTACAGGAGTTTCTGGAAGTGGGAAATCATCTCTAGCCTTTGATACAATATATGCAGAAGGTCAAAGAAGATATGTTGAGAGTCTTTCTGCTTATGCAAGACAGTTTTTAGAATTGATGAAAAAACCTAAAGTAGAATATATAGGCGGTTTATCNCCTTCTATTGCTATAAATCAAAAATCAGTTTCNCACAACCCAAGGTCAACAGTATCTACAGTNACTGAGATTAATGATTATTTAAGGCTGCTATATGCCAGAGTTGGTACTGCCTTTTCACCTCAAACAGGAAAACCTATTACTAGTCAGAGCATTTCACAGATGGTTGATTCAGTAAAATTAAATAATAATGAAAATAAAATTTATTTATTAGCTCCTATTGTAAGAAACAGAAAAGGAGAACATAAAAAAGAAATACTAGCTCTTATCAAAAAGGGTTTTCAAAGAATTAAAATTAATAATGAATTATATTCAATAGATGAAATACCTATATTAGACAAAAACTCTAAAAATAATATTGAAGTAGTTGTAGACAGAATTATTGTAAAACAAAATATTGATCAAAGACTTTCAGAAAGCATAGAAACTTGTTTATCAATGTCTGATGGACTTTTGTATGTAGAAAATATTGATCAAAAAATAACAAGTGTTTATTCATCAAAATTTGCATGTCCAGTATCAGGCTTTACTATTGACGAAATAGAACCAAGACTTTTTTCTTTTAATAGTCCATCCGGTGCATGTAGTAAATGCGACGGTATAGGAGAAGAAAGCTTTTTTGATGAAGATTTGATAATTCCAAATGACAACTTAAGTATTAATGATGGAGCCATAAAAGCTTGGTCAGGAAAAGGAAAAGACTTCTATAATCAAGCTTTAAAAGGTCTTTCAAAACATAATGGGATGTCCTTAAATAGCAGTTGGAAAAAATTATCTAAAGAAAATAAAGAACAAATTTTATATGGGAGTGGTGAAGATAATATTTCAATTGAATTCTTTAATAATGAAGAAAAAATTATAATTAATAAGCCTTTTATTGGCGTAGTCCCCTCTCTTGAAAAAAGGATGTTAGAATCAACTGATTCATGGTTTAGAGATGAGTATTCAAAATATCAATCTATAAAAGAATGTCAAAAATGCCTTGGATATAGACTCAATGAACAAGCTTTATCAGTAAAAATAGATAATAAAAATATTGCAGAAATCTCTATGATGACAATTGTTAATATGGAAAAGTGGATTAATAATATTAATACAAACTTAACAAAGCAAAATATAGAAATTTCTTCTCCTATTATAAAAGAAATTTCATTAAGATTAAAATTTTTAATTGANGTAGGACTTGATTACTTAACTTTAAATAGAAAATCTAATACATTGTCAGGTGGAGAAAGCCAAAGAATTAGATTAGCATCTCAAATTGGTTCTGGACTTACTGGAATTTTATATGTCTTAGATGAGCCTTCTATAGGATTGCACCAAAGAGATAATATTAAATTAATTGAAACATTAAAAAACTTAAGAAACTTAGGAAACACTGTAATTGTTGTTGAGCATGATGAGGAAGCAATGTTTGCATCAGACTATATAGTTGATATAGGAGTAGGTGCAGGCATAAATGGTGGCAATATTATTGCTAAAGGAACACCAAAACAAATATGCAATAATAGAAATAGTTTAACTGGAAATTATTTGTCAGGAAGAAATAGTATAGCTATTCCAAAAATAAGAAGAAAAATAAACAAGGAACAGTTTATCTATTTAGAAGGTGCTAGTCTTAATAACTTAAAAGATATAAATTTAAAACTACCTATAGGCAATTTTATATGCATAACAGGCGTTTCTGGAAGTGGCAAATCATCTTTAATTGTAGATACCCTTTTACCTGCTATGGAAAAAGAAATAAATAACAAAAGTAAGTTGCATATTGGGAAATATACAAAAATTAGCGGTCTAAAACATATAGATAAAATTGTAGAAATTAATCAAGCTCCAATTGGAAGAACACCTAGATCTAATCCAGCAACATATACAGGTGCATTTACTCCTATAAGAGAATACTTTGCACAAAGTACAGATGCTAAAGTACGTGGCTATAAGCCTGGAAGATTTTCTTTTAATGTAAAAGGTGGAAGATGTGAAGCATGCCAAGGTGACGGAATTGTGAAAATAGAAATGCATTTTTTACCGGATATATATGTAGAATGCGATGAATGCAAAGGAAAACGATACAATAGAGAAACTTTAGAAATATATATTAAAAACAAAAATATAAGCGATATTCTTAATATGACAATTGAGGAATCTATCTTATTTTTTAAATCAATACCATCTATATATAATAAAGTAAAAACCTTGTCAGATGTTGGCTTAAATTATATTAAGCTAGGACAAGCTGCCACCACTTTATCTGGGGGAGAAGCGCAAAGAATAAAACTCTCAAAAGAACTTTCTAAAAGAGCAACCGGTAAAACTATATATATATTAGACGAGCCAACTACAGGACTACATTTTGAAGATGTGAAGAAACTATTAGATGTCCTAAATTCTTTAGTTGATAAAGGCAATACAATAATAGTTATTGAGCATAATCTAGATATAATAAAGTCATCCGATTGGATTGTAGATTTAGGGCCTGAAGGTGGAGATAAAGGTGGTAGTATAGTAGTAGAAGGAATACCTAAAGATATAATTATAAACAAAAAAAGTTATACTGCTAAATATTTAAAAAAGTACATAAAGTAATAAAACTATATGTCAATTATATAAATTACCAATATCTAAATTTTACATAAAAAAATTGTTTTAGAAGCAATAATTTATTAAAATTTAATTTTGAATTTAATAAAAATAAAATTAAAATATTAGCATTTGGTCTTTTACAGTTTAATTTAGCTTTATATAAACAAATATTTTTTTCTTTATTTTTATTAAATTTTTCGTAGGCCTTATAAAGAAGAGCATAATTTAAAGCTTTATAAGCCCGATTATCAATAGTTTTGATATCTAAGATATATCTTAAAAAATCATTTTTATATTTTATATACCTATGATAGNACTTAATTTTATATCTAGAGTTTTCCTCTAAGGCATAATTTTGAAAAAATTTAATTAAATTTAATATTCTGAATTTAGTAATTTTATCTTCATAAAATAATTGGTTTAATATTCTTAGTATAGGCACTGCAAAAGGNTTTCCTGCTAAAGACTCTTGGCATGACACCTTCCACCATTCAANTTTTACAATTAAAATATTATTCTCTGTATTTAATTTTAATATTTTATTTAATTCTATATCAATATAAACAATAGATAATAGTTTAAGCCTTAAATCAGATTTTACAAAAAAACTACTAATATAAGAATGATAACAATTTAATTTTATTTCTTTTTCTATAGTTATTTCGTCAGAATATTTATTAATTTGTTTCAATGACTGCACAGATGTTTCTTCCATCACCTATCANAACTGACCATGTCCTACAAGCAGAACCTATTTGCATAACTTCTAAGGCTATATTAGATGCCTTTAAAAATAATTGCATTTCTGATTCATGACCTAANCCTTTAATAGAACCATATAAAATTAAATCAGGCTTATAATTTTTGATATTTATATTTATAATATTTTTACTCTCATCGTCTAATACATTATTTAGATTAACATATTTATCAGATAACAATAAAACAGTGTTACTTATTTTATTACCAGATATATTTATATATCCTTTGCCATAACCTTCTATATAGGGTGCATCATTTTTAGGATATAATTCTAAATCCATAAAACACTTTAACTTTCTGGTTCTTTGGTTCTTCGTAAATTAACATATACTAGTATAGTAGAGGCTATGAAGATAGAAGAGTAAGTACCTACAACTATACCCCAGAGCATCGCAAATGCAAAATCAGCTATTATCTGGCCTCCAAAAAGATATAATGCACCTAATGCCAATATAGTAGTGACTGTAGTATTAATTGTTCTTGCTAATGTCTCATTTATACTTTTGTCTAATAAGTCATTTAAATTCATTTTTTTGAATTTTCTAAGGTTTTCTCTAATTCTATCATAAACAACAACTGTATCATTCATGGAATATCCAATTATGAGTAATATAGCTGCTACTGTTGCCAAATTAAATTCTAAACCTAAAATTGCAAATAATCCCATAGTTAGAGTAATATCATGAACTAAAGCAACAATAGCTCCTAAAGCAAAAGGTAATTCAAATCTAAACCATATGTATGCAAGCATTGCTATAATGGCAAATATAATAGCCATAATACCATCTGAAACAAGATCTTTACTTACTGTGGGACCCACATATTCTAATCTCCTATACTCAATATCTTTAGAAAAAGCCTTATTTAAAGATGCTTTAATTGCCTCAACTGCAATTTGTTGTGCACTATCTGAACCTTCTTGCCTTTCAACTCTAATTAAATAATCTGAATCTTGTCCAAATTCTTGAATAGAGATTTCTCCTATATTTAAATTAGAAATTTCATTTCTTATTTTAGCTATACTTATATTAGATGAAGTTCTTACTTCTAACAAAATACCACCTTTAAAATCTATACCTAAATTTAAACCTATAAAAATAACAGCAANAATTGAAGCTACAGATAAAATAGCGGAAATTGAAAAAGAAACTAACTTTAATTTTATGAACCTAATACTTGTATTATCAGAAATTAACCTTAACACTAATAAATTCTCCTACTTTAAATGTTTAAACTAGTTGGTTTAAATTTATTGTACCAAAAAGTAATGATACCCCTACTTAACAATAAAGAGCTAAACATAGTTGTTATTACACCAAGCGCTAAAGTAACTGCAAAGCCTTTAACTGGTCCAGAGCCAAATTGAAACAATATTAATGCAGCAATTAATGTAGTAATATTAGCATCAACAATTGTTCTAAATGCTTCTTTAAAACCATTATCTATAGCTCCAATATCAGACCTACCCGCCCTAGATTCTTCTCTAATTCTTTCAAAAATAAGAACATTTGCATCCACTGCCATTCCAATAGTTAATGCAATACCTGCTAGTCCTGGCAATGTTAATGTTGCATCTAGTATTCCTAATAATGAAATTATTAATAAAACATTTACTATAAGCGATATATTGGCTGCAACTCCAAATCTTGCTCCATAAATAATAAGCATATATATAATAACTAAAATAACTGCAATTATACCTGCGTACATTCCAGCATTTATAGAATCTTCCCCAAGTGATGGCCCAACAGACCTTTCTTCAAGGATTGTTAATGGAGCAGGCAATGCTCCTGCCCTTAATAAGACAGATAAATCACTTGCTGTTTCAAAGGTAAAATTACCTGAAATCTGTCCACTGCCACCAGCAATAGCCTCTCTTATTACAGGAGCACTTATTACCTCTCCATCCAGAACTATTGCAAACCTTTTACCAACATTTTTTGATGTAAGCTCTCCAAACTTTCTAGCTCCTGAAGTATCAAACCTTATACTAACTACTGGTTGGTTATTTTGATCCATACTNGGGTTTGCGTCTATTAATTGATCTCCTGAAACTCCTATTCTTTTATAAATAACATAAGGAACTGACTTTTCACCTGTTCTCTCATCAAACTCAAATAATAAATCTGAACCAGGAGGAACTCTACCTGATAGCGCGTCTTCAACACTNGCTGTTTCATTTACCATTCTAAAATTCATTCTAGCTGTTTTACCTAATAATTTTTTTATTCTTTCAGGATCCTCNAAGCCNGGTAGTTGAACTAATATTCTATCATCACCTTGTCTCTGAATAATTGGCTCATTTGTTCCTACTTCATCAACCCTTCTTCTAATAATCTCAATCGACTGCAATATTGCATAATCACTAATTTCTTTAATTTTTGCTTCAGACATTAAGACTTCTACATTATTAAGATTATCTATATTAAGNATAAATTCTTTATCAATATTAACTAGAACATTTGTTATACTTGATGAATCTTCTTTATTATTAAGTGTAAAAGTTAATTTTGTACCAGATACTTTTAAATTTTTATAGCCAATTTTAGGAGAAGAGTTTCGCATAGCCAATCTAAGTTCATCTGCTAAAGAATTTAATCTGTCCGTTTGTAAACTTTCTGATTCAACCTTAAGCAATAAATAAGAACCACCTTGTAGGTCTAGACCTAATCTAATTTCTCCAGATTTTAAGAAACTCAGGGAATTATTAGTTAATTCTTTAGATAAGAAATTTGGTAAAGAAAAAAATATAGCAAAAATGCTTACCGTTAATACTAATATTTTTTTCCAATTTTCAAAAACAAGCATTGATTGTCCTATAATTCATTATATAATTAATAGTTATTTTTTAGTAATAGCGTCCTTTGAGGACACAACTTCAGTTATTGTTGATCTAACAACTTTCACTTTTANATTATCTGAAATTTCTACAGACGCAATTCTTTCATCCTCAATTTTTGCTATAGTCCCTAATAAACCTCCAGCAGTAACTATTTTATCGCCCTTAGTTAAAGCTTCTACCATTGACCTATGATCTTTCATTTTTTTTTGTTGTGGCCTTATTAATAAAAAATAAAAAACTGCAAATATTAAAACTAAAGGTGCGATTTGAATTAAAAAACCAGATCCTCCTCCTGCTCCTTGTGCCATAGCTTCTGAAATAAACATATCATCTCCTTAAATAAAAAAAATATAACTTCTAAACCTTATATTGCAAACTATATAATGTAGGTTTATCGTAATAAATAGTAAATACTATATTATTGCAACAAAAACTATTATACATATCACCAAAATGGAAATAAAACATGGATTTTAATAATAAAATTTTAAATTTAATTGAAAGGTCTACTAAATCTCTTGAAAAACTCTCGAAATTAAATAATGAAANTAAGATTAATATAACATCTGAAAACGGTTATTTGTGGTCTGCAGAAAATTTTTCCTTAATTCCTGTAAANACAATTAATGCTATAGATATTGATTTATTAAAAGGAATAGATCATACAAAATCAATTCTTATAGAAAATACTAAACAGTTTTCTTCAGGTTATCCTGCAAATAATGTATTATTGTGGGGAGCTAGAGGTATGGGAAAATCATCTTTAGTAAAGTCAGTTCATAGAGAAATAAGCTTAAAAAATAAAAAGAAACGTTTAATTTTAATAGAAATTTATAGGGATGACATAAAGACACTACCATTATTAATTTCTCAATTAAATAATTACGACCATAGATTTATTATATATTGTGATGATCTTTCATTTAATGAAAATGAAAATAATTATAAATCTCTTAAAACAGTTCTTGATGGAGGGATTATGGAAAGATCACAAAATATTATCTTTTATGCAACTTCAAATAGAAGGCACTTAATGCCAAGATCTATGATAGAAAATGAAAGCTCAACATCAATTTCCCCATCAGAAAGTGTTGAAGAAAAAATTTCTTTATCTGATAGATTCGGTCTTTGGTTNGGTTTTTATCAATGCTCTCAATCAGATTATCTAGATATAGTGAATACTTATGCCAGTTATTATAAATTTAAAATAGATGATAATGACCTAAAAAATCTTGCTATAGAATGGTCTGTAACAAGAGGTTCAAGGTCAGGTAGAGTTGCTTGGCAATTTATTCAAGATTTAGCAGGAAAACAAAAAAATAAATTAAGACCTTAAGGCAAATACTTTAATGGGTTTAAAGGACCATTAGAATCCCTTAGTTCAAAATGCAATTGTGGCTTTGATACTTTTCCACTACTACCTAAAGCAGCAATAACTTCCCCCTTTTTAACAGTTTGCCCTTTTTTAACCTTAATTTTATCAAGATGTGCATAAGCTGTAGTTTTATTATCATAATGTTTAATTAAAATTAAATTACCAAATGCCTGAATTTCATTTCCCGCATATACAACTTTTCCAGCTTTTGATGCAAAAACTGGGTCACCTTTATTAGCAGAAATATTAATCCCATCATTTCTCAAACCTCTGGCTAATAAACCATATTTTGATAATATCTCTCCTTTAACAGGCCATAGATAATCATTTTTATTAGAAACTATATTTTTTTTATTTAATATTTTATTTTTTCCTTTATCAAGCTTAACTATTAATTTAGAAGTATCCTTACATCTTAAGTTTCTATTTTTTTCGTTAATAGGAATAAATAATTTTTTACCACTATAAATTTTATCTTTAATTTTTAAATTATTTAAAGCTCTAATTTCAATTACAGAAACCTTATAACAATTAGCTATATCCCATAGGGTATTTCCATATTGAACTATGTGCATCTTTGAAATAGGAATAATTAATTCTTTTCCCTCATATAGTATAAAAGGTGGCTCCAAATTATTTACCTCTATAATAGAACGTATAGAAACTCCTTCTCTTTTCGAAATTGAGTAAAGACTATCACCTGTATATATTTTAATTGTTTTAGATATGCTTTTAACATTCTCTGAAGAAATATTTTTATTTATTACTGGAGCTAAATATTTATTATTAGTGCATGCAGATAAGAGCAAAATAATATAAATAAAAAATATTTTTTTATAGTTCATAAACNATCTCAATAAAAATTATAATAATAAAGTCCTATTAATTTCAAAATTAGACTTAACTAAGCCTTTACCAGTATGTGGCAAACAACTACAATAATATTGTTTATTATCATATTTATTTGCTGCAACTAGAACTCCTTCATCTTTAACTAAGTTAGAATACAAATATTCAGGCTCTTGTTCAAGACAACAATCTATGTAAATAGCGTCAAAGGGCCCCGCATCTATCCATCCTAATTTACCATCACCATGTTTATGAGATATCTTATTAGAAATATTTTTTAAAATATTTCTAGAAAAAAGGTACGCTTCTCTGTCTATTTCAATTGTATATACACGCTGATATATTTTAGATAATAATGCTGATTGCCAACCTGAACCAGTTCCAATTTCCAAAACATTTCTTACTTTATTATTATGGCTCAATCCTANATAAATCATTCTAGCTATATCACTAGTTTTAGAGGCAAAAATATTATTAAATATTTTTAAATTAAGGTCTTCTCTAGAAAAACCTTTTAATTTTTTAGGTAAGAAATCTTCTCTAGAAAAAGCACTAATAGCGTTATAAATTCTATCATCTAATATACCACTTTGCCTTAATTCAAGAAGCATCATTAAATTCCTATCATCTATTTCATTAATTTTTATTGAACTGCTCCTTATAGTTATTAAAGCTAGTAATTTCAGTCATATCTGAATTAAGAGGAGAAACAGAAATATAATTATTTTTTAGTGCCCAAATATCACTACCTTTATTTCCTTCTTCTTNAGAACGTTCAGTTGTAAGCCAATAATATGGTACACCCTTCGCATCTTTTCTAATAATATAATTTCCAACNGGCTTTCTCTTAGCTAAATGCGTCAATTTAATACTTTTAATATCCTTAGAAAGTACATTTGGAAAATTCACGTTAAAATAATTATTTTTATTTATTTTATTTCTTAAAATACTAAGTATTATAGATTTTAAATAATCATCCACAGCAGACCAATCATTTTTACTATTAGTTNTACAAATTACCTTAGATAATGCTACTGATTTTATATTTCTTAAAGACCCTTCTAATGCTGCAGATATTGTTCCGGAATAAGTAGCATCATCAGCTAAATTTTCTCCCATGTTTATTCCTGATAATAATAAATCAGGGTTACATTTTAATATTTTAAAAATACCTAACATAACACAATCTGTTGGAGTACCATCACAAGTATAGAAGTGATCGTTTATTTTATTTAATCTTAAAGGCCTAGATAATGTAATTGAATGTGAAAAACCAGAACAATTTTTTTCTGGTATAACAACAATATAATTATTAGTAATACTTTTAACTGTATCAATTAACTTATTAAGACCAATGGTATTAGGACCATCGTCATTTGTAATAAATATTAAAGGGTTTTTTTTAATATTTTTCATTAATAGATATCTTATCTAAACCATTCATATAAGGCTTTAACACCTTTGGTATATTTACAGTACCATCTTCATTTTGGTAATTTTCTAAAACTGCTAATAANGCCCTACCTACTGCAACTCCAGAACCATTTAATGTATGAACAGGCTCAATATCATTATCTTTATTCCTCATTCTTGAATTCATTCGTTTTGATTGAAATGTCATACAATTAGAACAGCTTGAAATTTCTCTATATTGATTTTGTGAAGGTAACCAAACTTCTATATCATATGTTTTAGAAGCAGAAAAACCTAAATCACCACAACATAAAACTACGACTCTATATGGTAACTCTAACTGTTTTAATATTTCTTCTGCACATTCTAGCATTCTTTCATGCTCGTTATTAGATTCTTCAACTTTAACTATTGAAACTAACTCAACTTTTTTAAACTCATGCAATCTAATCATGCCCTTTGTATCTAACCCAGCTGAACCTGCTTCTGACCTATAGCAACTAGTTAAGGCCGTATACCTAATAGGTAGATCTTTATTTAGTATTATTTCATTAGCGACTATATTAGTTAAAGGAACTTCAGCAGTTGGAATCAACCAATGATCAGAATTTGTTTTAAATAAATCTTTAGAAAATTTTGGTAGCTGCCCTGTCCCATACAATGCTTTGTCTCTTACAAGACTAGGTGGACTAATTTCTGTATAATTATGCTTTTGAGTATGTAAATTTAACATAAAAAAACATAAAGCTCTCTCTAATAAAGCTAGTTTATCTTTTAGTATTACAAACCTTGCACCTGACATTTCAGAAGCTTTATCGAAGTCCATCATATTTAATTTTGAACCAATTATNTCATGTGATAATGGTTTAAAAGAAAAAATTGGTTTATTACCAAAGATTTTTATTTCTTTATTTGAAGCTTCATCTAACCCTTCTGGCGTATCTGATGAGGGAATATTAGGTAATACTTCTAATATTTCTTTAATTTTAATACTTATAGAATTACTATTTTCTTGTAAGGAAACAATATCTGATTTTAAATTTGCTACTTTTTCTATTTCTATCTTAGCATCTTCACCTTTAGATTTTTTCATTCCAATTAATTTAGAAGCATTATTTCTTTCATTTTGTAAAATTTGTAATTTTGATAATAAAAGTACATATGATTTATATAAATCAATAACTTCTTTTGATACACTTGGAACACCTCTTCTTTCCATACCTTTATCAAATGCTTCTATATTATCTTTAATCCATTTTATATCATGCATTAATTACCCTCTTAATTCTCTGAATAATCTGTTTCTGGAATATCATCAATATCATCAATGATATTATCTTTAGTATTCTTTAAAGGGCTATCTGGATCATCTGGNTCATCNNNATNATNATNATTATTATTATTTCTTTTTCTTTCCATAATAGAAGCAAGGCGTATAGANATTTCATAAAGTATAATTATTGGTACGCCTAGACCTACCTGACTAATTAGATCAGGAGGTGTTAATAATGCTGCTACACCAAAGGCACCTACAAATGCAAATTTTCTTTTTTCTCTCATTCCTTTAGAAGTTACTAGTCCTGCCCTAGCTAGCAAGGATACAGCTACAGGTAATTGAAAAGCTAAACCAAATGCAAACATTAACTTTAAAACTAATGATAAGTATTCATTAACTTTTGCCTCAAGCTCAATTGCTAAACCAGTCTCTAAGCCAGTTGTTTGAAACCCTAAAAAAAATTTCCATGCCAAGGGAAAAATAAAATAATATACTAAAGAAGCACCTAGGGCAAAAAGTACAGGAGTTGCAATTAGAAATGGATAAAAAGCTTTTTTTTCATTTTTATATAACCCTGGAGCTGCAAATTTATATATTTGACTCGCAATAACAGGAAAAGCAATAAATAATGCTGAATAAAAAGAAACTTTTAAATAAGTAAAGAAAGCTTCAGTTAAACCAGTATATATCATTCTAGGATTTTCATAACCCATATCTTGATATGTAACTTTTAAAGGCTTAACTAAAAATCCATATATATAATCAGCAAAAAAATAACAAACTAAAAAAGCTATAAAAAAGGCTATTACAGCCCACTTTAGTCGATCTCTCAATTCAATTAAATGTGAAACTAAAGGAGCTTTAGAATTTTCTACATTATTATTATCTAAATTATTATCTGTCATTATTTTTCATAGAATTACTAGGTTGTTGGAGTAGGTTTTTCTTTTTCTAAATCATTTTTATTATCTATTTTTTTTTCATCTTTAATTACGTCAACTACTTCATCTTTTTTATTAAGAGGTATAGGCCAACTTGAGCTTGGTTTGTCATTTTTCTCTTTATCTATCACATCTACACCACGCATCATTTCAGTTAATTCTCCTTCTGAATCTATAGTATCAGTCATTCCTTTTGTAAAATCTGATTTAGCAGATTGTATTTGCTTTTTTACTTCGTCTAATTCAGAATCTCTAACAGCTTCCTCTACTGTATTTTGAAATTCTCGAGATAACGATTTAAGTTTACCTAACCAAACTCCTACCATTCTAAGTGCTTTAGGAATATCTTTCGGTCCTACTACAAATAGAGCAATAACTGTTATAACTAAAATTTCAGTCCAGCCTATATCAAGCATATTAACATCCTTTACTAGGTAGATTTATCTTAGCTTGATTTAGAGCCTTTAGTGTCGTCTGCTTCTTTTTTTACAGAGGAAACAACATCGTCATTAACTACTTCCTCATTATTTTCTTCTTCTTTCATGCCAGATTTGAAGCTTTTAATACCTTTTGCAACATCTCCCATAACACGTGGAATTTTTCCTGCACCAAAAAGAATTAGTACAATTGCTAAAATTAAAACAATTTGCCAGATTCCTATACTCATAAACTTACCTCCATTTATTCTTATTTAAATATCATTTTATAATAATTAACTAAAATAATAACCTTATAACCATTAATGTATATACTTTATTTATTTATTAGGAAACACAAAAGCCCAATCTTTATTAAATAATAACTTATTATTCTTATAAATATTTTTAAAAATATTTGAATATACTAAAAACTTAAGATTATTCTCTTTATTATTTTCATCTACTATTTCAACTTCTGTTAGTAGGCCTATATATTTAAAATTAATAATTTTAATATTAATAGCCTCTTCATTATTAGTAGCAATAGAAAATGCATCTGGTCTTATAAGAACTTTATAAGAACCTTGACTCTTTTTTTTTACAATATTTATTGAGCCAAATGGTGTTTTAATTAATCCGTCTATTGCTTTACTTAAATATAAGGTAGTAGGCCCCATCAAACTTACAGAAAAAGGATGTTTGGCCTCACTATAAAGCTCTGAAGGTGAGCCTTGATCAATTATTTTTCCATCAAGCATAACTATAATTCTATCAGCAAGCTTCATTGCTTCCTGTGGATCATGAGTTACCATAATTGTAGGAGTTTTACTTTCTTTAAGAATACTTATTATGTCATAGGCAATATCATATTTAGACCAAGCATCTAAAGACGCAAAAGGCTCATCCAGTAGCATAATATTTGGATTATTTGCTAATGCTCTTGCTAAAGCAACCCTCTGCTGTTCTCCTCCAGACATAGTAGCTCCATACCTATCTAGAAAACCATCTAAACCAACTTTCCTAAGCAAATTTTCAATTATATTTATATTATCAGGATTCTTTTTAGTAAGTGAAAAACCAATATTATTTTTTACAGATAAGTGAGGAAATAGAGCAATATCTTGAAAGAGCATGCCAATAAATCTTTTTTCTGTAGGCACATAGCTTTTTCCAAAAACATAGTCTTTACCAATTTTTATTTGTCCACCTGTAGGTTCTTCAAAGCCAGCAATAAGTCTTAACAAAGTAGTTTTTCCACATCCGCTTGGACCTAATACACAAACAACTTCTCCTGGAAAAACATCTAAATTAATGTTTTTTATAGATTTTCCATTTTTATAACAATGACTTAAATTAGTTATTTTTAATGTTTTATTAATTTCCATATGCATTTATATTACTAATTACTATTCTTGTCTAATTACCTTTGTTAAAAAATACAAAGGTATCAAACATAAAAATATTATTGTAAGAAGAGGAATAGATGCATCATGCAACCTTTCATCAATAGCTAGTTCATGAGCTTTAATTGCTAAAGTAGATAGACCAAAAGGACGTAAAATCATAGTAGCAGGTAATTCTTTTAAAACATCTACAAAAACAATTAATAATCCTAAAGAAATTCCACCCCAACCAATTTTAATATGGATACTAGTGAGAATATTTCTATTTGATTTTCCCAGAATTTTAGCTGCATAATCTATAGATTTTGATATTTTAATAAAAGAATTTTCTATAGCTTGCATAGACAATGCTAGAAACCTAACTAAATATGCAAATAATAATCCAAGCCACGTTCCTGTAATAATTAAACCAATTGAATAATTAAAATATTTTAGACTTATATTGTTAATAGTATTATCTAACCATACTAATGGTATTAATACTCCTATTGCTGCTACAGCTCCAGGTATAGAATAACCCA
>NYVM01000034.1 GCA_002684605.1 Candidatus Pelagibacterales bacterium | reverse complement strand
AGCGTCTTTATTTCGAACTATTCAATTAGATATTATTTCAACAAGCTTAATATATCCCATACCTAAACTTAGAAAAGACTTATAAGAATGAGTATCTACTAAAATAAAATAGAATCCATCAACTTAAAATTGAATTAGCCTTATTTGAATAACACTTGTTAATTTAATTATTATCAAGTAATTCTTTAGTAATCCAACTCCCAATATATCCATTGGCGCCAATTACTAATACAGGTTTACTTTTATCTTTTAAAATCATTTAAGCAGTTTCAATTTCTGAATAAATTTCTTTTTTCACATTCGTTGTATATTAACAATATGAAAAGCCCAAACAGCAAAGAGCTAAGAATTAAAATGATATTTATTAATCCTTCAGCCATGAAAGAAATTCTAATAAGTATGGTAGAAATAATAAATCCAGAATTTCTAATTATAGTATGAAATGAATCAGAATTAAAAAATGAAAAAATTAATAATAACACATCAACTAGGATTAGAATTTGAAAAAACTCATCAAAAAATATACTGTTTATTGATGATAATTCTACTGGATTAAAATAACTTGCACTTAGCCAAATTACAAAGTTAATTACTGCTAATGCTGATAATATTGGAATTAACAAACATGAAGTCCATTTTTTAATTCGTACAAATGTATTGAAACTTTCTTGGTCAGAGTTTCTTTCTGATTTAATCGAATTTCTTCTGAAAAGATAAATCAAAAAGAATAAAAGTAAAGCAGCAATCAAATCAATAAAAATATTTTTGTTAATGGCATTAAAAATTAAATCTTTTGTAATATCCATATCTGAAATATCTTTAAAAATTCTTCGAATTACAATAAGTGTAATAATTTCAAATTGTTTAGATATATAAGTCGAAATAGATCGTGGCAGATAATAAATTAGAAGATAAATTTCATAGATTAAAATAAATGAAAAAGGAGTATAAATTGCTGAAATAGGATTGTTAAGTAAATTATATGGATCATAAATTTTGACCACTTCAAATTTATTAAGATAAATAAGAATTAAATGAAAAATGAAGCTAATTACTGAAGCTACTAAAACGTATTTTTCAATATTTTTTTTTGATTTATCTGAAATAAAAAAATCAAATATTTTACTTTCTATATAATTCATTTTATTTATGATTATTAGTTATTATTTTTTTGGTCTTACGTGTACTTTCAATAGTCTTTTTGATTCTTGTTTAACTATTTGGTTACTTTTTAGGCTCCAAAGTTGTTTGATTGTCTTTGTTCTTTTTAAATCAACAGATATTATTGGATTTTTATAAAACAATGGAATCGTTTTGTCAATCAAGTCAAATGCAGTAAATTTCCAAGGTTCGTGAATAAATGGCACATCAAAATTTGATAGCTCTGGCAACCATTTTTTAATAAAAGCACCATCAGAATCTTTTTCTTTTGATTGTTTGATTGGGTTATATACTCTAATAGAATTTATTCCAGTAACTCCGGCTTGCATTTGAAATTGAGTGTAGTGAATGCCTGGCTCATAATCTAAAAATAATCTTGCCATATAATAAACGCCTCTTTTCCAGTCTTGTTCTAGATGGTGACAAAGGAATGAAACTAGCATAGCTCTCATTCTAAAATTTAACCAACCATTATTTATTAAACACCGCATACTGGCATCTACCAATGGGAAACCTGTTTTTCCCTGTTTCCAATTTTCAAGAAATACATTATTATTGCTATAACTCATCATTTCGTATCCCTTATTAATACATTCGAATTCGTAACTACAATCTGTTTCAAATTTTTGAATAAAGTGTGACCGCCATTTTAATCTTGAAATAAAGCCTGTAAAATGATTTTTATTTTTTTTGTAATTCGACGAGTTTTTGATGTATTGGTATGCAAACCTAACGCTTATATTACCCCATGCTAAGTAAGTTGATAATCGACTACATGAAGTTCTACTCATTTCAGGTTTTGAAATGTTATAATTATAAAGCTTTGCTCTATCTTTGACAAATGACTTAAGGTATTTAAGAGCATATTTTTGTCCTGCAGGTTGAAAACTTTTTGGATAGTTTTTTAAATATGAATAATTATCAATATTAATTAAATAATCATTAACTTTAAAATTAAATTTATTGTAGCTAAATACATTTTCTATGATTTTAGAACTCGCATAAGTATACCATTTTTTATCCCAACCTATTCGATTAGTTGCTCCCCTAATTATTGATTGATTTTCAAATTCAATCCATTTTATGTTATTAGATTTAAGTAATTTACTAACACTTTCATCTCTATTCCATGTTTTTAATGTGCCACTTTCTTGATAAGATAATACTTTATTTATTTTATACTTAGAAATCAGATATTTAAAAATTTTTAGTGCATCATTATTAAAAATTTTAACTTCTCTATTATATTCTTTTAAAAAATGATTTATATCTAATATTGAATGATAAATAAACTGTTGATGTCTTTCACTAAAATCAGGCCCCTTCATTAAAGAGGGTTCAAAAAAATATATGATTACATAGTCATCTTTTAATTTTTCAGCCTCATATAATGGCGCATGATCATATGTTCTTAAATCTCTCTTCAGCCAAACTATATTTAATTCATTCATCATTTAATTAAATATTTTTTGATAAACCTAACTGTATAGCTTATAAATATAAAAGTTATACAAAGTTAGTTCATTATTTTTAAATTATAAAAAACTAAATTAATATGTGACTATAAAAAAAGCGATACAATGTCTCATGATGAGATGAATTCCGCTTTGGTGGGCCTGAGCGACCTTATTTCGAACTTTTTTGAGAATTAATTGCAATTTGAGTACCTTGATAATAAATAACTAGTTTCCAATTTTGAGTTACTTAAGATTGAGAATAATTGTTGAATTTTATTAAAATATATATTATTAGTTCTATCTGTTTTACAGTATTCATCTATTAAAAGTGTTAATAGATTTAATTTACTTTCAAAAAAAGTGTTTTTTGTAACAGTGACAGTCATTCGGTTGTACTTGTTTGAATTTGTTTGAATGAAATTTAAGTTATTTAAGTCTATTTCACTTTTTAAAATTGTTTTATTATAATATTTTTTCTTGAAATATGATTGATTATTTATTTGACTTTCTTCAGTAGAATTAACTTCTATACTAGAAATATTAATTAATATTTTAGATATCAAATCATCTAAAGCTGCTTGTTTGAGTTGAGTAGTATTATAATTTTTCGAATCGTCTCTATATGTACCAACAAAATTATGCTTAGAAATTTGTCTTATATAGTCATCGTTTAAATAAATATCAAAATTTTTCAAATTCATCTTTTTTAAACATTTTTTTTCAATTTTTTCCAAGTTTAAACTCTTAACATCCTCTTTATCATATGATTTTAGTTTTTGAACTAATATCATTGCATCCAAAAACTTTTCATTATTTATATTTGAGTTTAATTTAGAAATCATTTTTGGAATATTTGAAACACTTTTGATATAATTCAGAGAATCTGCACTAAGCTTAAGAGAATTATAGAGTTGAAGTTGATTTAATGAGCAACTGAATCTTTTACAATAGAGATCAAGGTAATATAACGCTGAGGAATAATCTTTAATGTTTAGATTTAAGTTATAGTTGCTAAGTAATTTAGTTTTAATTAACGAAGAAAAAATAGATTTATAATTTTTGTTTGTTTTATTTAATGATTCTAATTTTATCTCATTTATTAAATAATTTTCTTCAACATTTAACAAATCATTCAAGCTTGTTTGTGAATTAATAGAATTTAGTAAATTTATTTGAGTTTGTATTTTGTTGTAGTCAAGCTCCAGATTAATAAAGAAATTATCAACTTTTTTATCAAGTGTTTTAAGGTACTCATTTTTTGCAATCAACTTATTAATTGTATAAAATTGATTTAAAATTTGATTTACATTAGTATTGTTAATATAAATATTCTCGTTAAGTTGATAATTATACTTTTTAGCAAATGAATTTATACGTCTATTTAAACTTGAATGCCAAAAAATAATAAAATCATTTTTTTTTGAAAGAGGTAGAGTATAAGCTAATTTTAAAAACCTACTATCAGGGTCATTATATATAAACTTTTTAATAAAGTTGTTATCTTTCAATAAAAATGAGCAACTTTCCAAATTTTCATTTGACAAATTAAAACTTGAACTCAAAAAAAATAAAAAGTTGTTTTGCAACTCATTATTTAATTTATTAAAAGAATCATCAAAATTGATGTATTTGACTGATAAATCAGAATAAAAAAATGAATTTGATTCAATAGAATCAGTTACATATTTGTAATTAATTGTTTGTCCTTTTACAATTAAAGACGAAAAAATTAAAAAAAAAATAATTTATTCAACATTGCTGATGCTACAATTTTCACAATCAAGCTTATTAAATGTATTTTCCCATGTTAAGACATCAGCAGATGACTGCGAACCAGTATCTGTATAATAACTTTTTAACATCTTGTTAGAGTCAAAAAACATGAACAATGATTTTTCTTCATTGTAATGATCAACTGCAGAATTAAAAGCTGTGTATGAGTTGGTTTTATTTGTTGATTTAATTTTTTTAGATTTTAGAAGATATTTAAATTCTACTACCAAACCATTATTGTTGTTGTTAATTACAGCTGTAGGCTGAGACTTCAATGTATTAACTACCTCATCATACGTATCTCCAACTTCTAAAAGTATAATATAGTCAATAGAAGTATAATATGGTTCAGTTACAATATTATCAGTTTCTTGTGAAAAAGCTGTAGAAATATTCATTAAACATAAGGCTAATACAACTGATTTTAAAAGGTTTAAAATTTTCATAATTATTATTTTTTAGTTTTAAGTTCAATATTTAAATTATAATTTTCAACATCTAGAACATCACATAAATCGCAATCTTTCTCGTTTCCACTAGTATTTTCCTTCTGTTTCATGACCTTTACACAAGGGTCACCTTGGCAATTTCTGTTATCATCTACTTTATAAAAATAATCCTCGGTTTCGCATGGACAGTGAACGCAAGACCCATCATCTTTGTCCGCTTCTGGATTATAATTTGTTGCTTTTGGATCAGTACAGCCCACAACAAAATCAAGAGCTGGATCAAGAATACAAACTTCATTACAAGGCTTTTTTGGATCATATGATGGATTTTTGATGTAGTCACATGGGCAATAAACACATGAGTTGTCATCTGTATTTGCTTGAGAGTAATAATTAGCTGCAGTTGAATCAGTACAACCTAAGATTTCAACGAAAGGATATTCACAACTTCCATCGTCAATGTTTGCATCCTTGTTATAATTTAAAGCGTCTTTATCTGTGCAGCCTTCACAAACAATATAATCATAATCCGAATAACATTTGTCTTCAAAACAATTTACTTTTTCAAACATACTTTTCGAATCATCGCTGATTACTGTCTCTAATTTATTACTACGCAAAATTAGATATAACTCTTTAGAGGTCAAAGAAAATGATAATTCACCAGTAGTTAAGTCTTTTTTTGTTCTGAAATCTCCTAATTCAAACTCTCTACTCTTATCTCGATATTCGTATTTCAATATCATACAATTGTCATTTGAATGTAAAATATCTAGTGGATTGTTTCCAAGAGTTGATATAATTTGAGACTTAGTCATTCCAACATTCAATTTTGCTATATTTTCTGTTGAAACAAAATAATTAATCAATACATAATCATAAATACATGAACCATCGTTTAATTCGGCGTCTGGATCATAGTTATTAGCCTTTTCATCTGTACAACCCTTTTTCTTTTCTTCACAAGAACCATCATCTTCAGTAGCGTTGGGATTGTAATTCGAAGATGTAGGATTGGTACATCCTAAAATTTTGGTTTTTGTTATTTGCTCTGATGTAGTACAACTGTACGTTACAAGAAGAGCTGCAAAGCTTAAATATTTAAGAAATTTCATAATTTAAAATTTAATTAATTGAGATTGATATCCTGCTCCTAACATAATATTATTATGTTTGATAGCTTTTAATTCGTCATTAAATTTTCCTGAGTAACAGTAAAATTTATTATTTAAATTGGGTAAGCAAACTAGATCCTCTAAATAAGCGGACTTCAGCGGTTGATCAAATTCACCCAAATATACTCTGTATTTTTCTTTGGTAATAAAAATATCTGAATCAACTATTTTATAGAGTTTACATATTTTATTGTTTTTGTAAAAAAGGTCGCTAAATGATTTAGCAAATTGATTGGAAATAGCTTCTTGATCCAAAAGTTCATTTTCCAAAACTTTATTTGTAGCGCGTAAATTTTTAATAAGGTAATTTATACTGTCTATTTTATTTTTAATTAGATATGATGAATTTTCTTGTTCAAGTATTTTATCGTTTAGTGTCTTCACAATTGAATTATGCTCACTTTATAATTCATTAATATTTACTTTGTGAAAAGCTTTAGTTTGTGATAATTCAAGATTCAAATCTGAAATTGTATTTTTTAATGATTTATTATTTGAATCTAAAACATCAATTTTTTTATTTTTTGATTTAAATTTGCTAGCATTTTCAGATATTGTAGCATTTGCTTCATCGTTTTTTAAAACTAATTCGCTATTTTTCTCATAAATCAATTCATAATCATTTATAACTTTTTTTAATTCAATTTTAGTTTTTTCTAATTTAGACAATAATTCATCATTCTGATTTTTTAACTTATCATTTTGTGTAGTTAAAACTTCATTTTGATTGTAAATCTCTAAAAAAGAACCTTTATTAAGTTCACCATCAATATAATTTTCAACTAAACGATTGATGTTAAAAAGCTGAATTTCAAGATTACTGATCTCTTGTTTTAATTTTTGGTTTTCAGCTTCAATATCTTGTGAAAACGCACTTAAACTAAAAACGAATAAAAAAATTATTTGTATTTTCATACATAAAAAATATTTCTCAAATCTAATTTTTTTTTTGCATTTTATAAAGTACTTCAAAAAAAATTTAAAAAAAAATAATATTTTCAAACATAGAATAATTAAATCAGAGAATGAATTTGCTAGAAATTTAATCAATATAGTTAAAAATGGATTTTCAGTATAATAAAGGTTGGGACGGCATTTACAAAAATCAATTTTTACCAATTGGTATTTATTCTTGGAAAGCGAGATATAATGGGACTAAGGATAGTCAAGTCAAATTTGGTGAGGCGCACCTCATGCGCTAGAAAAAAAAGCGGAACGCTGTCTCAAAAAGAGATGGATTCCGCTTTGGTGGACCTAAATGTGCATATAGAAAATTATTCTACACATTATTTATCAATATAAAAACTAATAATAGTAAAACAGTAAAAGCGGGCAATGATTTTTTGATTGGATCACTAACTTTGTAATGCATTACCAAAGCGCCTAACATTAATACAATCATTGAACTAACAACATAAATATTTATATGTTGTTTCCATATACCAATAATCAATAGAATGGCTAAAATTACTTTAGTTGTTCCTATTAAATACATAAACCATGTTGGTAAACCATAAACTTGAAATTCTTCTTTTAGAGTGTTTGAATCCCCTCCTCTGTAAGGAGTTTGATTATTGAATCGTAGCAACCAAACATTCAAAATTGATAACGACACTAATATATTTATGTAAATAATATAATCCATAATTTTTATAAAAAATGATTTCCTAATAAGACAATAAACGACATAAATATATATAAAAAATTAATAAATATTGCTTTGGCCCCATCATTTCTCTTTAAATGTAGCATTAAAGCGAGGAGCATGGCAACAATAATAGTACATGACGAGAGAATAATTATCCACGAGAAATCATTTAGCAGTTCTGGAATAATTAGACCAAGTGAAGTCAAAAATTCAACTATTCCTATTCCAATTAAATTAGTTTGAGATAAATCATCCACATATTCAATTTCTTTCCCCCCACTAGATTTTAATCTTTCTTTTGAAAATATAAGTTTTGGCAAAGCATGGTAAAGCATTAACAAACCTAGACTTATTTGAATAATTAATACAATTGAACTCATTTTTTATATTTCTTTTATGACTAAACTCTCATCAATTCTAAATCGTTCACTATATATTCCATTTCCTTCAGCCTCTCCAATACCAAATATCATCACTACATGGCTTTGCCAATTTAATTGTAAAAGCTTTTTAATTCTTTTTTCATCAAAACCCTCCATTGGACAAGAGTCAAAACCTTCCGCTACTAAAGCCATCATGAAGTTTTGACAGGCTAATGCTGTTGATTTAGTCACGGTTTCAAATAATTGGTGCTTAAAAATAGGCCCTCTTGGAATAGGTTTAAAATATCCATATAGATTTAGAAAAACATAAATGAGTTTTTTTAAAACTCCAATAATCCCCAATCTATCATGTGTGTAAGCAAATGGAATGATTTGATGATAATACCTATCAACCAAAGGTATCAGTTTATCTTTAGTTTTGTAATCTTTAATTATTAAATCACGGTTTCTTTTCCAGGAGTCTATCCTTGAAACAGCAATAACTATTTCTTTAGCAGTTTTTGCGGCATTTTGGGAAAAACAAGCTTCTACCACTTGCCCTTTCTTTTTATGATCTCTAATCCAATAAAACTCCCAGGGTTGTAAATTGGATGAATTTGGCGCTAGTACCGATGCTCTTAAGCACTTCTTTATGACTGCTTCTGGAACTTTTTTATCAGTAAATTTTCTTACTGACCTTCTTTTATGAACTAATTCAAAAAAATCCATATTAAGTATAATGTTTTTTGCAAATATAAAAAAAGCGAAATCTTAACTCAAAATGAGATGGATTCCGCTTTGGTGGACCTCTCGGTCCTTATTTCGAACTTTTTTAGAAAATGATATTTTTTGAATACGTAAGATTGTGTTATCACACATAACCATTTGTCGTTTTATTTTTATTAATATTGTAAGATAATTATGAAGAAATTTTTAATAATATTTTTTATAGCTTTAGGTTTAATTAAAATTACAAATGCTCAAGGAGTAATAACAGCTGTTCCTTGTGATATGTTAGGTATTGTAATGAATGTAGGTTCTCAAGAAACTTCTATCAGTATTTACCATTCAGGTCAATATATGACTCACCCACAATCAGAAAATATTTTTATGTGGGAGTTTACAGATCAACTAGGAAATATATTACATCAAGACACTATAGTTGATCAACAAACAATAGCTTTTGGTCATAATTGGTCATTAACTGACACAATAAATGTTACAGTGNATTTTGTAAATGATTCTGCTAATTTAGATAACTGGTATATTTCTGAAGGTTTGCCGCCTAATGGGAATTCAATTAATTGTTTATTTGAAGATCAGNTATTNTGGTANATNGATACATTTCCAANTGGNACNCNTNATGGNTCTTGGACNTTTATTCATAATAATNNNGGTGTNGATCNAAATATTCAGACAGCAATTAATGACTANTCTATAAATAATAAAAGTTTAATTAAAGTAGTTGATGTCTTAGGAAGAGAAACAGCTATAGAAGCCAATAAACTATTGTTATACATTTATAGTGATGGTATAATTGAGAAGAAATATATCAACAAATAATTGAATAAATTATTTTTATATATAGTACTATTTTTTAGTACAGTTAGCTATCATGTTTATTCAAATTCTCAATCAGATTCCTTAAGATTAGTTTGGCAAAATGAGGAGTTATTAGATTCTACAAGATTTGATGCTTTAGATGAGTACTATGATCTTTATGTTCATGTTATCCCTGATTCTGTTCTTTCATCCCTAAATTTTTATTATGATTTAGCATTANAAAAGAAAGCAGAAAGACAAATTTATAGAGCACTTCTAAGGCAGGGCAATATCTATAGAAATCAAAACAAAAAAGAAGAAGCTATAAGTAAATACATATTAGCCAAGAATGTTGCTCAAAACATGAATAATTCTCAACTTGAAGCAATTGTTATAGGTAATTTTGGAAATATTCATCTTGATAAAGGAGAGTATTTTGAGGCTATAAAACTTTATAATGAAGCAAAAGATATTTTTGTTAAAGAAAATGATTATGATGGTGAAGGTAGAATGCTTAATGGCATGGGATCTATTAATTCAAAAATTGGTAATTATGATCTTGCTCTTAGTCATTATAACAAAGCGTTAATTGCATACAATAAATCTGATAAATCTTATTTGAATATAGCGGTAATTTCAATGAATATTGGACTTATTCATTTTTATAAAAAATCTTTTATTAAAGCTGAAAACGTATTTAATGACGCTATAAAAATACTTCATACTAAAAATGATATTTTCTATTTAAAGGACTGTTATTATATGCTAGGTATCATTAAGCTAGAATTGAATGATATTGAACTTGCTGATTTGTATGCAACAAAAAGTTTAAAACTTAATAAACAGCTAGATATTGGAGCTGGAATTCTTACATCAAAAATTCTTAAGGCAAAGATTTTATATGAAATAGATAAAGATAGGGCTGTTATAGAAATGGAAGGCTTATTAAATCAAGTTTCTGAAAGTTCTAATCTTGAAATGAAACAATCAGTTTATGAATTTTTATATGATGCCTATAAGAATTATGAAAACTGGGAATTGTCTTTAAAAATGCATGAATTGTTATTAGCATATACCGATAGTATAGAACAAAGGAAAAATAGTTTTAAAGTTGTTAGAGAGGAAGTTAAAAATGAATACAAAGCTAAATTATATGAGAATCAACTCAAATACGAGAACGATAAAGCTGAATTGAAAATAAAACAAGTAAAAAGAACTTCATTCATGTCTGTTGTTTTTTTAATAATTATTTCTATCCTCTTATTTTTCATTATCTTAAGAATAAAAAACAATACTCAAAGAAGAAATATGTTGCTTAGGGAAATTAATTTGCTAAAAAATCAGAAATTTAGTTCTATTTCAGAGAGTAATAAGTTTGAATTAAATAAGCAGAAACTTGATAATAATATAGAAAGAGTTTTAAATGAAACTGATTGGGCTATACTGAATATATTAATAAAAGAACCAACAGCAATGAATAAACATATTGCTGAAAAAGCTAACTTAAGTATAGATGGGGTAGGTTCTTCACTTAGACGAATGTATGAGTATTTTGAAGTACATGAAACTAAATATAAAAAGATTGCTTTATTACATAAAGCAATTAAGATTTCACAATCAAATTAATATAAATCATAAAAAAATCAACCTTTATTTTACATCATGTAACGTTAGAGAAAAGAATAATTCTTGAATAAATAAAAACCCACTCAATTGAGCGGGTTTCTTTTTAGTGGACCTCTCGGTCCTTATTTCGAACTTTTTTAGAAGAATTATTTTTCATTCATGATGACTGGAGTTTTGAATTTCCACATACTCCAAAGAGTATTGTCTCCAATGAGTTGTGTCATAAAATTTGCAACATTTTTTCTTGATGTTGGACGTCCTTTGAAAATAGTTGTAATAGGTGATTCTATTATTTCAAATTTGGAAATTTTATCATCTATTAAGGAGTCGGGGCGAACAGCACACCATTCAATATGTTTATTTGAATTTCCAATTGATGAGATCAAGTAATCTAGAGCCATTTCATTATCCTTGTGAGGTGGAAGGAACCAACGTAAGAGAGTTATGATAATATTGTCAAATATTGATCTTTGTTCTCCAATCTTTTTATTTTTCACGCCAACAGAACTCATTAATATAAATTTAATTGGTGAATTTGATTTTGAGGATATTATTGCTTCACATAAATTTTTGGTAGCATCAGTACATAACCTTTTAGGCTCCCCAAAGATTCCTTTAAAACTTAAATTATGACCAAGGCATGAAACAATTGCATCAGAATCACTAACAAGATTAACCATTTCCTCTTCATTAATATCAAGTATACTAGCTTTTGTGATATTAATATTTGGTGTTTTAGGATATCTTTAGTGAGGTTATTTGTTGTTCTTACAATTATATGTACAGAATGTCCTAATTCTAATAATTGCTTTACTATGTTTCGTCCCGTCTTACCTGATGCACCAACTACTAATATTTTTTTCATTCTGATTAATTATCTTAATTTTAAAATAGTTGGCAATTATACAAAAACCCACTCAATTGAGTGGGTTTATTTTTGGTGGAACTCTCGGTCCTTATTTCGAACTTTTTTAGAAATTTTTTTTAGATTTGTAGTATGAAAAAAAATATACTGTTTTTAATTTTTTGTATCTTCTTCATAACGACTTCTTTTTCACAGAATAAGAAATATCAAAAAGAATCAGTTAAAGTATGGGGAAATTGTGGAATGTGCAAATCTATCATTGAAAAAGCTGCTGAATCTATTGATGGTGTAAAATATGCGAGATGGGATAGTAAAAAGGGTCTTATGAAAGTTAAATTTATAAGTGAGAAAACAAATTTAAAAGAGATTCAAAAGGCTATTGCAAATGTAGGTTATGATACTGAATCTTATAGAGCAAATGATGAAGTTTATAATAATCTTCATTATTGTTGTAAATATGAAAGAAAAACAGATAAATAAAAACCCACTTATTTAGTGGGTTTCTTTTTGGTGGTCTTTTGAATTTATCGAATTAATCTTTCATAATCATGCTCCCTAATGCAATTGCACCTAGAATTGAAACGAAAACCCCAAAAAAACCTTTTTCATCATTAATCTCTTCGAACTTTGGTTTATGCTTCTCTATTTTATTTTTTAACATATCATTCTCGACAATTTTCTCTTTAAGTTGATAGCGTATCTCATCCCTTTCTTCAATTGCTTTGTCAGCTCTTTTCATATCTAAAGAGACTCTATAATCAGCACTTTCTCTGTCCTTTGCTAATCTAACATTTTGCTTTTTTACTGTATCAATTTCTTTCTCTAAGGTTAATTCTCTTTTTGTAGGATCTCCTTCTTTTCCGTATTTGTTTTTATTGGATTCGATAATACATGCTAACCATTCTGACATACTTATGCCATTTTGAGCGGCTATTTTTACGTACTCTGCCTTTTGCCTTGCACACACTTTGGTGCTTAATGTTATGTTTCTGTAGTCGTTATTTTCCATTATTCTCATTGTTTACTTTGGGTTTACCTCACATCTACCTTAGGTTTACTCAGGTAGACGGAGAATTCTTTATTTTTATGAAGCTTTCATTTATTGTTTTTTTATTATGAAATAATGCTCCGTTTAATAAACACACATAAATTTCTGCATTTATTATTGACAAATATACTAAAACATTGTATTATTACAAAGTTTTTATTACTTTTGTTTTATAATGAGCAATAACAAATTAGACATACTAAAATTTAAAGGTGATTTTGACAAGGCTATTTATTTACAAAATAAGTTCAATGATCGTGTTTTTAGTAAAACTGAGATTGATGTTGTTTACTCTGATTTTACCAATTGGGAAAGAAATGGGTTAATTGATATTTCTCATAAGGTTAAGAAAGGAGGACATAAAAAATTAAGTTATGTAGATTATGTTTGGGTTAGTATTGTAAAACAGTTAAGAGGTTTTGGCTTCTCTTATGATGAGATAAAGTCAGTGAAATCATCTCTATTTACTAATGTATTTAAAGATAAGAAAGCTGTAAAAGAGTTTCTTAGTCATAAAGAATATATTTCTAAAAAGTCAGGAATTAATTTTGATGACTTGGATCAGCTTGATGCTGATCAAACAGATTTTGATGTTAGTATGCTTGAGTTTCTTATGATGAATATAATGCTTTTTGCTCAAAAAACAGTGATACAGTGTTTTAAGGATCAGCCAGAAGTTGTAATTCCATTATCAGAAAATATAATTATGGATTATGAACATGTTAATGCTACTGATTTATTTTCTCGTTATATTAATAAGAGTCATGTCTGTATTTCAGTAACAGATATTATGAGGTATTTTCTAGAAGAAGGAGAGGATTCTTTTGAAACAGGGTTTCCTCATATATTGTCTCAACAAGAGCATGATGTTCTTAAAGCAATACGACATAATTATCAAGATTTAAAATCTGTTAATATTAGGTTTAAGGATAATAAACCCCAGTTGTTAGAAATTAAGATGATGAAAAAAGTACAGGTTGAGAGTAGAATATTAGAGCTTATAAAAAGTGGAGAGTATGCTACTATCGAAATTAAAACAGTAGATGGAAAATTGAGCCATTATGAAAAAACAGAAAAAATAAAATTATGATACCGAATAACTCGGATCCATTGATACTTGGTAAGCCTATTGAATAAGTCAAAGGTGATGCGCAACTATTTAAGTTGTGAAATTAATAGATGTTAAAAACAAGATAGTAAAAGAATTACTAAAGCAAGAAGAAGAAAAAGAAAAGAAGAATCAAATAACAAAACAGGAATATGAAGATATAATAGATGAGTTAAGTGTATTTACTAATCTTATTGTGGATTATATTATTGTAAGTGAGTGTGTAAATTTAAATACCAAAGAGAATGAATAAAAGTGACTACTTTCAAAAATTAGCTAATAGCTTAAATACTGAATCAATTAATTCGTCCAATAAAGCTGTTATTTATACTCGGGTTTCAACCAAAGAACAGGCAGATAATAACGCATCACTTCAAACTCAAAAGAAATATTGCCAAGCCTTTGCAAAAAAGAAAGGGTTGATGGTTGTGGCAGATTTTGGAGGAACTTTTGAATCAGCTAAAAGTGATGAGAGGAAAGAGTTCCAAAAGATGCTAACTTATGTAAAGCGTAATAAAGAGATTGATGCCATTATTGTATATTCTTATGATAGGTTTTCTAGAACTGGACCCAACGGAGCTTATATTAGTCAGCA
>NYVM01000033.1 GCA_002684605.1 Candidatus Pelagibacterales bacterium | reverse complement strand
GCAGATTTAAAATCCCAATTTAACACTTCATCCCATTTTCTATACCAAACAAATTTTTTTGCTTTTTCTTCCCAAAAATTCTCTGGTTTTTCCTCAAAATTTTCTTTCTCAAAGTGGTATTCTTCTAAGCTTTTAATTCTCATTTGTAAATTTTTAATCAAATATAACACTAAACTTATTAATATTAATTCTATATAATTAACACTTGTTTATTTTATAATATAATGTTGATTTTACATCTATATCTTTTTGTAAATTAGCCGTAATAAATAAATTAATATGAAAAAACCTGTACTAAGCTTAATATGCATATGTTTTATATCTTCCTTAATAGCTCAACAAAACTGCTCTGAATTATTTTTCTCTGAATATGTTGAGCGAAGTTCTCAAAATAAAGCAATCGAAATTTATAATCCTACTTCTGGTACTGTAGATTTAAGTACTTATAAAGTAGAAAGATATTCTAATGGCGCAACAAATAGTTCTTCTGGAGGTATAACCAATTTATCTGGAATGCTTGCATCTGGAGATGTATTTGTATTAACTCATGGTGATACAGTTGGGGCAGGAACTTTTGGTGCAATTAATCCAGCCTTGTACCTCCTTGGAGATATGGCTGCTGGGCCCTATCCATCTCCCATGCACATGAACGGTAATGATGCTATGGCTTTGACAAATAGTGGTAATATTGTTGATGTTATTGGCCAAGTTGGTTTTAATCCAACAAATAGTTTTGGTGATGATTGGGGATGGGCTTGTGATAATCTTGTGGCATGGACACAAGATCACACATTAATTAGAAAAAAATCAGTTTTAATTGGAGATTATCAAGCTTTAGATTCATTTAACCCAACATTAGAATGGGATTCTTTACCTGAGGACACTTGGACAAATCTTGGAACACATGATTGTGATTGTAACTCAGGTTCAGTTTCTAATAATTTTATTGATAAAGTGTCATATGTTGTTTATCCAAATCCTGCTAACTATGGCGATATGATAAATTTTTCTATAAATGCAAATGTTGAATCGATAGATATTTTTAACTCTTCAGGAACAAAAGTATATACAACAAATTCGACCAAATTTAATATAAGTAAATTGTCTAAAGGTGTATATGTAATGCAAATCAAAACNAAAGAATTATTAACTTTTAAGCAAAAGGTTGTAGTTAGATAATTTTTAATATAAATAATTTTGTTAAAAAATGAATTTATTAGTATGAGTTTGTTACAAAAATCTTTTTTGACATTAATGTTTTTTTTTATTTATAGCTACTCATATTCTCAGACTAATTTATATGGAAAAGTAATTGATGCAAGCACAGCAGAGCCATTAATTGGTGCAACGATTATTTATGGAAAAGGAATGGGAGTCGTAACAGACATTGATGGTAATTATAACATTAAAATTCAATCAGGAAATAGAAAATTTCAGATTTCCTATGTTGGCTATAAAGTAATTAATAAAGATATTAATGTTGAAGAAAATTCTCAAGAACTAAATTTTAAATTAGAAACTGTTCTTTTGAATGAGATACAAGTTGTTGCAGATATTGCAATTGACAGAGAGACACCCGTTGCTTTTTCAACAATACCTATGAAGAAAATAAGCGAAGAATTAGCATCTCAAGATATNCCTATGATTCTTAACTCAACACCAGGAGTTTATGCAACACAAACAGGTGGTGGAGATGGAGACGCAAGAATAACTATCCGAGGGTTTAACCAAAGAAATGTAGCTGTTATGATTGATGGTATTCCGGTAAATGATATGGAAAATGGTTGGGTGTATTGGTCAAATTGGTTTGGTTTAGATGCTGTTACTTCTAATATTCAAGTTCAAAGAGGTTTAGGTGCATCAAAAATTGCAATACCTTCAGTTGGAGGAACAATGAATATCTTAACTAAAGGAACTGGAAACAAATCCGGATTTTTAATTAAACAATCTGTAGGTTCTTTTGGAAAGCTAAGAACGTCTCTGGGGTGGAATTCAGGAAAACTTCAAAATGGTTGGGGTTTTACCCTTGCAACCTCATATAAAAATGGTAATGGTTATGTTGATGAAACATGGAGCGAAGGATTCTTTTATTATGCAAAAATTCAAAAAGAACTTGGTAAGCATATATTAAGCTTTTCTGTTATGGGTGCGCCACAAGAGCATGGACAACGAGCTTACAAGAGTGATATTGCAACATATGATACTACCCTTGCAAGATCTTTAGGCGATGATTCAGATTTTTCAAATAGAGAAGTTATAAATAAAGGAACACGTTACAATAAGTACTGGGGCAATTTAGATAGATGGACCTTAGACTCAAATAATGATACAATTCACAATTATGAAGTATTAAACACAAGAAAAAATTATTACCATAAACCACAATTCTCATTAAGAGATTTTTGGATTGTAAATGATAGGTTTTTTCTCTCAAATGTTTTGTATGCATCAATAGGAAATGGTGGTGGCACAAGAACAGAAGGTATTGGAGAAATTGATGGTCAAGTTAACTTGCAATCTGTCTATAACTCAAATGTTGGAGCAGGCCTATTTGGGCCAATAATTGACCCTAATTATTCTAATACAGATTTAAAAACAGGAAGTTATTTGAAATCAAGTATTAACAATCATTATTGGTACGGGGGGCTTTCTACTTTAAATTATACCCTTAATCAAAAAATTTCTCTTTCAGGTGGTCTTGATTTACGATATTATAAAGGAGAACATTATTCTGAAGTATACGATCTTTTAGGGGCAGACTATACTGTTAACAATGATAATTTAACACAAAATAAAGCCGTCAAGCGTGTTGGTGATAAAATTGATTATTATAATGATGGGATAGTCAAGTGGGGAGGTTTATTTTCGCAAGCAGAGTACAGTAATGGAATGTTGAGTGCATTTATTAATATATCAGCATCTAGTTCTGCTTACAAACGTATAGACTATTTTATGAAAAAAGATCTGGTTTTAACTGATACTATTATTGAAAATGCTCTTGGAACTCAAAATATTTCTGGAGAAATAGTTTCCGACACAATAATTATAAATGGTGAAAAATATACAGTTAATTCCCCTGAAGCACAATTTGCAGAGACAGATTGGAAGACACTTAATGGTTTTACATTTAAAACTGGAGCTAATTTAAATATTGACGAGTATAATAATGTGTTTTTCAATACAGGCTATATTTCTAAAGCACCAAAATTTAGAAATATATTTAATCAAAACAACACCTTAAAAGACTATATTAAAAATGAAGAAGTTATTGCGTTTGAATCGGGCTATTCTTTTAGATCAAGTTTTTTTTCAGCTAATATGAATGGTTATTATACTATCTGGCAAAATAAACCAGCAAATATTTCTGAAAACATTGCGGGTATAGTTTATTCTGATGTTGTTCCTATGAACGCGCTTCACAAAGGAATAGAGATTGATTGTTCTTATAAAATTTCAAGAAAATTAAGTGTTGAAAGCTTAATCTCTTTAGGTGATTGGACTTGGACATCCGGAGGAGAAGCTATTTTACTAGATAATTCAAATAGACCTCCATCATCTGAGTTTGGAGATTCATCTCTAGATACATTACTATATAATGCGGATGGGGTTCATGTAGGAGATGCTGCGCAAACACAATTTGGTCTAAGCATGAGATATGAGCCAACAAACAATTCTTATATCAAATTGCGAGGAACATATTTTTCTGATTATTATTCGGACTTTGATGCTGCGACATTAATTGGAGAAAATTCAGGAAGAGAGAGTTGGAAAATCCCATCATATGAATTATTTGACTTACATTGTGGTTATAAATTAAAATTATCTAATAAGTATAATTTAGATGTAAAGCTGAGTGTTCTAAATTTATTAGACAAAACATATATATCTGATGCAAATAATAATGATGCATATGCAACAAATTTCAATGATTTTGATGCTAAATCAGCTAGTGTTTTTTTTGGTTTAGGAAGAAGAATAAATGCATCAATACGACTAAGATTTTAATTTAAATTTAAAAAAAATGAAAAAAATTTTATTACTAATATTATCTACACTTTTTATAGTTCCTGTATTTTCACAAGCTATTTTACCATCTAGCTGGAGCTTTCCAACAACAAATTTACCTACTGGTTGGACTGAGTCAGGAACAAATTTTTACACAGCATCTGGAAATACACCTCCTGCAATGAAATTTGATAACACTGATGATTTTTTAATAATAAACATAAATAGTAGTCCAGGAGATTTGACATACTTTCTGACAGGAAATGGTTTTTCTGGAGGAACTTTTACAGTTGAAGAGTCTGAATTTGGTTCTGTTTGGACTGTACTAAGAGCACACACATCTCCACCAAACGCCAACTACATAATGTTTACGGATGTGCCACAGAATACAACTAGATTTATACGATTTAAGTATACAAATAAAGTATCGGGTAACATTGGTTTGGATGATGTTAGTATTGATGTTGGTTTGGCTACACCAGCGCAAGAGATTAACTTAAAAAACGCATCTTCCTCACTTGTTTCTGGTAGTACTTTTATTACAAATTCTGCTGTATTAACACCAAATCTAATAAATTTCACAATTGAAAATCTCGGTACATTAGACACCTTATTTATTTCTTCTGCTTCAATTTCTGGCACTAGCCAATCTGATTATACAGTTGTTTCTTTTCCAACATATGTCTTGGCGGGAGATACAAGTTCACTTATTATTAATTTTACTCCAACAGTTAATGGTACAAGAGAAGCTATTTTAAATATTTTAAGTAATGATCTAGACGAATCAACGTATATTATTAATTTATATGGTGTTGGTGGAAATCTAGCATCTGAGCCGACAATGCAACCTACTAATTTAAATTTTTTAGATGTAAAAACTTACAGGATAACATCTAGCTTTACTCCGGCTGATTCTGTAGATGGGTTTTTAGTATTAAGAAAAAAAGATTCACCAATCACATCAGTACCAGTTGATGGAATCATGTACCAAAGAGGCGATATTATTGGAGATGCACAAGTTGTTTTTAGTGATAATAAAATATTTTTTTCTCCAAATAATATTGTTGCAGGAACAGATTATTATTTTAGAGTATTTAGCTATAATGGTCCAGCAAATTTTAGAAATTATTTAATAAATACACCATTGGAAGGAGTTGTTACAACTCCAAGTTCCATGATGCCAAATAATTATTACAGTAGTTTAAATACTTCATCATCAACATTTATGAATGATTTACACAGTTTAACTAATCCTCATCAAACNCAATACTACAGTTATTATGATGATTTAATGATTCCTTTTTTTGAAGCAAGAGATACAACTGGAAATAGAAGAGTAATAACTTGTGTCTACAGCGGGGAGAACAAAATATATGATGAACCATTTGATTTTACAACAAACGGATACAGCAGAGAACATACTTATTGTCATAGTTGGATGCCTACTAACCCTGCTCAATCCTTGCCAGAGTATAGCGATTTTCATCATCTTTTTCCTACTAACTTAAATTCTGTAAATATTTTAAGAAGTAATAATCCTTTGGGTGAAGTAGTAAATATAACTACTACATATCTAAATTGTAAATCGGGAACAGATATAAATGGGAAAATAGTCTTTGAACCTAGAGATGAACATAAGGGTAATGCAGCCAGAGCAATTATGTATGAAGCAATATGCTATAATTCAGTTAATGGGAATAATTGGGCTTTACCAAGTACTCAAGATCAATTTATATTAAAATCATGGCATTTTCAAGACCCTCCAGATAGTTGGGAAATTGCAAGAAATGACTATATTGATTCATTACAAAATAATAGAAACCCATTTATTGATAGCATTGATTTTGTTTGTTATATAGATTTTTCGAACATGACATATGATGCATCTGCTTGTACTCCTTCATCAGTGCAATCTGTTCTAGAGAGTAAATTTATTATCTATCCAAATCCATCTAGTAATCAATTAAATCTTCATGTTGATGCTACAACAATTTTGTCATATCAAATATCTGACTATCTGGGCAGAATTGTTGAGGCTAAGGATGTTAACAATAAAAAATTGGTCAAAATTAATATCTCAACACTCAAAAGCGGAATATATTCTGTAAAAGTTGAAACTCAAATTGGAAGTATTCAGAAAAGTTTTGTAGTCGAGTAATAAGTTAGCTTGTTTTAAAAATACTTTCTACTTTTTTAGCAAAATACATTAAATAAAGGAAACATATTACTGTTACCCAGTAAGAACTATGAATTCCAATTATATCTGCTAATTTTCCTTGAATAGGAGGTATAATTGCTCCTCCAAGTATCATCATTACTAAAAATGCTGAGCCTTGTGATGTGAATTTACCAAGACCCTTAATGCTAAGTGCAAAGATTGAAGGCCACATAATAGAACAAAATAATCCTCCGCTTAGAAAAGCAAAAATTGCAACAGTTCCAGTTGTATATAGNCCAAGTATCATTGCAATGACACCAAAGAGACCAAAAGTTTTTAANGTTAATGCAGGCTTGTCTTTTCCAATGAAAAAACCGGCAATTTGAATAGCNACACAAATACCAAANGCAAAAAGATGTTTTACTTCAAAACCTGATATNGCATTTACTGATAANACTACTCCAAAAGCAACATANGGTACAATTATATANAGCCATTTTTTTAAAGTATTAGANGGATTGAAAACTGCAATTGCTCCAGTCCATCTTCCAATCATTANNCCTCCCCAGTACATTGANATATAAGGNGCNATTTGAGTNTCATTTAGNGCNCCAAANGCNTCTGTTTTTAAAAGTTCNCCTAANTTACTNTGAATAGAAACNTCAACACCTACATAAGTAAAGATTGCTAACATTCCTAAAACAAGTTGNGGGTATTGCATTGCTCCCCANCCNTCNGCATCTTTTTTGGCTAAAAAATTAGATATAAATAATCCTCCTACTACAACCGCAAGACTTAATAGAGATAAATTTAGTATTAAAGAATCGGATTCTTTGCTTAGAGACTCTCCTTCACCTAAACCAATATATTGGTTAAAAACAAAGTAAAATATTATTATTAAAAGAATAGTTATTGTTATTAATGATGTCATGGCTTTTGATGCACCTAAAAAACTTGCATCTTCTTTTCCCTCAGGTAATTTTTTTGAAAAATGAAATAATGCTGCTGCTGCTAAAAATAAAACTCCAACAGCAATATATAAATACTGCACAACATTAAGGGTAATATTGTTATTTGCAATTTCAGATACTAAATCAATATTTGCACTAGCTGCTGTACCAAACAATGCTAAGGAAACAACAATCGGACCGATTGCAGTTCCAAAAGAATTAACTCCACCAGCAAGATTAAGTCTATGTGATCCTTTGTCTGGCTCCCCTAATGAGATTGCAAAAGGATTTGCAGCCGTTTGCTGTAATGAAAAGCCTAGTCCAACTATAAAGAGGGCACCTAAAATATAATTAAAGGTTGTTGAATCTCCAGGAGCAGCTCCATTTACTGCAATTACCATAGCACCCGCACCTAAGGCTGAAAGTATAAGGCCTTTTACAATACTACTTTTAAATCCCCATGAATTCATAATATCAGTATTTCTGAGACTTGAGGAAATAAATAAAAATAAGGCGCCAATATAATATGCTCCATAAAATGCGAAATCAATTAATTGACTTTGAAATTGATCTAAACTAAAATAGGTTTTACAAAATGGAATAAATACTCCGTTGCTTGCAGCAATAAATCCCCAAAAGAAAAATACCGTTACTAAGGTTAATAATGCTTGTTTATAATTTTTATTTTCACTCATTTTTACTTTATTTTATAGTTATTTCATCAACAAAAATCCATGTTTTACCACCTGCGCCTAAATGCCAATCTGGGCAAACTCCATAATTTTCTGCTTTAATTTTAATATACCTAGCCTTTAAATTTGTCACATTCAATTCAAAGTCCTTTTGCATACTTCCTTCAATATTATCTGCAAAGTTGGCTAATACTTTTCCTTGATAGGTATAGTTTTTACCATCAATTGAACTCCAGTAATTTACTTGTTTTGGGTAAAAGATCCAGGATCTAACATCTTGATGACAGCCCAAAGATATCGAATTAATTTTTTTTACTTTACTAATATCTACTATAACATTTAAATCTTCTCTATATCCCTGCCAGTTTCCTGTCCTATAATTGTTTCCACCTCTTAGTTGATCAATTAATGTTTTATCTCCAGCTGCTGCGTATTGATTAGCATATTTACTTAAGATTTTAATTTTCTTACTATCGTCTCGTGGAAAGTATTTGCTAGAAACAGTCTTGCTTTTTACATTATTTTTTTTAGCATAGCTGTAAATTATACTTTGTTTATTTATAATTATTGGTTCATAATATCTTTTATAGTCACTATTATTTAATGAATAAAATATATCTGATCCATCAACAGTACCAAGTTCAATAGTGTGGCTATCAACAAATGTTTGACTTGATGCTGAGAAAAATGGCACTGCTACAATTTGATTTTTTGTTATTTCAGACACAGGTATATCATCTCCTCCCCAATTGCTAGGCTTATTTCCCATTATAAATTCAAGCTCACCTCCGTTTGAAATTGTAGAGTGATGTAAATAACTTTTATTGTATTCCTTTCCATTTAATTTAGCCGCTTGAATGTAGATGTTTTTATCAGAAACATTTTTTGCTTTTATAATAAAACTATTATTATTTTCTAAATTAATTTTTGCTCTTCTGAAAAGAGGAGTTCCTATTGCGTAGTAATCATGTCCCGGTGTTACCGGATAAAAACCAAGACTACTTAAAACATACCATGATGACATTTGTCCACAATCTTCATTTCCAGACAATCCATCAGGGTATTCAGAATATTGTTCGTTAAGAATTTTCGCAACATACTTTTGTGTTTTAGCTGGATTCCCAATATAATTATAAAGATATGCCATGTGGTGACTTGGTTCATTTCCATGAGCATACTGTCCAATTAAACCAGTTACATCAGGCTGGTGCCTGCCTGTTGTTTTAATTTTAGAAAGAAACATACTGTCAAGATGTTTTTCATAATTTTCACTACCTCCTTTTAAATTAATATGTCCTGAAATGTCCTGAGGCGTGAATAAAGAGTATTGCCAAGCATTAGCCTCTGTGTAGTTGAAGTTTACTTCCTCAGGCTTAAAAGGTCCAAACCATGAAAAGGCATTTTTACCTCTAAAAAAACCTGAATTTGGATCATATAAATTTTTATAATATTGAGCTCTTTCATAAAAAATTGCTGCAATTGAATCTTTACCAAGAGAATCTGCCATTATTGCAATACACCAATCATCATATGCATATTCAAGATTTTTTGAAACTGATTCTGGCTCATCACTTGCCTTGATGAATCCATTTTGTTTATAGGCTTCTAATCCAAATTTGTCATTTTGAGCGGACTTTATCATCGCTTCAAGAGCTAAATTAGCATCCCAATCTCTTATACCTTTTATATACGCATCTACTATTACCGGTATTGCATGATATCCAATCATACAGTCTGTATAATTTGCTGCTAATTCCCAGATTGGTAATCTCCCTCCATCTTGGTACTGTCGTAATAATGTTCTAATAAATTCATTTGTTTTTTCAACATT
Organism: Candidatus Pelagibacterales bacterium; assembly: GCA_002684605.1. Next base: position 635 of record NYVM01000033.1, on the reverse strand, counting down.
AATAATTGTAAACAAAGGATGAGTGGCACGAAAAGTATCCCAAAGTGAGAAAATGGTATAATGCTTATCTTCAGTAGAATGTTTTTTGAAATCCATCCCTAAATAATTTCCATTTAGATCATTATAAGTATTAGGATTTAAAGAAGAATGATACAGTGCTGTATAAAAAATTTCTTTTTTAGATTTAGAATTAGTTGTGATTTCTATTTTTTTTAATTCATTCCCCCATGCGTTTTGAGCTTCTTTTTTTACTCTATCAAAATCCCAATTACGAACTTCACTGATATTTTCAACAGCTCCGTCAATGTCAACAGCTGAAATTGAAGCTTTAATTTCTAAAGGTTCTGAAATTTTACCAAAAGAAAGAGCAAGAACATTTTTCTCATTATTAAAGCCTTCATGTTCCTCATTAAGTTCAGCCCCATTTGTAATTGGATTTAAAAAAGGAATAGAAAATTTAAGTGTAAAATAAATTCTTTGATCTCGCGCCCATTCAGTTGAATGTCTAAATCCAGTAATTGTTTGACTATCAATTATATTAATTTTATAATCAAGTAGTTTATCTCTGTGTTTAAGATCTAAAATAACATTTGCATCTTCATTTTTTGGATAGGTATATCTATGTACACCTGCCC
>NYVM01000032.1 GCA_002684605.1 Candidatus Pelagibacterales bacterium | reverse complement strand
CATAAAAATATAGAATTTGGTATATCATATTCTACATCATTAAAAGATATGGATGAAATTGATGATGTTAATGTTTATTCTGCTAAAATATCTTATCAATTTTAAATTTTAAAATTTAGACTTTAAAAAAAACCTTAATATTAAATTTTATCTAAAAAATTGTGTCTAACTGTGTCTAAGTAATTTTTAGAAGGTTTTTTAGTAATTTATTTTTTTGTAATCTTTTGTGAGTAAGGGTTTTAATGGTAGCGAAGGTAGGATTTGAACCTACGACCTTCGGATTATGATTCCGCTGCTCTAACCAACTGAGCTACTTCGCCATTACTAAATAATAATACTATTAAATTTTTATGATAGTAATATCAAAATACTTTTATAGTATGATGGCATAAAAATAAAGAATTTATTTAATTTACTATTGATCAACAGGTTGAGTAATATTCTTGACTTTGGTCTTTTTAGATAAGACTTTCTCCCTATATGCTATATATAAAGTACTTAAAAATATTATAATACTTCCGACCCATGTATTTACAGAGGGTATTTCAAAGAAAAACAAATAACCAATACCCACAGCCCAGATTAACTTCAGAAAATCAAAAGGCATTATAATACTTGTATCACCTTGCCTTAGAGCTTGAGCTAAAAGCATCTGAGCTCCAGTTCCACAGACACCTATAATCATAAGATAAAAAAGGTCTATAAGAGTGGGCGTTTCCCAATAAAAAAAGGCTGCTATAGCAGATAAAGGAATCATTATTATAACCATATAGGAAGTTATCGTTACACTACTTTCTGTTCTACCTAAGACCTTTATTATAATTAGTGAAACAGACCATACTGATGCTGATAATAAAACTAATATATGTCCATTATTGATAGATGAATAAACAGGGTCGATAATAACCAATGCGCCTATAAAACCAAGTATTATAGCAATAATTCTTTTTATACCTACTATTTCTTTAAGAAATATTACTGCTAATATACTTGCAAATAAAGGGGCTGTAAAAGCTAATGATGCTACATCAGCTAGGGGAGCAATACTTAGTGAATAAAAAAATGATAGCATCGCTATACAATTAAAAAATGAACGAGCCATATGAAGTTTTAATCTTTTAGTTTTGAGAGGTTTTAAACCATATTTTATAAACCATGGAGCTATAACCAATAAACCAAATAAATTTCTAAAAAAAGCAATTTCAAAAGGATGCATACTGGCTGACATGAACTTAATAGACGCATGCATTACCGAAAACAACATAGTAGCTATAATCATCAAACCTATACCATTAAGTACAGTTTTCTCGCTTACATCAGCCATCAATAAGTTCTGTATAATACAGAATTATATAATAAATCATAGGGATAAGCCTCCTGATATCCAGCCTCCTCCTAATATTTTATCTTTTTTATAGATTACGCATGCTTGGCCTGGCGCAACTCTATAATTTGATTCATGTAAATTAATTAATAAATTATCATCATCTAAATATGAAATAGTTGCTTTTTGCGTTACGTGTTCTGAACTTAATTGTACATCAGCTATAATTTCCTCTGTTTTGTTTAAAGGCTTGTTATCTATCCATGTAATTTCTTTAATATTAAATTTCTTAATCTCCATATCCTTTTCTGAACCCACAGAGATACTATTATTATTTGCATTAATCTTTGTCACATATAATGGCGTACCATCCTCAGAAATCACTCCTAAACCTCTTCTTTGTCCAACTGTAAATGAATCAATCCCATTATGTTGCCCCATAATTTTACCATTTACATGAATTATATCCCCAGACTTAGTTATATCAGGACGTAATTTTTGAACTATTTCTCTATACCCTTTTTTTGCAGTAGATTGCACAAAACATATATCTTGTGATTCTGGCTTATCTGATACTGACAAGTTCATTTTTTTTGCATATTTTCTAGTTTCTTCTTTTGAAAGCATACCAAGAGGAAAAGATATCTTTTTTAAAATTTCTTGAGGAGTTGCAAATAAAAAATAACTTTGGTCTTTTGTTATGTCTCTAGCTCGATATAAACCAATCTCTTCATTTTCACCCTTAATGCAGGCATAATGACCAGTAACTAAGAATTCTGCTCCTAAATCTAAAGATGTATCTAATAAATCTTTAAACTTCATTTTTTGATTACATCTTATACATGGGATTGGGGTTACTCCTTTTGCATAACTATCTGCAAAATCCTGAATTACATTATCCAAAAAATTTTTTTCATAATCTAATGTATAATGCCTTATTCCTAATTTATCTGAAACTCTCTTAGCATCATATATATCTTGCCCTGCACAGCATGTTTTAGATCCCACAGAAGTTGTTCTGCCGCTATCATAAAGCTGCATTGTAAGACCTATTACTTCATACCCTTTATCCACCATCATGGCCGCTGCTACCGAACTATCAACTCCTCCAGACATAGCAACAGCAACAACCTTTTTCGTATTTTTAGGCATTATCTGTATCTTCTTCTTTATTTTCCGCCTCTTGCTTGGCTATTAAGTGCTTTTCTCTATATGATAAATATTGCTCTATTAAGCCTGTACCATACTCCATAGCCCATTCCGGTAAAAAATGTCCGGCATTATCAAGGCCTGGTAGATTATGGATACCTTTTATTGAGTTAAAAAAACTATTTACAGCTTCTTGAGGAAATAAAGGGTCTCTCATTCCAGATAGTGATAATGCAAGACCATCATATTCATTTGAAAACCAATATTGAGCTTTTTTAGATATTTCTATACCTTCTTGACCTTGATGGTTAGGAAAGATTTCAGGCATCACCCTTAGAGCAACTTTACTTTCATAACTATCAAAAGGTGCATGATAATTATTACATTCTTTTAAATTTAAAATTTTATTAGTTCTAGCCATAACTGCTCTTACATTTAGATCTGGATTATCTTTTATATATCTTCTCCAGTCCGCATAACTATCTGATACTAAATTTGTGCCTGTAGCTATTGTTGTATTATGCATAATTATACCATCAAAACGGTCTTGCATATCCATAGGAATAGTTAAACCTAAAAAACCTCCCCATTCATGCACTACTAAGACTATGTTTTTAAGATCTAATCTCTCTATCATACACATTAATGATTTTCTTAAAGAATCAAATGAATAAGCTTCTTTATCTAATGGTTTATCTGAACGTCCAAAACCTGGCATATCAAATGCTACGGCTCTAAAATTTGCTTTTTCCACTTCTTTTATAAAGTGTCTCCACATATATGACCAGGTGGGAGAACCATGAAGCATCAAGAAGGTCAAATCAGAATCCTTATTACCTGCATCAATATATGCCATTCTCATATCTTCATAATCTTCAAAACCTGAAATATTTTTTTCATAATTTGCTTCATAAGGAAAATCAGGAAGGTTTGACAACTTCTGTATGTCTGATTTATAAATTTTTTTCATTTTACCTCTTTTAATATTTTTTATTGTTTAAGCGTATGTCACTTTGTATAAATGGCAGCGATACTTTTAGCCCATCTAATTTATCTGTTACTGTTATTTGACACCCTAACCTTGATGTTAATGTTAAACCAGTAGCCAAATCCAACATATCTTCTTCATCCCAGCTAGGCTTATCCAACATACTATACCATTCTTTATCTACTATAATATGGCATGTAGAGCAAGCAAGTGAGCCTTCACAAGAACCCTCTAAATCTATACCGTTTTTTTGTGCTATTTCTAAAATAGTTAAATCATTATTGTTTTCATCAATAATAACATCTTTATCTTTATATTTAAAAATAATTTTAGGCAATTTTAATTCTCATAAATTTTTTAATACTTTTATCTTATCACTAATAATTTTTGAAGCTGTGTTAATATCATTTATCGTTGTATTTCTTCCTACAGACATCCTAAATGAAGATAATGCACTTTCATCATCTAATCCAATAGAGTTTAATACATATGAAGGCTCTATACCTCCAGTAGCGCAGGCTGAACCTGCCGAAAACGCTACTTGACCTCCAAGAACTTCTGTTAAATTTGCACCGCTAATACCTTTAACAGTATAATTTAAGTTATTTGGCAATCGGTCACCGTCAATAGAAGGACCATTCAATATTATTTCACTGACATCCGTTGTTAAGTTTTTATGAAGCTTATCTCTCATTATTTTTAATTTTTTAATATTAATATCTAAATTATCGTTACTAATTTTAATAGCCTCAGAAAAACCTACAATAAGTGGTGTAGGTAAAGTACCAGATCTAATTAAACGTTCTTGACCACCACCATCTATTTGAGATATTAACCTTATTCTTGGTTTTCTTCTGACATATAAGCACCCAATCCCTTTGGGACCATATACTTTATGACTTGAAATACTTAATAGGTCTATACCTAATAAATTAACATTAACCTTTAAATTTCCTATAGCTTGTGCTGCGTCAGAATGCAGCCAAACATTAAATTCCTTACATATTTTAGAAATATCTTTAAGTGGCTGAATAACTCCAATTTCATTATTTGCTAGCATAACTGAGACTATTGCAACATCTTCATTAATAATATCTTTAAGTTTTTCTAAATCTACTTTCCCCTCTTTGTTTACTTCTATTATTACCACTTCTGCTCCTAAAGAAGTTAATGATTTTGAAGCCTCTATTACACATTTATGCTCTGTAGCAGCAATAATAATTTTTTTTCTATTCTGATATTTGTACCTATATAAAAATGCACCCTTTATTGCTAAATTATTTGACTCAGTTGCACCTGAAGTAAAGATAATTTCAGATTTATCTGCTCCTATTGATGAAGCGATTACTTGACGGCTTAAATCTATTGCCTGACTAGCTGAAGTTCCAAAGCTATGATTAGATGAATGAGGGTTTCCATAAATATCACTAAAAAAAGGCATCATTTTTTTTAACACCTTATCGTCTGTAGGAGTTGTAGACTGATAATCTAAATATATTGGCTTCATAGTATAACTTTATCTTTTTTTGATAACTTTTGTATTATTTTATATAAAACATTACAAAACGCTACAATTTCATTTTTTTCTAGAGCTCTGCATAAACTAATTCTTATAGAACCTTTAACTAAACTCTTATCTAAACCCATTGCTAATAATACATGACTTTCAGAAATTTTTCCAGAAGAACAAGCTGAGCCAGAACTAACTTCATAACCTTCTATATCAAGAGCAATTACTATACTCTCAGCTAATATGTTTTTAAATGCTATTGCAGTTGTATTTGCAACTCTTGGCACATTTTTTCCTATAATTATAATATCTGGAATTAGATCTAAAAGATTTTCTTCTAATAAATCTCTAGAGGTTTTTGTTTTTAATAAATTAAATTTTCTAGAATATTTAGCAGCAACGCCAAAACCAGCAATTTGAGACACAGCTTCAGTACCTGCCCTAATTCCTCTTTCTTGTCCGCCTCCATATATAATAGGTGACAAACTATTATACACACTCTCATTAACAGCTAAACAACCTATACCTTTAGGTCCACCAATTTTATGGGAAGAAATGGTTAGTAGGTCAATATTCAATTTTGACATAGAAATTTCAATTCTACCTATTGCTTGAACAGCATCTACATGAAAAACACTATTATACTTTAAACATAAAGCAGCTATTTTTTCTATTGGTTGTATTATACCGGTTTCATTATTTACAGCCATTACAGAGACAAATAATTTACTTTCTATATTTTCAGAAAGAGCTCTCTCGAGGTGATCCATATTAATTATACCGTCATTATTTACTGATATAATAATTGAGTCTTTATTTTTTTGTTCTAACACTGATTCATGCTCAATTGCAGAAGTAATGACTTGCATATTTTCAGCATATTTAAATGCTAAAGCATTTGATTCTGAGGCCCCAGATGTAAATATTATATTTTGCGGATAAGTCCCTATGGTACCTGCAACTAATTCTCTTGCGTCTTCTATTACAGTTTTTACTTTTCTTCCAGAAGTATGTATTGAAGATGGGTTCCCTATTAGCTGCATTGCTTTTATAATTGCATCCATAGAACCCTCTAACATAGGAGCAGAAGCATTATAATCTAAATATAACCCCATAACTAATCCTTAATAAAAATAAACTTTTACTTTTTAAATTCTTTTGCAGGAATACCAACCATTGTTGCTCCTTCAGGAACATCTGCCACAACTACAGAGTTAGCTCCAATTCTAGCTTCATTACCAACTTTAATAGGCCCTAGTAATTTTGCTCCAGCTCCTATTATTACGCCATTACCTATTGTAGGATGTCTCTTTATTTGTTTTGAAGTAGTAGCACCTAATGTTACTTGATGGTAAATAAAAACATCATCCCCTAACTCAGCAGTTTCCCCTATAACCACTCCTACTCCATGATCTATAAAAAATCTTTTTCCAATTTTTGCTGCTGGATGAATTTCTATAGCTGTTAAAAATCTAGATATATGGGATACAAACCTTGCAATCAAATACAACTTAAAATTCCATAGCACATGAGCAACCCTATGAAAAAATAGTGCATGCAAACCTGGATAACAAAGGATTATTTCTAATAAAGATCTAGCGGCCGGATCTCTTTTTTTCATTGAAACAATTTGATCTTTAATAGAATTAAACAATTTAAATCCTTTAAATTATAATAAAAAAACTTTATTAAAAATATTAATTTATATATATAAGTAATACTTAATAAACGAAGTATTATTACTATTAATAAAGCTAATTAACAAGTTTATATACTGTATGGTATATAATAATCTCTAAATCATCAATTGGAAATAAAAATGCCTGAAATAATTATACCTGGTCCAGAAGGAAGATTAGAAGCAAGATATCATAAGGCAGATGATCCAAGAGCACCAATTTGTCTTGTTTTACATCCACATCCAAGACAAGGTGGTACAATGAATAACAAGTTAGTTTATAATACTTATCAAGCCTTTAAAAAATCAAATTTTTCTACTTTAAGATTTAATTTTAGAGGTGTCGGAAAAAGTTTAGGTACATATGATAGTGGAGTTGGTGAACTAACTGATGCAGCAGCAGCCTTGGACTGGCTTCAATCAGAGAACCCTGCCGCTAAAACCACGTGGATTGCTGGTTTTTCTTTTGGAGCATGGCTATCTTTACAGCTTTTAATGAGAAGGCCAGAAATATCTGGTTTTGTTGCAATTAGTCCTCCAGCCAGTTTATATGATTTTTCTTTTTTGGCACCATGTCCAGCATCAGGGTTAATAATACAAGGGACAGAAGATAATATAGTCAAAGAAGAAGCTGTTAGTGAATTAGTTGTAAAACTTAATAAACAAAAAAGCATTACTATTGATTATAAAAAAATTAATGGTGCTGATCATTTTTTTAAAAAAAATTTAGAAGATATTCAGAAAAAAATTCTAAAATATATAGANAANAATATTTAATTATTANTTGGAANACTTAACAAACCACCAGAAGTTGGAGCATCAACTCCTGTAATAATTTTATATGTATATGGTAAGCTTTTAATACTTCTCACAGCTAAATAAGCAAAAGCTTGCGCCTCCATAGCATCTGCATTCCAATTATTATCATCTAAAGAGGCTATTATATTATTATAATCTTTAAAAAAACCTTGCATAATCGCGATATTTTTAGAACCTCCCCCAGAGATATATAAACATTTTGGATCGTTATCAAAAAATTTGAGACTTTCTTTCAGCTGCATGCTAATTAATTTGGATAGAGTTGCTGCCTGATCTATAGGCTTTAAATTGCTAATATTATTAAATACTAAATGGTTTAAGTAGTTCTTATCTATTGATTTAGGTGGAGGAATTTTGTACCAAGGATCATTTAATATATTATTTAGAGCTTTATAATTGATATCTCCATTAAAACTAATTTTACCATTTACATCATAACTCTGATTGAAAAATTTTTGCATTACTAAATCTAATGGGCCATTACCCACTCCTATATCAAAACTTAATGGCGTATTATTTATGTTATCAATATATGTAATATTAGATACTCCACCTACATTTATAAAAACACAAGGATAATTAATATTCTTAATATTCATTAATAAAGTTTTGTGCCAAATTCCAACTAAAGGAGCTCCTTGCCCGCCTAAACAAATATCTCTATACCTAAAATTTGAAATAACAGGAATATTTACTGAAGTTGATAAGTGCTTTCCATCACCTAATTGCCATGTCCAACTTTCATTAGGGTTATGAAAAATTGTTTGGCCATGAAAACCAATTATATCTATTTCGTCATAATTAATATTATTATCTTTCAAAAAAGAGAGGACACTATCTGCATGAAACTTAGTAAGTAAATAATTAGTATTTTTAATACCTTTCCTAGTATTAATAAAATTCTCCATATTAGTTATTAAACGTTTACTATATTGATAAGTTTTAAAATTATTTAAAATTATTTTTTTATCACCATCTGTTTTAATTAAGGCTATATCTACTCCATCCAAAGAAGTACCGCTCATTAAACCGATAGCATTAAAAATAATTTTTTTAGAATTACCAAAATAACTATATTTATCTCTTGTTTTCATTANATATGTCCTTTAAAAAATAAATATTAGTNTNTAAGGTTANNNANNATGNCANNNTANANTTCAGNNTTTATNAAAGAGATTANNNCACGNGGATTTATNCATCAAGCTACNGATATANATAANNTAGANAAAATNCTTNGTNAANAANAACAATATACCNGCTTATATNGGTTTTGANTGCACTGCNNCNAGNNTNCANGTNGGNTCANTNATNCAAATAATGCTACTTNGNTGGTNNCAAAANNCNGGACATAANCCTATTGTTCTTTTAGGGGGAGGAACAACATTAGTGGGAGATCCTTCTGGTAAGGATGAATCTAGAAAACTTCTAACTAATGACATAATTGAAAAAAATGCTATAGGCATCAAAAATGTCTTTGAAAAATTTATAAGTTTTGATAGTAATTCAAATTCTGCTGTAATGGTTAATAATGTAGAATGGCTTACAAAATTAAACTATATCGATTTCTTAAGAGATTTTGGTAAACATTTTTCTGTCAACAGAATGCTAGGGTTTGATTCTGTAAAACTAAGACTTGATAGGGAACAAACTTTATCATTCCTTGAATTCAATTATATGATTTTGCAAGGCTATGATTTTTACGAACTTAAACAAAGGTACAATTGCATTTTACAAATGGGTGGATCTGATCAATGGGGCAATATTATTAATGGTATTGAACTCAATAGAAGAGTAAATATTAATGAAGATAAAAGTAATTTATTTGGACTTACATCGCCACTAATAACTACGGCATCTGGTTCAAAAATGGGAAAAACTGCTAATGGAGCAGTATGGCTTAACTCTGACTTATGCTCTCCTTGGGACTATTGGCAATTTTGGAGAAATACAGAAGACAAAGATGTAATTAAGTTCCTTAAACTATTTACAGAAATTAGTTTAGAAGAAATCAATAAATTGAAAGAATTAAAAGGTGCAGAAATTAATGAAGCAAAAATAATTTTAGCAAATGCTGCGACAACATTATTACACGGGGAAGATGAAAAAAATAAAGCCTTAGACACTGCAAAAAGTATATTTCAAAATATTGGAGAGCAAAAAAACCTTCCAATAATATATTTTAGCTCTCAGCAAATTTTAAAAGAAATTAGCATATTAGATTGCATGATAGAAAGTAATTATTTAGCCAATAGCAAAGGAGAAGCAAGACGGTTAATAAGAGGGTCCGCAGTAAAAATAAATGATATTACTATAAAAGATGAAAATAAAAAAATTAATCAGTTAGATTTTCAGGACAATAATCAAATTAAATTATCTGCCGGAAAGAAAAAGCATATTCTAATAAAAATTAAATAATACTTTTTAATCAAATAAACTCCTCATTATACCTGGTGTTAAAATAGATAAAGGATTTACTTGGATATCAGGATTAACCCAATTACCTTTTGCAGAATAGTTAAAAGCAAATATTCCTTCATCTTCCTTGCCAGATAGTAATTCCCCAATAATAGGTAAATCATTAAAAATAGTATTTAAAGTATAAGCTGGGACTATAGACCCATCAATTTGTATAGATTTATCTAATATATTGATGAAACCTTCTCCTGTTAAACCTAATGAAAATCCATAAGCTCTAGATTTATTGATATTTATAATATTATTATTTTTTGTAAACTGCGCATCAAACTGATCAAATGATACTCCTTCATTATTAAATACCTCANATAAACCTGNAAAAGAAGCNGCTAATAATAACTNTGCAAATAAAGGNGCTTTCATAATTTTAAAATTATCTATACTNAGNGTNCCCATAATATCATTATCATCATCTAAACTTCCTATNAAGCCTTNTGAAGATAATATACCATCTTNAATTTCTGTTCGATAATTAAGTAAATTAAAAAACTTNCCAGCATTAGANGCCNTAAAATTATATGAAAAAANCTCACTNTTTTTAGTTNTATCAATNNTNAAATTNANAGNTTCTNNGGANTCATAAGTTGAATTAATANTAATATTNTTATAAATNTTTTTTGATNTAATTTTTNTATNNTCTAANTCAANATTTTCAAAAATAATAATTTTATCCAAATTACCATTTAGACTAANTATATTANTATTCANNTTATTACTATTAATATTAGAGTANAAAGGTACTAAGTTAAATNCACCNGATAATAGANTGATATCTAGAAANTTNTTTTTATACAATATNTCTAATTNNAGATCATTTTTATTAAAAATNANTTTTTTAAAATTGATATAGAAACCATCCAACATATCATCCAATTTTAAATAGCCACCAAGTAAATTCTCATTATGAATGAAATTGAAATTAATATTGTCATATAATAAATTATTACTAAAAATACCATTTATGCTTAATAATGCTTCTTCACTATAATCTTTAACATAATTAAAATTAGGAAATGATAGTAAAGAATTAATAAGATTTATATTACATGAATATAAATCAATTTTATCTTTTCTATTAATTTTACAATCTACTAATGCACTTCCTTTNAGATTACTCAAGTTACTATAATTAGAAAATATCTNATCATTAAAATTAAANTTTAAATTCATTTCAGAAATATCTGATTTTAAAAAATTAAAATTAATGATTGAATTATTAATATCCGCTAAACCATCTATGCTAATATTATTATTTTTTATACTGATATTATAGTTAAGATTATTTAAAAATATGTTATTATTTATATATATTTTTTTTGTATTTATTGCTGAAAAATNACCATCCACAATAATAATAAAATTNTTATAGTTTTTAGATATATCATTATATTTTATGTTAACATTTAATTTATGATATGCCTCAATATCTTTTTTTGAAAAGTAGTTTAGGTAATCATAGTCAAGTATATTAAATACCTTGTTAAAAGATAGAAAATTTGAATGCTTTCCATCTAAACTAAAAGCTATATTAGAAGTATTAGTAATATTATTAAGATTGATAATTATATCTGAAAAATTAACTTCATTATATGTAGCATTATTAACAATTAGTTTTAACTTATCTAAACTATTATTGGATATACTAAAATTACCTTTACCAGAAAAAAAGTTTTTAAAAAAAAAGTTATTACTTTGGTTNTTTGCTAAAATGTAATCATTTATAAAAATATTATTAAAAACATAATTAATCTTAAAATATGAATTGTCTAAAATAATATCGCCTAAAAATATTACTTCGGAATTGATATCAGAATTATTTTGTAAATTTAAAATTAAGTTATTAATATTTATATTTGAAGTTTTAAAATTATATGACAAATTCAATGATAAATTAGTAATATTAGGAATGGAATTTATAGTAAAATTATCATATAATAAAGGTTTTTTAAGCTTAATAAAAGTATTGTCTGAATTTAAAATTAGTTGAAGGTTGGTCAATTCTTTTTTAGCAAAATTAAAAATTATTACACCACTATATAATCCATTAATGGAATATTTATCGCTATTATTTAGCTTTTTATGAATAAAGTCGGGTAAAGATAATTCATAAAAATTTATGGATATATTAAAATTATTTAATGCTTTATTTACTTTAAATGTAAATTTCTTAGNTTCTGCATCTATATAATAATTCTTATATAAAAAATCACCAAGAATATCTATATTTGTTGAACTATTTTTATTAAAATTAATTTTTGATAAAANATATTTTGTATCTTTATGTATATAGGTAAGTGTTCCATTATAAACATTTAAGTCATCAATATTTTTTAAAAGAGTATTAAATATTTCTATACCTTGATTAGACTCTTGCAAACTTTTTAAGGAGTTATATGTTATGTTTGGATTTTTAATTGCTACATTTGACATATAGTATTTATTATTAAAAAAATTACTTAAATTAATATTAAATTTTATATTATCCACTTCAATATTTTTATAATTTTCATATTTATCTATTTTAAAACCATTAATTTCAATNAAAAAACTATATGATTCTANTACTCTATCTACCTTTATATATTCAAAAGAAATTGGCTTATTATAATACCAACTTATTAGATTTGTTAAAAATTTATTATTATCATCAATTTTTATTGAAGTATTAATTATAAAGAATATAGATAAAGAGGCTATAGCAATTGCTAATACCGATAACAGTGCTCCTATTGCTATACAAATATTATTTATCAATTTTAAAGAAAAATTCAATACCACTTAAATCTCAATAATGTTTAGTTTACTATATTTTTAATATTATTATATAAGTATTATATATTATAAATATTGCAATAAGGAGTCAAAAAATGTCGAATTTGTTAGAAAATATGAATGCACCTGTTTTTACTGTTGATATAGATGGAGGCTCTAAANTAGATACNTCTAATATAAAAAATGCTTATATATTATATTTCTATCCTAAGGATGATACTCCAGGNTGCACAAAAGAGGCAATAGAGTTTTCTGAAAATTCTAGCTATTTTAAAGTCAACAATATTACTGTTATTGGTATTTCAAAAGATACTGTAGTTAAACATGATAAATTTAAATTAAAACATGATTTAAAAATAATACTTGGTTCTGATATTACTGGTGTAATTTGTGAAAAATTTGNAGTATGGGTTGAAAAATCTATGTACGGNAAAAAATATATGGGAATAGATAGGTCTACTTTTTTAATATCTAAAAAAAATAAGATCCTTAAAATTTGGCGCAAAGTTAAAGTTAAAGGGCATGTTGAAGAGGTAATTAAATCCTCAAAAGAGCTATTAAATATTTGATGTTAAATTATTTTACTTGCTAAAGACTCTTCTAGAAAAATGTCTATATCACCATCAAGAATTGCCTGNAAGTTAGAGCTCTCTTTATTTGTTCTAAGGTCTTTTACTAATTGATAAGGCTGTAATACATAAGATCTAATTTGATGGCCCCAACCAATCTCTGTTTTATTAGATTCAGTTTCGTTTTTTTCTATTTCTTTTTTACTAAGCTCTAATTCATATAACTTAGCTCTTAANATTTTGTAGNCCTCAGCCTTATTTTGATGTTGAGATCTATGGTTTTGNCATTGAACTACTATGTTTGTTGGTAAATGAGTTATTCTTACAGCACTATCTGTTCTATTAACATGTTGGCCTCCTGCTCCAGAAGCTCTGTAGGTATCAATTCTTAAATCCTTTTCTTCAATATTTATTTCTATATCATCATCAATAACAGGATATACCCAAACACTTGCAAATGATGTGTGCCGCCTACTTTGAGAATCAAAAGGTGATATTCTAACTAATCTATGTACACCTGATTCTGTTTTTAACCAACCATAAGCATTAATTCCACCAATTCTTATACAAATAGATTTAATACCAGTTTCATCNCCTTGATTTTCATCCACAATTGATATTTTATATTGTTTTTTTTCAGCCCATCTAGAATACATTCTTAATATCATTTGTGCCCAGTCTTGACTTTCTGTTCCACCGGCCCCAGCATTTATTTCTAAGTAACAATCATTTCTATCTGCTTCACCTGATAATAATGTTTCTAATTCTATTTTTTTTACTATGATACATAATTCTTCTAGATTTTTTTTACCTTCTTGTATAAAACTGTTGTCATTTTCAAAATCAGCCAACTCTATTAAAGCAATTGTATCTCTTATATCTAATTCTAAAGTCTTATATTTATTATACCTATCTTGTAGGTGAGTTCTTTCTTTCATTAAATCTTGAGCTGATAACTGATCCTTCCACAATTCNGGGTTAGCAGCTAGCGTATTTAATTCTTTTAACCTAATTGATGCTTTATCAGGGTCAAAGATGCCTCCGTATAGATTTCATAGCTAGATTGATTGTTTTTATTATATTATTAATTTCTGCGTTCATATAAATCTTCCTATATTTTTTTTATATACTAGTATATTTTTCCATCTAATGGCTTTAAATTTTTAGNATCACCGCTTGGCTTCATTTTATATGTTGTTGGAGCAGTTCCAGATATAAATGCCTCATAAATAATTTTATTGGTCTTAGCACTAGGTAATAAACCAGTTTCATGATCGACTTTAATCATTTCAACATTTTTAGGAATTTTAAATGGACTTGAAGGATACAAAAGTAATGCTTTTTTCATAAAATTACCCCATATAGGCGCTGCAACTTTGCCACCAGTTTCTTTTTTTCCTAAAGAGCTCGGCATATCATTACCAATAAATACACCTACTACTAAATTNGAAGAAAAACCAATGAACCAAGCATCTTTNTTATCATTTGTAGTGCCAGTCTTACCTCCAATATAATTATCAATAGCTTTTAGAGACTTACCAGTTCCATTTTTAATAACACCATTTAAAATCCAAGCTACTTGAAATGCATTTGTATCTTTTATTACTCTAGTATATTTTATTGAATTTTTAAATATTTTAGGACCAACATCCTCATTTTTACAATCTTGACATTTATTTGTGTTTTTTGAATATATAATCTTGCCATATCTATTATGTATTGTTTCAATAAAATTTGGTCTTACAAGATATCCATCATTAACAAAACTAGCATAAGCTGCTGTCAAATTTAATAAAGAGGTTTCTCCAGCACCTAGTGCCGTAGCTAATTGCTCAGGATAATCTCCAATTTTAAAACGTTTACCTATTTCAACTATTTTTTCTATACCGATAGAGTTTGCTAATCTAACTGTCATTACATTTCTAGATTTCTCTAATCCAGTTCTTAGTGTACTCAAACCATAATAAGAGCCTGTATAATTTTTAGGTATCCATTCTGAAAGTCCTGGCCCCTGGTCTATAACTAAAGGAGAATCTAATATTAATGATGAAGGCGTTAGACCAGACTCTAGTGCTGCCAAGTAAACAAATGGCTTAAAGGCTGACCCAGCCTGTCTCTTAGCTTGAGTTACCCTATTAAACTTATTTTTTATAAAGTTATATCCACCTACTAATGCTAAAACATTTCCGGTAAAGGCATCTATTGCTACTATACCTCCATTTGCCTGCGGAACTTGATATATTTTATATGATTTTTCTCCCACTCTATAATTTGAAGATTTGGTTACTAATATAATATCACCTACTTTTAAAATAATATTTTTATAACTATCAATAGTAATATTATCTTCCTCACCTGCATTAATAACCCAAGCTGATTCAATTAAATCTAGCTTTCCTAAATCACCATTTAAAAAACCAATATTTATTGTATTATCCTCAAAGCCTAAAACCACAGCATATATATTGTTATTTATATCCTTTAATTCATAATTATTAAATTTTGATAACCATTGGCCATTAATATGCGTTAATTCGATATTACCTACCTTACCTCTCCAACCTTGTCTTTTATCATACTGTTCTAAACCTTCTTTAAGACTTTTTTCTGCATAACTTTGTAATTTTTCATCTAATGTAGTTAGAACGTATAACCCCTCATTATATAGATAATCTTTATCGTATTTATTTATAATAATCTTTCTAACTTCTTCCGAAAAATAATGAGCATTAATTTTAATATTATTTTGATTACTTTTAACCTGAATTTTATTTTTTAATGCCTTAGACAAATCTATCCTACTAATAACTCCTTCTTCAAATAACCTAGATAAAACATAATTTCTTCTATTAACTGCAGCATTATATTTTTTTATTGGGTGATAATTATTTGGACCTTTTGGTAAACCAGCTAAAAAAGCAATTTCAGCCAAACTTAAATCATTTATTGATTTATTAAAATAATTTTGGGATGCAACGGCTATTCCATAAGATCTAAAACCTAAAAATATTTCATTTAAATACAATTCTAGTATCTGTTCTTTTGTTAAAGTCCTTTCAATACGAAGTGCAAGTAAAGCTTCTTTTATTTTTCTATCAAAGGAAACTTCATTTGATAATAGAAAATTTTTTGCTACCTGCTGAGTAATAGTAGATGCACCAACTAATCTTTTATCTGTTATTAAATGTTTAATATTTAATAATACTGCTCTAGAAATTCCTTTAAAGTCTATTCCATCATGTTTAAAAAAATTTTTATCTTCAGTAACAACAAAAGCTTCAATTAATAATTTAGGAATTGCCTCATATGGTATAAATACTCTCTTTTCATTAGCATACTCTTGGATAATATTATCATTACTAGAATATAACCGTGTCATTGCTTTTGTTTTATATGATTGTAATTGCATATAATCTGGTAAATCGTTTCCATAATTCCATAAAATAGATAAAGAAATAATTGCTAAGGCTGATACAATACCAATTATCAATAAGAATGAATAATATAAAAACTTTAACATTGCGTCCTCAAAAAAATATTCAGTAATACATAGTCTTATATATATATGATTTCTGCCAAAAAACGAAAAATCATATAAAATTAATTAAATTTAAGCTATCTATATTTATAATGAAATATAAACAAACATACAATTATATAAAATTATATAAATTAATCATTAGCATTGCTATACCTATGATTTTATCAAATATATCTACACCCTTATTAGGCCTAATTGATACTTCAATAATAGGCCGTATTAGTATAGAACAGATTGGTGCTATTGCAATTGGAAGTTCAATATTATCTTTTTTCTATTTCTGCTTTGGTTTCTTTAGAATGGGCACAACTGGCTTAATAGCACAGGCTTATGGTCAAAAAAATGACAAAAAGATTATAAATATAATTAAAAAAAATTTACTATTAGCCATGCTATTTGGATTGTTATGTATCCCTGCCATATTATTTTTAAAAAATATTTTAATAATAATATTTACAGATAATGAGAACATCTTAACTTTTACTAAGTCCTATATAAATATTAGAATTTTTGGGGCACCAGCAACTTTTATTAACTTTGTTATATTTGGTATATTACTTGGAAGTAATAAACCATGGCAAATATTTAAATTAGTTTTATTTATTAATACATTAAATATAGTTTTAGATTTATTTCTTGGAATGTATTTAGGTTTAAATATTAAAGGTATAGCAATTGGAACCATTATATCTGAATATGGAGGTGTTATACTTGGATTATATTATATTAAACCTTTTATTCCATTAATTAATTTATTAAATCATAAAAGACTTTTTCAAGATAATTTTAATTTGCTATTTAAAACTAATACTAATTTATTTATTAGAACATTTTTTATTCTAATGAGTATATTAATATTTACTGCTATTGGTTCTAGGTTAGGTGAGACTATATTAGCAGCAAATGCTATTTTAATTATACTCCAAATGTTTATATCCTATAGCCTAGATGGCTTTGCACAGGCAAGTGAAGTACTGGTAGGCAATGAGTATGGAAGAAAAAATAAAAAAAATATTACAAAAATTATAATTTCTTCCTGTATAATATCATTGATATTTGCTCTTTTATATAGTGTAATATTTTATTTTTTTTCCATGAAAATTATAGGAATAATTACTCCTCTTAATGAAGTTTTATTTGAGACAAAGAAATATGTTACTTGGATAATAATCTCACCTTTAATATCTTTTTTAGCCTTTCAACTAGATGGAGTATTTATAGGTGCTAATAAAACAAAAATTATGAGAAACACTGTTTTCCAAAGCTTTATTATTTATTTACTCAGTTTAATAATATTAGTTCCAGTATATGATAACCATGGTTTATGGATCTCTTTTTTAATTTTTTTATCCTTTAGAGGACTACTATTGCTTACACAATATAAAAAAATATATCAATTCAACTGATCTTTATTATAGGTTATAAATCATTAGTTAATTTTTTTATAATTGAGTTAAGGTTTTTTGATAAAATATTTAACTTATTACTTTTAATCTCTAATGTATCTTCATTCATATATAAAGATCTATTTATCTCTATTTGTAAAACATTTACTCTCTCCAGAGGTTTGCCATAAAATTTGGTTATAAAACCTCCTGAATAAGGATCATTTATGCTTAATGAATAATTATAGTCACAGAAATAATTAATAATTTTAGAAGATATTGTATTATTGCAAGACAAATTAAAGTTATTTCCTATAACAATATCTACATTTTTATCTAGAAACTTTGAAGGCATAGAATGAAAATCTAGAACTAATAGTCTATTATTAATTATTTTTGTATTTTTTATAAGAAGTTTTAAAGCATTATGATACGGAAAATAATTATTTAATAATCTTTTTACTATTTCTCTCCTTGTTAATAAATGACCATATATTTCATTACCATAATAGGAAACTCTGTGAATCACTCCAATCCCACTTTTCACCTTAGTAAGATTAAACTTATCAATCGTAGGTATATTAGAGGACACCATTAAAGAATCTAATTCTAATGGACTTCTATTAACA
>NYVM01000031.1 GCA_002684605.1 Candidatus Pelagibacterales bacterium | reverse complement strand
CCTCTTTCTATAATAGCAATATTCGCTTTAGGATTTAATTTACGGTACTCAAGGGCGCAAAACATTCCACTGATTCCTCCTCCAAGAACAACTAAGTCATAATTTAACAATTGTGTCTTTTCCCAAAAACTAATCACTTATTTCAGTATTTATTCCTAATTAATTTGAATTTGAAAAATACAAATTTATGCCATTCTAAATGTAGGGGATAAAACTGTTAATTAGTGGTGATTAAGACCACTCCACCAGAGCCCATCATTCCATATTGTGCAAAATCAGAAGGATTTTTTAGCACCTCTATGCGTTTAATTTCTTGAGGAATTAATTGTGGAACGCTGCTAAAGTTTCCTACTTGGACACCATTAACAATAAACAGAACCTCATTGGGGGTGTTAACGCTAGAAATTCCATTTAAGTAAACCTGATTCCCACGAATTCTCAGTCCTGGATATCTTCTTAGCTGATCAATAAGGGAAACATTTTCCATTCCAGAAGAAGTCTCTTCTTTGCTTGTTTCTTTTGATAATGTGCTAGTTGATGAACAAGAAAACATAAGCGATCCTATGAGTAATGATAGTATAAAGTAATTTTTCATTTATGGTTATTTTTATTTAAAGATACTAAAGTGATTTTTCTTATTTCTAAAATTGGAAAAAACTGACTGTCAAAGTTTTTAAGTGTTATTAGTCTAAATTTTTAAACCTTAGTCCATGGCCATAATCATAAAGTGGATTTTCAAGATCATATGGGAGGTCTTCTTTTTGATTTAAAACACTTTTCATGGATGAGGGTAATTGAATCGGTAGATTTCCACTAGGATTAAAACCGCCCAAAATCAATTCAAAAATAATGTCTTCTGAAACATCAAAATCTGCAACTATAGCTTTAGAGAATGGTTCTAATTGTGAAAGTACGGCTGGACGCTTAAGATTTGCTACTAAAATAGTTGGTTTCGTTTTTAATAGTGG
Source organism: Candidatus Pelagibacterales bacterium (assembly GCA_002684605.1). The sequence goes on along the minus strand of NYVM01000031.1, from coordinate 4,817 downwards.
TATTAATATATCCAGTTCTTCTTCAGGGAAATCAAGCCTATCACCACTAATTATTAGTTCCATTACAGATCCAGCTTTTTCACCACCCCACTGAGGAGTGTCAACTTTAGCTACAATTACATCTGCTTTTTCTAAAGAAGTTACTTCGGCATTTTTTACTTTTTTGGTATCAAATCCATGCAAGTATATCTTTGTTTGGAGTTTAAGAGGAAGAATAGCTTCCTCGTTTTTTAAAAGTACTAATGCTTTTCTCTGTGCTTCTTTTCCTTTTTCAATTGAAATTTTATTTCCCAAAATCTTTATACTTTCTTCTGATAAATAGGGATTATCAAATAGCCCTAATTGAAATTTTTGCCTCATTATCCTTTTTAAGGACTGATCAATTCGATTTTCTTCAATTTTTCCCTTTAGAATAAGTTCCACTAACTCTTCGCTAAGGCTTTCTCCACCTATCATATCTACCCCAGCATCAATAATTTTAATTATTCTTTCATCTGTATTTAAATGTTCAACTCCATGAGCTGATGCAGGTTTAAATAGTATTCCCATGGCTCTTTTATCAGAAATCATGGCCCAATCGGTACATATAATTCCTTCAAATCCAAGTCTTTCTCTTAACATCCCAGTAATAATTTCTTTATTATACGATGCCCCAACCTCTTCCGTNGTAATACCCTTAGCAATACTATAAAATGGCATTACNGAAGCTGTCTTTGCTTCNAATGCAGCTATAAAAGGCTTTAAGTGCTCTTCGAAGTTTGCCTCTTCAAAAATTTGAATTCCAGGTGGAAAGTGAGTATCTTTTCCATTTTCCGGTGTTCCTCCTCCAGGAAAATGCTTAACCATGGCTGCCACGGAACCTACCCCAAGGCTATCTCCTTGAAGTCCTTTTATATATGCCGACACAAGTCTTGAATTCACATCTGAATTTTCTCCAAAAGTTCCATCTATTCGAAACCAACGAGGTTCTGTACTCGTGTCCGCCATTGGCCCTANTGCCACTCGAATTCCAAGAGCTTTATATTCTTCTCGAACAATAGCTCCAAAATCTTGAACTAAAAGAGAATCATTAATAGCCCCCATTCCTAGGGCGGACGGCCAAGACGAAAAATAAGGTGTGTAAATTGATGCTCCAAATTGAGTTGGAACACCATGCCGAGGATCTGAGGCAATAGTTATTGGTATTCCAAGACGGCTTCGTTCTCCCATTTTTTGTATAGCATTTTGCCATTCTACCATTTTTTCTTTTGGGTGTGAGGCTCTTATATTGAAATGATTCATTTTTTTCTTGGCAATTTGCCCAGATGAGGTCTCCATTAAAAAAGAAAAAGGATCAGAAAATGAAGGGAATTCCATTGGAGTTCCATCGGCATTGACCCCAATCATATTTATAAAAATTGCTCCAGCTTTCTCATATGGATTCATCTGACTAATCAAATCTCCAACTCTATCTTCAATTTGAGCCTCTGGATTCTCATATGTATCTAATTTTCCGTTTTTATTTAGATCTCTGTATACCTTGTTATTAATTTTGAGTTTTGGAGCTTCCGGCCCAAACATTGCATAGTCCCTTGAAGCATCTAATCTCCATTTTATTGAAAAAAAGAGATAGATAAGGGCTATTGATAAAATGAATACTGCTAAGCCCTTGAGTGTTATTTTTATAAACTTTATCATCGTACTAAACTAAAAAATATAATTATATTAACTCTTTATTCTCATAAGAGACATTTAAAACTAACATTACCTTCTAAAATATTACAAATGAAAAAGTTTATTGTTATTCTATTGTTTATTGCTTGTAAATCTCCAAAAAATGAATGGGTTTCATTAATCAAAAATAATTCTCTTGACGGATGGCATTATTTTCAAGACAACGGATTAAAAAAAGGTTGGAGCGTTGAAGATGGGATTCTAATTTTCGACAAAATTTCAGGTTTAGAGTCTGGAGAAGATGATGCAAGTTTGCTTTCTAATAAAACATATGAAAGCTTTGAGATTTCTTTTGAGTGGAAAATTGAAAAAGGCGGTAATAGTGGATTTATGTGGGGTGTAGATGAAGATATGGCTTACAAATTTCCATATCAAACCGGCCCTGAAATTCAAATCATTGATCCACAAGTGTATGCAAAACCCGAGGATGTTTTAGGCGGCGATATAGAACTCAATAACGTATTAGGCGATTTAGATCAAAAGAAAAAATACTTAGGAGCTGTGTATGATTTGTTTTCTCCTAAAGGTGAATTAAAACCAAACCCTGTAGGAGATTGGAATCAATACTATATTAAAATTGATCAGAAAGATAATAAAGGATTACTTAAATTAAATGGTGTAGTAATTAATAAATTCCCTCTGAATGGTCCTGAATGGGATGTCTCATTTTTAAAAAGTAAATTCAACAAATCTGAAGATTACCCATATCTAGGAGAAAAACGCTGGTACGATTTTGCTAAATTTAAAAAAGGGGCTATTTGCCTGCAGGACCATCCTGGAAAAGCATATTTTAAAAACATTAAAATAAGAGAGCTTTACTAATTTAAAAGTGATCTTTATCCGAAAAATCTCCTAACTGTAATAAAAGCTTGTTGCTAATCTATAAGCTAGATAAATTCCTGTTATCGTCCAGACCCACCACCTATTTTTCATATACCATTCCATAAAACTTGATCTTTGTTGTTTCTCTAATGTATTGAATAAAATTAAATTCTTATTTCCCAACACCATTTAATTCTGTTTTTGACTTAAAAATCTTTCCATCTTAAGTGGACCCTTTAAAACAACTATCACGACTGATAGTTATGTATTTGGTTGTGATCCTATAATGTAAAATTAAATTATAGCTAAAAGTATTAGGGGATACTTGACTTAAGAACATTATTGATTGCGGTCCCACTTCCTGTGAGTTGGTTATAGCCTTGAATAACTCTAGTATTTGAACGAATAGTTAAAACACATTCTTCACCTTTTTTAAGAATCTTTAAAAAGTCTTCTAATTCATACTTTTCTTTGCTAATTAGATCTTTAACCTCAAAAATTCTAAATCTATTTCTTTCATTAATGGAGCGCAGGACTTTAATTTTGCGATCTGAAATCTCAAATAAAACATAGTATTCTTCTTCGGATTTGAAATATTTCCCTTGGATTGAAAAATCTAACCCTAGTTTTCTGGATTTTGATAAATTTAAAATGATCGTATCTTGAAATTGGGTTTTAAATTGTAGACCTCCAATCGCTTCTATAGTTTTTTCAGTGTTATTAACTTTATATTCCCACTGGGCATTAGCTTGACTAAGTGTTAGAAAAAAAAGAAATATAATTTTTTTCACGTTTTTATTTTATTAAAATCTAATTCAAATATACCCATTCCTCATTTACTTATTCTGGATCACATCCATTAAGTTAATCTATTGTCAAAAATCAATTTTTAGTTTTTATATAAAGATTTGCTACGAATTTTAGCAGCGTTATTAAAAGAAAGAGCTGTGTCTATTAATGCCAAATGAGAATAAGCTTGTGGAAAATTTCCTAAAAGTCGTTTAGATTCAAAATCAATATCTTCACTAAAAAGTCCTAAATGATTGCTGTAACTCAATAATTTCTCGTAATACTCTTTTGCCTTTTTTACTTCACCTATTTTAATCAAGCTGTTAATGAACCAAAAAGTACATACTGTAAATGAAGAAGAGGGGAGGCCAAAATCATCTTTATTTTTATAACGATACAAAAGACCCTCATGAGCTAATTCTTTTTCGATTGCCTTAACCGTTTTCTTAAATCTAATTTCGCTAGCCGAAATAAACCCATAGTACTCTATTAATAATACGGAAGCATCTAGATGTTTTGATCCGTAGGATTGAGTATAAGCTTGGATATCAGTATTCCAAGCTTTTTCTTCGATATCATTTTTTATTGCTTCCTTTAAAGGTTCCCACTTTAAAGCTGCTTCATCTTTTCCAACTAATTCAGCAATTTTAATAGCACGGTCTATAGCTACCCAACACAGAACTTTTGAAAAGGTAAAATGAAGATCTTCAGAGCGAAATTCCCAAATTCCCTTATCGGCTTTTTGCCAATTTTTTCTTACCACCCAAACAATACCTTTTACTATTGACCATATTTCCTCTGTACGCTCAAAATCGGTTGGAAATTCTTTCATTTCGGCATGAATAGCGTCCATTAAAATACCATAAATGTCATTTTGTTTTTGAGAAAAAGCAGCGTTACCAATTCTTACTGGTTTTGAATTTTCATAACCAGAAAGATGATCTAAAAATTCTTCTTTCAAAAATTTTTCTCCATTAATCCCATACATGATTTGAAGCCTTTGATCCTTTTCAGGAATTAGCTCTACGATGTAATTAATAAAGTTTTTTACAATCCTTTTATGTCCTAGTTTTGAAATGACCCTTATAACCATAGATGCATCACGAATCCAACAAAAACGATAATCCCAATTTCTTACTTCTCCTATAGTTTCTGGCAAGGAGGTTGTTACAGCAGCTAAAACAGCTCCGGTTTTGTCGTAAGACATAAGTTTTAATGTCATAGCGCTCCTTTGAATTTCATCATTGTAATATTTAAAAACAGGTGTTTTAGAGCACCAATTCATCCAATAGACTTTTGTTTTATCAAAGTCTAACATGCATTTTGAAAGTGTTGGCCGTTTTAATTTTTCATTGTATGAGATATTGAAAAATAATATTTCACTTAAATTATGATATTCTTTGTTAATTAATTGGCCCTGAGGCAGATTGGTATAAAGAAATAGGCTATCGTGCTTTGGATGATTTACCTCGCTGATAATCACGTTTTTTTTT
>NYVM01000030.1 GCA_002684605.1 Candidatus Pelagibacterales bacterium | reverse complement strand
TCAGAGATTGATGATTTTAGTCTTAAATTTCTACATTGAAGTCCGTAAAATCCAGTAGCTGTGAGCGTAATTCCTTTACTAAATTTGTTGAACTTACTTAATAAATTTTCTGACCCTTTTACAGAATATGGACTAGCATGATGTTTTGACCAATTAGTTTTATTAATAAATATATTTGATAATGTTTGATCAATGATTTTATTGCTTTTATAAAAATGTGCTAAACCATCTAGACCAATAACATACTCTGAGACAATAAAAGAATCAACATCAATTTTTTTATTTAAGCCACCGGATGTTCCAAGCCTTATAATATTTAATGATTTTTTATTCTTATTAATTGTTCTTGTTTCAAAATTTACATTTGCTAATGCATCAAGTTCGTTTATGACAATATCAATATTGTCAGTTCCAATTCCAGAAGAAATAACCGATATTTTTTTGTTATTGTAATATCCGGTATGTGTTATGAATTCTCTATGAGATATTTTGAAGTCAATTTTCTCAAACTTATTTGAAATTTGTTCAACTCTATTTGGATCGCCTACTAGTATAATATTATCAGCAATTTCTTCTTTTTTTAAATTAAGATGATAAATTCTTCCGCTATTAGTAATTATTAATTCTGTATCTCTTAATTTATTCATTTAATATGTATTTTTGCTGCGGTAAAAATAAGAATAATATGTCACCTTCATCAAGTAAAATTTTAGTTCCAATTGGGTTTTCTGATCAGTCTATAAATGCTTTTGACCAAGCATGTAGTTTTGCTAAATTAGATAATGCAAAAGTATTTCTTCTTTCTGTGGTTGAAGAAAGAAGCACGATGCAAAATTTATTTTTAGATGATAATTCTCATGAGCTAAAAAAGAAAGTTCACAATAAACTTTCAGAAATTGCATTAGAATATTCAAAGAAATATAATCTTGAAATTGAAATAGTAGTTGCTCAAGGTAAAATATATAATCAGATAAATGAGGTTGCAGAAATGATTGCAGCCGATCTGATTATTATGGGAACAACAGCCTCTCCAAAAGATAGAATCAAACGTTTTATGGGGTCAAATGCTGAAAGAGTGGTACGACTGGCTAAATGTCCAGTTATTACAATAAAAGGAGCAACCATAAAAGGAGCTTGTAACAATATTATTTTACCACTAGACACAGAAAAGGAAACTAAAGAAAAAGTTACATATGCAATAAAATATGCTAGAATATGGAATGCTGATATTCAGCTAGTCTCTGTTGTTTTGAAAGATTCTACAGTTGTAAGAACTAAATTAACTCGTAATTTAGAACAAGTTGAAAAATTTGTGACAAATGCTGGTATTAAATGTGTCTCAACTTTATTAGAAGGTGATAGTAAACAGAATGTTGGCGACTTTATTTTTGAATTCCAAAAGAAATTTGATGATGATATTTTTATGATTATGACTAAAAAAGAAGAATTAAGTTTGTCAAAGAATATAAGTGTAACAGCTAGATATATTATCAATAATTCTCCAATCCCTGTAATGAATATTCGCCCTAAAGAACGTAAGCATATTACAGGTCCTACAACAGCATTTTAACAACTCTAGCTAATGAAAGCTCAGATTATTTCTATTGGTGATGAAATCTTAATTGGCCAAATAGTTAATACTAACGCATCGTGGATAGCGAATTTTTTAACATCTGAAGGAATAGAATGTACTAAGATATCTACTGTAAGTGATTCTAAACTTAGTATTAAAAGCGTATTAAAAGATGCAATAGATAACTCAGAACTAGTCATAATTACTGGTGGGTTGGGTCCAACAAATGATGATTTAACTAAACATACATTATGTAGTTTTTTTAATGATGAACTTGTGTTAAATAATGATGTTTTTTCTGATATAAAAAATTTTTTTAAACGAAAGGGAAGGTCAAAAATTTTGGATTTAAATAAGGATCAAGCTTTGGTTCCATCTAAATCAAAAGTTATTAGAAATCCACTTGGTACTGCACCAGGAATATGGTTTTCACAAAATAACTGCGATATTTTAGCGCTTCCTGGCGTTCCATATGAAATGAAAATTTTAGTTGAACATTTTTTTAAAGAATTTAAAAAAAACAGAAAATTTGATAGTATTGTTCAGAAAACCATATTTATTAGAAATATTCCAGAATCTCAATTAGCATTTATGCTAAAGGATTGGGAAGAATCTCTTAACAAAGAACTTAAATTAGCTTATCTCCCAAGTCCAGGAGTTGTCCGATTACGTTTGAGTGGTATTAGTAATGACAAATCAAAAATTAAGAGCTTAATAAAAAGTGAATTGGTTAAATTAAATCTTATTGTTAAATATGATGATAATAAAAGTGATTTAAATAAATTAGTTTATGATTTATGTATAAGCAAAAAAATATCTGTTTCAGTTGCAGAAAGCTGTACATCTGGTTTAATTGCATCTAGTTTATCTCAAATCCCAGGAAGTTCAAATTTCTTTTTAGGAGGTATTATTTGCTACAGTGATATCTCTAAAATAAATTTATTATCTATTAGCTCAAAATTAATTAATGAAAAATCATCTGTAAGTGAAGATGTTTGTTTTGAAATGGCTAAAAATGCTAGAAATAAATTTAATTCTGATTATTCGATTGCAACATCAGGCTACGCAGGTCCACAAGGAGGAACTACAGATAATCCAGTAGGTACAGTTTTCATTACAATTACTTCAAGAAAAGGCTCAATAACAAAAAAAATATTATTTAGTGGAGATAGAAAAATCATTTTAAATCAAGTTAAAATTAAGGCTTTAGAGTTATTAATAGATGAAATAAAAAAATATGAATAAATTTTCTTCATATCAGATTAGATTGTATATTTGCAGCCTTAAATTTAGAAATTATGTCTAGAGTTTGTCAAATAACAGGNAAAAAAGTTATGGTTGGAAATAATGTTTCTCATTCCAATAGAAAAACAAAGAGAAAATTCTATCCAAACCTACAAACAAAGAAATTTTATGTTCCAGAAACTGGGGAATGGGTTATATTAAAAGTCTCTACAAATGCATTAAGAACTATTAATAAAAATGGAATTGCTTCAGTTTTATCTAAAGCAATAGCCAATGGAAATATTTTAGTTTAATCAAATAAACTAACTNAATTAATAAAAGTTGCTATCTTTGATAGCAACTTTTTTTTATTACTACTTATGAAAAACTTCATTTACCTTTTTTTTACAATTTTTTCTATCTCTTTAATTTTCTCTTCTTGTGAAAAAGAGCTTTTAGGTTGTATNGATACTAATGCTGTTAATTATAATAACCTTGCCAATACAGATGATGGTTCGTGTGTATACCCTCCAAATTGGTCTGAGCTTGCAGTTGGAACATGGAATCTAGATCCAAATTGTGATGATATATCTGTTCCTTTAATTGGTGATATATCATTGAATGATCAGATGCCTTCCTCTGTAGATGTTCAATCTGCTGGAAACGGAGTTTTATTTATTGACTTTGATGGGTCTCAACTTGACGGAACTATTGATGATAATGGTTATATTNCCGTAAANCCTGTAACGATTTCAATAGACGCAACAGGAACGGGTATTCCAGTAGATGTCGATGTTGTAGGNAGTGGTCAAATTACATCNGAAANTACAGGAACAATGGACTTTACATTTTCAGGAAATATTTCTGGTTTATTTCCTTTNTCTAGCGATTGCTCNATGATATTAACTAAATAAATACANAAATGAACTCAAAACAAAATAATTTTTTTCTTATACTCTCTTTCTCAATCGTTCTTATTCTTACTGCATGTACTGGCGGAGGAAATTCAGAAATTAGACCAGATGACTCGTTTAATATAAGAGTAATCACTGGTGACTGGTTTTTTTCTCCAAATTGTGAAGAATATGTATTAGGAACTGATACACTTTATCTTGCTGATCAATTACCTGATACAATTAGTATTTTTTCAGATTCTGTAAATACTTTGTTTATTGATGCAGGAACAAATAATTTAGTTGCTAGTGTCGATTCTTTAGGAAGTTTTACAATTCCATTTCAAAGTTTTCAAGCATACTTAGATTTAGGTTTTATTTCGGATACTGCAACAGTTTTCCTTACTGGGACAGGTAACTTTAGCTCAAGATACGAGGGGACTATGAATTTAACTTTTTCAGAACCATTGCTAAATGCAAATATTGACTGTACTATTGATCTTAGAAAACTAGATTAATTACTTTAATTAAGTCTATGCGATATACTAGTTTAATTTTTTTATCGCTTATTTTTTCACTTTCTGCTTTATCTCAGGAATTTACATATTCTGATAGCTTAAGAGGTAATCTCTCAGAATTTAGATCTTGTTACGATGTTTACTATTACGATCTAGATATAACTGTAGATGATTATCAGCAAAAAATTATTAATTCATANAATAATATTCATATTAAAGCATTATCAGATTTTCAAACAATCCAAATAGATCTTTTTGAAAATTTAAAAATTCATTCCATTCAATTTGAGCATAAAAAACTAGAGTTTCAAAGAATACATAATGCAGTATTTATTAATTTTCCTAGAATAATTAATGAAAATGAGAAAATTAGTTTTAAAGTTCTTTATTCTGGTAAACCTAGAGTTGCTGTTAATCCTCCATGGGATGGAGGTTTCTCTTGGGAAAAAGACAATAATGGAAATCCTTGGGTTGGGGTTTCATGTCAAGGACTTGGAGCAAGTTCATGGTGGCCATGTAAAGATCATCAATCTGATGAGCCAGATAGTATGAAAATTACATCTACAGTAAGATATCCACTTCAGGTAATATCTAATGGTAAGAAAAAGAGTGATAAAACTTTTTTTAGTGAGGAACTACAATCTAAAGCAAATAAAAGCAGCTGGTATGTATCTTATCCTATTAATAATTATAATGTTACTCTCTGCATAGGAGATTATAAATACTTTAATGATATTCATATAAATAATTTTGATACACTGGAATTAGATTATTATGTTTTAAAATATAATTACAACAAAGCAAGAGATCATTTTCAACAAGTTAATCCTATGTTAGAATGTTTTGAGAAATATTTTGGACCTTATCCATTTTATAAAGATGGCTACACCTTAATCGAAACACCCTATCTTGGAATGGAACACCAATCCGCTATCGCTTATGGAAATAATTATCTTCCAGGATACAATGGAAATAAACAATTTATTGCTGGATTAGATTTTGATTATATTATTGTACATGAGACTGGTCACGAGTGGTGGGGTAATAGCATTACTACTAATGATATAGCAGATATGTGGATTCATGAAGGTTTCTGTACATACTCAGAAGTTTTATATGTTGAATGTATATACGGCTATGATATTATGCTTAAATATGTAAATAATCAGAAACGAAGTGTTAGAAACGATAAGCCAATTATAGGGCCATATAATGTAAATAAGAAAGGAAGTAATGATATGTATCAAAAAGGATCTTTAATGCTTCATACATTAAGAAGCCTAATTCATAACGATAGTCTTTGGTTTTCAATTATTAAAGGAATTTCTGAAGAATTCAAGTATAAAATAGTTGATGGTATAGAAATCATAAATTATATAAATGAAAAAGTTGATTTAGATTTATATTATTTCTTTCAACAATATTTATATAAATCTGAAATTCCAACATTTGAGTACAAAACACAGAAA
>NYVM01000029.1 GCA_002684605.1 Candidatus Pelagibacterales bacterium | reverse complement strand
TTTAAGTATATCAATGAAATACATAATAAGCATTATGCAATATGCGAGTTTGAATGTGAGCTAAATGGTATTTATATAAATGGTGTAGATATCATTAAATGGAAGAAACATAAAATCACATCTTTTAAAGTAATGGTGCGACCATTAAAAAGTATTTTATTATTAAAGGAAAAAATGGCTGAAATATTAATTAAAGATTAATTTAAGTGTTTTTAATATTGTTGAAAATACTTGAAACTTCATTTATTAATTTTTGTACTAAATCTTTTGCAGGCATATTTTCTGACATAGGAGCAGATTGACCAGCCCATAAAGATAAAAAACTTTCATCACCTGTTTTGGCAGCTACATTAGCCAATGGCTTGATAATAGATCCTACTGAAGGGAAATCAGGAAGCATAAACTCTTTACCATCAAATTCTTGCAATAAATAATTAACTATACCTCTTGCTGGTCTTCCAGTAAATGCACTAGTAATTCTTGTTTCTCTTGATTTTGAATCATCTAAAGCTTTTTTCCAAAGCGGGTGCACAGAAGCTTCTGGACATTTTAAAAAGGCAGTGCCTAATTGAACTCCTTTTGCTCCTAGCATCATAGCAGCAACTATGCCTCTTCCATCAGCTATACCTCCAGCAGCTATAACAGGTAAATTAATACTGCTAACAATTTGAGGCAATAATGAAAATAATCCAATTTCACCCTCTTTATAAGAGGAATGAAAAGTACCTCTATGTCCGCCTGCTTCAAAACCTTGAGCAATAACCGCATCAGCTCCTGAGTTCTCTAGTATTTTTGCTTCTTCCACTGTTGTAGCAGAACTAATCATATATATTTTTTGTTCTTTAATTTCTTTAATGTAATCTTCTTTAGGTAACCCAAAATGAAAACTTACAACTTTTGGGTTCATTTGAAGTAATAAATCAAGTTGTGGCCTATTAAAAGTTTCGCAAGTATTTGTAATATCTGGAATTTTATCGATACCGTATTTTTTATAAAACTTTGATACATAATCTTTATATTCTTTATGTATAGCAGAATTACTTAAAGGTTCTTTGTGAGTAAAAAAATTTATATTAACCGTATTATTAGTTTTGCTAAGTAGATTATTATAATCTGGTAAAATATTTTCAGATTTATGATAACTTAAACCAAGTGATCCTAATCCTCCCGCATTAGATACTTCAGATGCAAGCTCTATACTTGCTGCACTAGCCATAGGTGCTTGTATAATAGGATATTTAATACCTAAATCATATGAGAGTTTATTTTCATACCATTCCATATTAATTGCCCATAAAACTAGGTTTTCTTTTTTCAATAAAAGCTTTAATGCCTTCTTTATGATCATTAGATTTAGATGCTTTAATTAATTCTATAGCTTCTTGATGTAAAGCCTCTTCTAAATTTAATTCATAACTATTATTAATATTTTTTTTCATAGCTTTTAAAGCCAAAGGTGAGAAAGAACCAAGTAAATTAGCATATTCTAAAGTAGATTTTAATAAATTATCTCCCTTAACTATATTATCAAATAAACAAATCTTAAGTCCTTCTTTAGCTAATATTTTTTTATTGCTAAACATAATATCTTTAGCTTTAGAGACTCCTACTATCCTCGGAAGCAGCCAAGACATTCCATAGTCTCCTGTTAAAGCTATTTTTCCATAGCCTGCAATTAGAAAAGCATTTTCATTTACAAACCTAAAGTCACATGCCAAAGCTATAGATAATCCTGCCCCTGCAGCGGCACCTGGTATTGCGGCAATTGTAGGTTTTGAAAAATTATAAAGAACATGTGTTAGTGTCATCTGCTTAACTTGCAAATCTTTAATAGTTTCTTCATCGGATTGATCTTTACCCCAACCTTCATTTTTATTTTTAGATGAATTCATTGATTTAACATCACCACCAGCGCAAAAAGCATCACCAGCTCCTGTAATAATAAGACTGTTAACTCTTTTATCTATATTAAATTTAGAAATTTGTTGTCTTAAAGCTGGTGTTAATTCATCTGATAAAGCATTTTTTGATTCTGGTCGATTTAGTGTTATTATTCCAATGTTNCCATGTATATGAGATAGTAGTTGTCTAGTACCTGTTTCTATTTCAATGATNTGTTTCATATTTTTGACCATGTTNATTATTGTTCAGTAANAATTATGATTATTCTTTTACATAATATATGCAAGAATAAATTTATATTTTATAAATATATGCTATTATATNACGATTTATTAGTATTTATTTAATTGGAGTTAAGTATGTTTGATAATTTGCAAATTAATATACCAGGCGGTTTAGATTTTGCGATACCTAAGATGGTTAGAGTAAAACAAAATTTTGAGGATCATAAAATTGATGATGTAGCTTTAGCAGTTAAAAATGAAATTAATAAACCAGAAATAAAAAACTCCATAAAAGCTGGTGCATCTATAGCAATTGGAGTTGGTAGTAGAGGAGTTGCAAATATAGATATTGCTGTAAAGTCTACTGTTTCTTGCTTAAAAGAATTAGGTGCAAAGCCGTTCATTTTTCCAGCTATGGGCAGTCATGGTGGCGGAACAGTTGAAAATCAAAAAGCTCTTTTAGCAGGTTATGGGGTCACTGAAGAAAAAGTAGGCGCTGAAGTCAGGGCTACTATGGAAACTGTAGTTCCTGTGGTACTAGATGACGGCACAAAAGTTCATATGGACAAATTTGCTTATGAAGCTGATGGAGTTATCTTAATTAATAGAGTCAAACCACATACAAATTTTCGTGGTTCCATTGAAAGTGGAATAGTAAAAATGATGACAATAGGTATGGGTAAAATCAATGGAGCTAGTGAGCTTCATGGAGCATATCCTATGAGCATGTTTGGAACAAAATTACCTAATGCAGCAAAACATTTAATGGAAAAAATCAATTTTCTTTTTGGTATAGGCTTAGTTGAAGATGCTTATGATCATACTGCCATTGTGGAAGCTATACCAGGAAATCAACTTTTTGAAAAAGAAGCAAATTTACAAACCATGGCAAAAAAACTTATGGGAAAAATATGTTTTGACCAAATAGATGTATTAATTATAGATGAAATTGGTAAGGAAATAAGTGGAGGAGGGTGTGACCCAAATATTACTGGTAATAAAAATGAGCCAGGTTTTGAAAAACCTAATGTATCTAAAATAGTGCTTCTAGATTTAACTGACAAAACAAAGGGGAATGCAACTGGTTTTGCAGCAGCGGATGTAATTACTAAAAAGCTTTTTGATAAAATTGATTTTCCTACAACTTACGCAAATGTGGTAGCTAGTTCAAAATTAGAAGGAGGTAAAATTCCAATACCAATGGCGGATGGCGATAAGGCAGTTAGGTTAGCACTTAAAACATTAAATGGTATAGACCCAATTAATGCTAAAGTTGTAAGAATAAAGAATACTTTAAAATTAGCAGAAATATATGTTTCAGAAGCAATGTTAGATGAAGTTAATAAAAATACTATGTTAGAAGCTGTTTCTTCAGCTAATGATATGTCTTTTAATTCATCTCAATTTTAAAATATAGAATAATGAGTAGAAATATATTTAATTTTTATTATTCTTTTCGAGTAAGATACTCTGAGGTAGATGCGCAAGGAATAGTTTTTAATGCACACTATTTAACATATTTTGATACAGCAATGACTGAATATTTAAGGCATATTAAGTATGATTATGTTAAGGAGGTTAAAGAAAGAAATGAAGATTTTCATACTGTAAAAACTTTAGTCGAATATAAAGCACCCATATATTTTGATCAAATTATCGATGTTTGCTTGAAAGTTAAAAAAATAGGTACATCAAGTTTAACTTTTTATATAGAAGTTCATCCTAATAAAGAAGATAACATGCGAGTATCTGGAGAAGTTATATGGGTTAATACGAACCAAGAAACTCATTCATCTGCTCCTTTATCCAAAAATATAATAAAGAAAATAGAGTTATTAGAGAACTAGTTACTATTTTTAAAACGTTTTATGGTTTCTCTAGCTATAATTAATTGTTGTATTTGACTAGTTCCTTCATATATACGAAATAATCTTGCGTCTCTATATAGTCTTTCTACAGGGTATTCAGCCATATAACCAGCTCCACCGTGTATTTGAACAGCTCTATCAGCTATCTTACCTAAAATTTCCGATGCAAACAATTTTGCACATGAGGAATCTAATGTAATATTAATACCGTTATCTCTCATTATGGCAGTATTTATGATGAGATTTTTTGCTGCTAATATCTCAGTCTTACTATCAGCAATCATAGCCTGTATTAGTTGAAAGCTAGCTATATCTTGACCAAATTGCTTCCTACTAGTAGAAAATTTAAGAGATTCATATAATAGTCTTTCTGCTAAACCAACACATATTCCAGAAATATGAAGTCTGCCTTTATCAAGTACTTTCATGGCAGTAGTAAACCCAATACCTTCTTGCCCTCCTAATAGGGAATCTTCTGAAACTTCACAATTATCAAATATTACATCTGCTGTTAAGGCACCTCTTTGGCCCATTTTAATATCTGGCTTTCCAATTGTTACACCTGAAGTTTTAGCATCAACTAAAAAGCAAGAAATTGAAGATGATTTTTTTTCAGGCCTAGTTTTTGCCATTACTGAAAAAACTCCTGCAATAGGAGCATTTGTAATATATCTTTTTGTTCCATTGATCACATATTTCTTATTAATTTTTTTTGCGGTTGTTTTAATTGACATAGCATCTGACCCTGCATCAGGTTCTGTCAAAGCAAAAGATCCTATTAATTCACCAGTAGCAAACTTTGGTAAATATTTTGTTTTTTGTTCTTCAGTTCCAGACATTACTATAGCTTGTGATCCTATACCTATATTAGTTCCAGCTATAGAACGAAATGCAGGAGAAGTTCTACCCAATTCAAACGTTAATCTAACTTCTTCCTCCATAGAAAGATTTGATCCTCCATATTCATGAGGTATAGAAATACCAAATAAGCCTAATTCTTTCATTTCATTAATAACATCAATGGGTATATTATTGGTTTCCGAAACTTCTTCTTCTCTAGGTATAAGTTTATTATCTACAAATTTTTGAATTGTATCTAAAAATATTGTGAAAGATTCTTTGTCTAATGACATNGGACTCCTTATGNGATTTATATATTATCTAAAAAATTAAAAACATCTGTAAAAGACGTGAATTTCAATCTAGGTGACGAGTTACTAGCTCTATTTATCTCTTCTTCGTTTATTAAAAACCATTGCTCCTTTGAAATATATCTTTTATTTAATTTATTTAATAAAAGCTTTAGTCCATTTCTTCCAGGACTATTTCGAGGTTTAATATTATTTGCAATAAGTTTTGCTACTTTAGCTCCATCTTGCTTATTAGTTCCTATAACACCAGNAGGTCCTCTGGATACCCATCCTACTGTATATAATCTCTCTTTAATTATGTTTTCATTATTACGTATCTTGCCTGTAGAATCACTCGGTACACCTTCTATTTTTTCTCCTTCATAACCAATAGCACTAATGATTAGGTTTGCTTTTATTGTAATAGTTTTATTGTTTTCATTTAGGTTATCCTTAAATTCCACATCTGACATTCTATCAGTTCCAAGTATATTGATAGGGCTCAAATGAAATTTAAATTCTACAGTTTTTGTTTTGTTTGAATTTCTTGGTTTTTCTTCTGGAAAAGAAGTTAGTATTCTATATTGCTTAGCAATTTCATCTTCTAATATGGTTTTATTCATNCTTTGAAGTGTTCCTTTAGANAGGACTTGATCACAATCAAGTAATTCGCTCATTTCTCGTATTTCTACGGTTGTAAATTTAGCATCTAGAGGTCCTCGTCTACCTATTATATAAACTTTTTTTATACCAGAGTTTAGTAAAGCTATCTTGGCATAATTTGTTATATCGGTACCTTCTAATTCCTGTTTAGAGCTAACTAATATCCTTGCACAGTCAATAGCTACATTACCATTACCAATAATTATTGCAGTGTCTCCACTCAAGTCTGGAGATAGATTTTTATATTCAGGGTGCCCATTATACCAATTTACAAATTGTGTGGCGCCAAAATAACCAGAAACATTTGTATTATTTATATTTAGGTCTCTATCTTTTGCCATGCCAGTAGCTATTACAACGGCATCATAAAGGGCCAATATATCTTTAATTGATGGAGAGTTATTAATTTCTATTCCTCCAAAAAATTCTACTTTAGTATTACTTAAAGTTCTTTCAAATACCCTACTTACATTTTTAGTACTTTGATGATCAGGAGAAACACCATATCTTACAAGCCCATATGGGCTGAATAATTTTTCAATTATATCTATTTCATATTCAATATCTTCTTTTAGAAGTGANTGAGCAGTATAAAATGCTGCAGGTCCGGAACCAATTATTGCAATTTTTATTCCCATATAATACCTTGCTTATGATTGATTTGTATACAACAGTATCATAATTAAAAGTGTTGCGAAATTAAAAAAGAATTATAGTTTAATTTAGAATAGGAATAAATTTATGAATGGATTAATGTCTGAAAGACCTTTATTAATTTCTTCATTACTAGATCATGCATCAAAGTATCACGGTAATACAGAAATCATTAGTAGTGACTCTGAGGGTATAATCACCCGATCAAATTATCAAAAAGTAAATATTAGNGCTAAAAAACTAGCTCAAGCCTTAATAAAATTAGGGGCAAAAAAAGGAGATACTATTGCTACAATGGCATGGAGCAATCTTAGGCATTATGAATTATATTTTGGTGTTTCAGGAATAGGTAATATATGTCATACAATTAATCCTAGATTGTTTCCTGAGCAATTAATATTTATAATTNANGATGCAAAAGATAAATTTTTATTTATNGATATTGATTTTATTCCACTTATTGAAAACTTATTANACAAAGTGGGTATCCTAGAAAAAATAATAGTTTTATGTGATAAAAATCAAATGCCACCATCCTCAAAGTTAAGTAACTTAATTTGTTATGAGGACTTATTAGATNAAGAGGATGGTAATTTTGAATGGCCGATATTTGACGAAAAAATAGCTTCTTCGCTATGCTATACTTCAGGAACTACAGGCAATCCAAAAGGAGTTTTATACTCTCATAGATCTACGGTAATTCATGCTTTTGCAGCAGCAGCTCCAGATGCAATGAATTTGTCAGCACTAGATACAATAATGCCAATTGCTCCAATGTTTCATGCTAACGCTTGGGCTATACCATATGTAACTACAATGGTAGGTGCTAAACTAGTTTTGCCTGGTAGAAACCTTGATGGTAAAAGTGTTCAATTTCTTATAGAAAGTGAGTCNGTATCTTTTACTGCTGCCGTTCCAACTATATGGTTAATGTTATTTGAATATTTAGAACAGACAGGAAAGAAGTTAGATTCTTTGAAGAGTTGCGTAGTAGGAGGATCAGCTTGTCCAAGATTTATGATGGANAANTTTTATGAAAANTATGGNGTAGAAGTNTTACATTGNTGGGGAATGACNGAAACTTCNCCTATAGGAACTATNAATAGNCCTCTTNGCNAANCANNANGGNCANAGNTTTNCNGAAAGATTAGATNTTNCTGTAAAACANGGAAGNCCAGTATANGGNNTNGAAATAAAAATNACNGATGAAANTGNNNTNNNACTNCCNAATAATGGNAAAGANTTTGGTAATNTNTGGNTTAGAGGNCCNTGGATATGTTCNGGNTATNTNAATATAGAAAANAGTGAAACNCATGGTGACGATGATTGGTTTTTAACAGGAGATGTTGCTACAATAGATACTGATGGTTTCATGCAAATTACAGATAGAACAAAAGATGTCATTAAATCTGGAGGAGAGTGGATTAGCTCAATAGAAATTGAAAACTTTGCTGTAGGACACCCCTCTGTAATGGAAGCAGGGGTTATTGGTGTTTTTCACCCTAAATGGGATGAAAGACCATTATTAATAATTGTAAAAAATGAAAATTTAGAAGTAACTAAAGATGAAATCTTAATATTTTTAAAGGATAAAATTGCATCTTGGTGGATGCCAAACGATGTTGTCTTTGTTGATTCCTTGCCACATACGGCGACAGGAAAAATTCAGAAATTACAATTAAGAGAACAATTTAAAGATTATAAATTTAATGTATAGTTAAAAAATAGTTCTATCACAATTATGGGAGGAATTGTGTGGTTAAAGTTTTTATAAACTTGATGATATTATTTTTTGTTACTATATCTTCACCAAGCTATTCATCTGATATAAGTAATAAGATTGTAACTCTTAAAGAATTACAGTTGATAGATGCTGATTTTGATAAATTAGAAAATTTTAAAGATAACAATTATATATCTAAAGTATATGCTAAAAATACCTTAAAAGGCTATGCATTTATAACATCAAATTTCTCAGATTCTTTAGGGTTTTCTTCAGCAGAATTTAATATATTAATATATTTATCTTTAAAAGGAAAAATTATAAGAGCTAAATTATTATCTCATTCTGAGCCATTATTTTTATATGATAAAGGAGAAGTTAGATATGAGGGTAAGGGAATTAAGGAAAATATTTTATATAAATTTATTCAGCAATATAGTGATAAAAAAATTTCAAAATTAACAATTAATATTAATGAAAATGAAAAAAATATAGATGGAGTAAGCTCTGCAACTATAACCTCTATATTAATGCATCAATCAATCTTAGTAGCAACTACTAAAGTATTAAGATTTCTTGGATTATATTCAAATACCAACATAGCATTATTAGATCATACAAGTTTCGAGCCAGTAAAATGGAATAAGATGTTATTAGATGGCTCTATCTCTAATATTAAGCTTTATTATTCCGATGTGATAAGTAATAAAAATAGAGAACCAACTGAAGATAAAGATTTATTTTTAGATGTCTACTTTGCATATGCTAATCCTATAGGCATAGGCCAAAATATTTTTGGAAAGACAGAGTTTTTAAAAAAGTTTTTAAGAAGTGGACAAGATATTAATGATAAAGGATTCTTTTTGGCAACTAATGGAGATTTTTCCCTACTAGCACCAAGAAGGTGTTTAAATTATAAGACTACTATAGATATTAAGAATTGTGAAAAAAAAGGGTTAGCAAAAACTTATTTTGATAGAATTTATTTAGAACAAAATGGATTAAAATTTTACTTCAGAACTAAAGATAGAAAAAACTTTATGTTTACTAGGAATATTGAAGATTCTACTCCTAGATTTTTTAAAGAAATATCATTACTTTTTATAGATAATACTAAAAAATATGATCCAGCACAAAAAAGCACATTATTTATAAATTATAATGCACCTGATATTACTGACGAAAACTTTATAAGTTTGGACTTCCAGCCACCTACGAGGTTAATAATAGAGCCTAATGTATTAAAAGAAGTTGCACTTAATAATATTAGTTGGTTAGAAGTGTGGAAAACACAATTTCTTAATATAATCATATTATGTATTTTTGTTATATTTTGTTCATTAATTTTATTGTTTAAAAATACCTTAGTTAAAATACGTAAACTTTATGTCTTCATAAGATTTATCGCACTTTTATTTAGTTTAACTTGGTTGGGTTGGACTGTGGGTGCCCAACTTACTATTGTAAATATATTTAATTATATTCAATTAGCTTATGTTTCTAATTTTAATTATTCTGTAATTGTTTTTGATCCTTTAATAGTAATTATAAGCATAGTTACCTTTATTTCATTTATAATTTTAGGAAGAGGTTTTTTTTGTGGCTGGCTGTGCCCATTTGGAGCCTTACAAGAAATAATTAATATATGTTCTCAAAAAATTGGAATCATTCAAATTAAAATTAAAGATACTCTCCACAGGAAACTAATTTATTGTAAATATATTATTTTATTTATTATATTAATATTTTTATTTGTAGATTTAGATACTGCTTTAATTATGGCTGAGGTAGAACCATTTAAAACTGCTATTACGCTAAAATTTATCCGTGATTGGCCCTATGTAATTTATGCAATTTTATTATTAGTTGCATCAATCTATATTAGCAGATTCTATTGCAGATATATCTGCCCTTTAGGAGCAGTATTAGCAATCGGAGGAAAGTTTAGAATATTCAATATCTTATTACGAAAAAAAGAATGTGGTAGTTCTTGTCATTTATGTGAAAAATCTTGTCCTACTCAGGCTATTAAAAATAATGGAGAAATAGATATGAATGAATGTTTTTATTGTTTAGATTGTCAAGAAGAATACTATGATGCTCATCGTTGCCCTCCATTAGTTGCAGTAAGAAAGAAATTTATAGGTAAAAATAATGTTAGTAAATTCTCTTAAAAAATTACAATCCTTTGGTTTCGAACCAAAAAATATTTTGGATATAGGTGCTAATAAGGGTAAATGGTCTTTAGAAATAAAGAAAAAGTTATTTCCTAATGCAGAATATACTTTAATAGAAGCGATTGATTATAAAGAATTAAAGCAGATTAGTAAAAAAAATCATAATATTAGTATTTTAAATTTATTACTAGATGAACTAGAACANACGGTTACTTGGTATGAAAAAAAGAATACTGGNGATTCAATATATAAGGAAAATACTGCTTATTTTGAGGANTGTGAGCAGTATGAAAGAAAAACAACTACTTTAGATAAAAATTTTTCTTCTAGTAATGTTTTTGATTTAATTAAAATAGATTGCCAAGGAGCTGAATTACCTATTTTAAGAGGCGGTAAAAATTTAGTACAGAGTGCATCCGTTATTATATTGGAAGTTCCTTTTATGGGCGAATATAATATTGGAGTACCTAATTTTTTTGAACATATAAAATATATGGATCAAATAGATTACAGAGTATTTGATATAGTAGAGCTACATAGAGTTNATGATATTTTAATTCAAATAGACTTAATTTTTATTAAAAAAGGACATTACTTTGAAAAGAGTGTTAACAAAATNATCCAAAATCTTGGAAGNTAANATTTTTTATTATAAATAATCTTTATTAGAGTTAAATTTTGTATCTTTNGCAAAGACACCTGCNCCTGGAACNTAATTTACNTCTATTTTTATTCCATCTGGGTCTTCAAATAANATATAGTAGTANCCTGGCGCCCAAGCNCCNTCNAATGGNCCTCGAATTATTTTAGCATTTATTTCAATAAGCTTATNTTTNATTATATCTATATGTTCTTTATTTTTTGCTCTAAAACAAAAATGATGAAGTCCTATGTTATTTTGATTAAAATTTGAACTNTCAACTCCTTCATCTATTTCTTGAATTAATATGCCTGTTCTNGCTCCAACATGATAAATTGATTTTTNGCCTTCATGAACNAGTTTTAACCCCAAAAATGGCATTAANTCTNTATAAAATTTTTTTGATTTAGCTATNCTTTTTACAGANAAAGCAATATGAGCAATTCCATTAACATCTATCATAGGTATTTTTTTTCNAATTAAAATTTTAAAAATAAGTTTATTTATATTAAATTANATTAATTATTATNTGTAAGGAAGTTATTATGAAGGTTTCTGGAATTGACACAATAAGAATAGAAGAATTTCCAAATTTACTATTTATAGAAATAAAAACAGATGAGGGGTTAATAGGACTAGGTGAAACATTTTATGGTCCAGCTTCTGCTGAGGCGCATATACATGAAATTATTGCACCATATTTAATAGGAAAAGATCCTTTAAGTATAGAAAAACATCAAAAGTATCTTATTGGATATACGGGATTTATTGGTGCTTCTGCAGAAAGGAGAGGGGCATCAGCCATAGATATTGCATTATGGGATATTTGGGGGCAAGCAACNTCTCAACCTATATATGGGTTGCTTGGAGGTAAAGTTAGAGATAATATTAGAGCATATAATACCTGTGCAGGATCTCATTATATTAGAAAGCATCCAACNCAAGGTACAAAAAATTTTGGATTAAATAATAATGGAAATTATGAAGATTTAGAGGCCTTTTTAAATAATCCAGTAGATTTAGCATCTTCTCTTTTAGAGTCAGGTATAACTGCTATGAAAATATGGCCTTTTGATTTTGCTGCAGANAAATCCCAAGGACAATATATTTCCTCAGAGGATATGAAAAAGGCACTGGAGCCATTTGATAAAATTAGAAAAGCTTTAGGTGATAAAATGGATCTAATGGCTGAGTTACATTCTATGTGGAATAAACCACAGGCTATAAATATCTGTGGAGAGTTAGAAAATTATACCCCACTATGGATTGAAGACCCTGTTNTTATGGATCATTTATCAACTTTGGGTGAAGTTTGTGAAGCTACTCTTGCTCCNATTGCAGTAGGAGAGACTAGAGGAGGAAGAGCCGACTATAGGTCTTTATTAGAACTAAACTCTCTATCTCAAATAATAATGGATATTTCTTGGGGAGGAGGTTTGTCCGAGGCTAATAAAGTNTCTTCTATGGCAGANGCTTGGCATCTTCCTATTGCATTTCATGATTGTACTGGCCCTATTACATTGACAGCAAGTACTCATTTAGCTTTGGCAAATTCTAATTGTTATATTCAAGAGATGGTAAGAGCTTTTTATTATGGATGGTATTCAGATTTGGTTACTAACCTACCTCCCCTGAAAAATGGTCACATAACAGTACCAGAAGGAAATGGATTAGGTTTATCTCTACAAAAAGATGTATATAAAAGAAAAGATGTCCATATAAAATCTAGTTAAATTTTTACTTCATTAAAATTTTATGATGGTTAGCTGAAGTAATTTTATGATTAANAATAGTCTCTTTATTTTTATTAAAGTCAGGTAATATTTCATGATTAAAATTCATAAACTTATCTTCCCCTCTAACTAATAAAGCTGTATCTTTTTGTTTATTTGCTTTTGTTTGTTTTACTCGAGGAGTTGTATATCTTATGGCAATGCCAATCCTCCTATCATTAGTTTCATTTACTTTAGAGGAGTGAGCTAATTTAACATGATGAAGAGAAATTTCTCCAGGTTTTAATGGCATAGGAGTAGTATTATGTTCTGAAATTTTTATATTTAATTCCTGACCTCTAGTTAATAAATTTTTTTCATTAAAAGTCTCTTTATGTTCTAGATTATCCCATTTATGGCTTTTTGGAATTACTTCCATTGGCCCTGTTTCAAGAGAGGCATCAGAAATAGCAACCCATGCTGTTACTACATCATCTGGTTCAAGTCCCCAATATTGAGCATCTTGATGCCAAGAGACAAATGAATTTTCATTTGCCTCTTTTATAAAAAAACTAGAACTCCAACATAATATATTTGGTCCTAATATATCTTCAATAGAATCTAAAATATTTTTGTTATGTACAATTTCACTAACCCAACTAAATAGTAAATGAGATTTATGTTTGTCTATTCCAGATAAATTTGAACCTTGAGATTTTTCATAATCTTCCAATGCAGTTCTACATAATAAAACTTCTTTTTCTTCCATAACTTTAATAGGGAATAGATAGCCATTTTTTTTAAAAAAGTTTACTTGTTTGTTAGTTAAACTTTTTGGCATTTCTTATATCATTCTTTTATTTTTTTTAAAAAGTCATCTATTAATCCATTAGGAGTAGCAATTATATGCTCTTCTTTTGGAAATTGTCCACTTTTAACATCTTGGATAAATTCTTTAAAACCAGCTATTCTTTCTTTCTGCATTTCTTGTTTCATTTTATATAGGTTGCGATACTGTTTTGAGTGCCTAACATATGGAGGCCCATTATTACCTAGTATGTCATCTGCAAATAAAAATTGAATATCTCCTCCTTTGCCTGCACCTATAGAAGAAGTTAGAAGGCTTGTTCTTTTACTTATTTGTATTAATAGATCTTCAGGAATAACTTCTACTTCTACAGCATAAGCCCCAGAATTTTCAAAAGTTTTTACTTGATTGTATATCCAAATCGCTTCTTCTAAGGATTTACCAACAGCTTTTAATCCTCNAGTCCATGTACTTCTTCTAGGTACTAAACCAGCATGTGCTTGCACAGGTATTCCAGCTTCAGTTGCAGCCTTAATAAAACTTGGGCTCCATTGTGTCATCACAGCATCTGCGCCAATTTCCATTGCTTTGTAGCCAAGCCTGACAGCTTCATCTTTTGTAGCAGCTGCAATTAATGGACAGGAAAATGCCATAAATGTATTAGGCGCCGCTTTTCTAATTGCTATAGCTAAATCAGGATTCTTAGGGTCAAACCTAACCTTCATTGTATCAATGCCTGCTTCTTCAGCAGCAGCAGCTTCTTCTACAGAAAACGGAACAGTTTCTGTTAATATATTATTACCTTTTTGATCTCTAAGATCTTTAACTGTATAATTACGTGTTCCATAAACACCTCCTACAGTCATGATTCTTTTTAAACCTTTTTTATTGGCATCCCTTGTTGGTATGTTCCCATCACCAGTTGCATGGCTAGTCATGATTTTTCCTTATTTATTTCTATTCTGATATTACTTCTTTTACACCTTCAACGGTATCCTTTGCTTTTTCTTTTGACCAGTCATAAGCATCACCAGCATTATCTATTATTCTGTCATAAGTAGAGCAAGAATTTAATAATATTAAACTAAGTATAATTATTAAAAATTTCATTTTAGTTCCTTTAGGTTTATTTAAATTTATAAGAACATAATAAATAAATTTTTTTACATGTATAGGTTTTTATATACTACATTATATTACTTATAGTAATATTTTTGAGAACTATATCTTCTCAAAGCTTAGAGGAATAAATATGTTAAAGGAAAATAATTATTTAAATGCTTGGAATAAAAAGTTAGTTCGTAAGAATTTAGAAAATATTTATGTTCCAGAAAGCATAATAGAAGCTTATAATTTACAAGCTGATTATCAAGCAAATAGTAAATATGATTTATTAGGGTGGAAGATCGCTGCTACTAGTATAGAAGGCCAGAAACATATAGGAGTAGATGGACCAATTGCAGGAAGATTAATTAAAGAACGTTTATATAAGTCAGGAGACATGCTTTCATTAGTAAATAATCAAATGAAAAAAGTTGAGGCAGAATTTTCTTTTAAATTAAATAAGGATATGGCTAAAAAAAATATATCTTATACATATGATGAAGTTTTAGAATGTATAGAATCTATATGTCCTGCTATTGAAATTCCAGATTCAAGATTTTTAAATTTTGATAAAATAGGAAAAAAAATATTAATTGCAGATAATGCATGTGCTGGTGAATATATTATAGGAAATACACCTACTAAGTCATGGAAACATATAAATTTAAAAAAATTTAAAGTTGGATGCTATAAAAACAATCAACTTATTGGGTACGGAATAGGAAGTAATGTTTTAGAAGATCCTATTAAGGCATTAACTTGGTTAATTAATGAATTAAATAAATATGATATAATACTTTATTCAGGGCAGACAATTTTAACAGGCACATGTATAAAACCTATTACGGTAGCTGAAGGAGATTATATAGTCATGGATTTTTATGAATTAGGAAAAGTGGATTGTTATTTTTCATAGATTTAGATGTTGGTAAGCCAATCTTTTATTAACTTACTAGAAGTATACTTCAAAGAAAAATTTATATCTCTTTTAAGCTTATTATAATCCATAATTGGATATGTAGCTCCATTACTAATATTATTTATTTTTATATATTTTTTCTTAGAAAGTTTATTAAAATTATTTGCTAATTTTAAAGTATTAGTTCTAATGGAGGCACAGTTATAAATATTCTTTAATATAGTTTTAGAATTAATTATTTTTATAAATATATTCGCAGCATCTTTAATATAAATTACATCAAGTGCAGAAGCAGGTGCCTTAATAATACATTGAGCTTCTATTTTAGTTGCATATGCCATATCTGAAATACCTGCAGCAACGCCTCTGTAATTTAAACCTGGCCCTATTATAATTGGAAGTCTAATACCTGTAATATTCATTTTAAAATTATTGACATAATAATCTGCTACTTCTTCAGCCATTAATTTAGTAAGCCCATAATTTGTTGATGGTCGTAAAACAGAATTTTCTTTTACTTTTTTAATTTTGTAAAATTTTTCTTCACCAAAAACTACTGAAGAGCTAGACCAGATTACTCTAACTTTTTTAGTTTTTAATATATTTAATAAATTTGCAAACGCATTAACATTAATATTTATTGCTTTATTAAAGTCTTCATTTGCAGCTTTTAAAAGACCATTTCCATTGCCTCCAAAAGCAGCTAAATAAATGATGCAATCCCATTTTTCCTTATTTAATACTTGATTCATTTTTGTATTATTAAGAATACTACATTTAAATAAATGTTTTATTTGGTATTTTTTTAGATTATTTTTTTTTAAAAATTGGTCGACTACAGATATTTCGTATTTATCTTTAGGAGCAGCTTTCAGAATTCCTTGTCCTAAAAAGCCATTTCCTCCAATAATCAATATTTTTTTTTTTCAACATCATTATTTTATAAAACCATTTATTTATTTAATTTTAATTATATATATTATTATTATGATCAAAATATGTATAATTATATATATAATACATATCATTATGATGGGAGGTATTAATGGAATTAGAAGATATTAAGCCAGATAAAAGATTAGTAAAATTTAGAAAAGCCTATAGAGAACAAATAGATGGTTGGTATAATGGTTCTTTACATGTAGCTATTATTTATTTGATAGGCAGTTTATTATTATTTTATTACATTAGACATATAAATAACATAATTCCTTGGGAACTTATTATAATTCCAATTACTTTTCTTATTTGTAATTTTTTTGAATGGGCTTTGCATAAGTACGTTATGCACGTTCCACAAAATTTTCCTGGAGCTAGGGCAATTTATTCTCGACATACGCAACAGCATCATCAATTTTTTAGTAAAGATGAAATGCGTTTTGCAGGCGCACATGACTGGAGGGTAACATTTTTTCCTCCTTACGCATTAGTTGTATTTACCTTTATGTCTATTCCAGGTTTAATAATTTTATCTTATTTTTTTTCTTCCAATGTTGGCTGGCTTTTTATTATAACAACAACTTCTATGTATCTTATATATGAATCTATGCATTTTTGTTGCCATATAGGTGATAATCTCATATTACGTAATTTACCATTTGTAAATACTCTTCGTCGACATCATGCCGCTCATCATGATCAGGGAGTTATGACAAAGGTTAATATGAATTTAACTTTCCCAATAGCTGATTGGTTATTTAAAACATCAGATTTAAAAAGAGGGTTATTAGGGCATCTTTTTAACGGCTATAATGAAAAATATAAAAGGTAGGTATATGCCAATAAAATATAAAATATTACTAACTATAATGATTTTAATAATAGGTGTGTCAGCAATCTTATATGATAATCCAGATTTATCTAGAAAACTTTTCCTTTATGATTACTATTTATTATCGAGATCTTTATTACTTAGTAAGTACTTAAATGTTCCGATAATTTTCTTAATACAGATTATTATGATAATAGGGTTGTGGGTTTTTCCTGAAGCTAAAGGTAAAGTTTCCATTAAGGACGAAAAAGGTGAATAAGGTTATTGTTTCTAAGGAAATAATAGAGCCTGGAATTTTATCTGTAATTATAAAAAACCATGATAAGCGAAATGCCTTATCTGATAATATTAAATTAGAATTAGAGAGTTTGGCATTAGATCTAAGAGATGATACTGATATTAAAGCTGTAATTCTTTCAGGTGAAAATGGTAACTTTTCATCCGGTAATGATATAAAAGATAAGAATGCCTTTGGTGAGGGCTTAGGTTTAGCAGAAGCCAGACAAAAAAATAGGCTTGGGCTAAGAATGTGCGACGCATGGACTAATATACCTCAAATTTCAGTTGCTTCAATTCAAGGTGCGTGTATAGGAGGAGGAGTTTCATTAGCATTATCGTGTGATTTTAGAATTTGTTCATTAGATACATATTTTCATGCTCCAGAAGTAGAGCTAGGTATCACATATGCATGGGGATCAATTCCAAAATTAGTATCTTTAATTGGTCCCTCTAGAGCAAAACTGTTTGCTTTAGCATGTAAAAAACTAGATGCAAATACATTAATAGAATGGGGGTTATGTGAAAAAGTTTCAGAAAACCCATTGATTGAATCTAAAGAGTTCTTAAAAGATATTATTAAAAAGCCAATTGTAGCTCAACAAATGGTCAAAGAATCTATTAATCGGCAAGTTAGTCATAACCAAGTATCAATATTAGAGCAGGATCAAGTTCTACTGACTCGTAAATATAATAAGTAGTATTCATATTTATAAATAATAATTTGCCATACGGGTATTATTTGTGTATCTTCTCCCAGCGGAAATTTAGTGGGCCAACTGGGAGGCCAATTCGCGCTGTAATTTATTACAGTTTTTTTGAAGAAGACTACATTGTTAGTTTATTTATGGAGTTTTACACCAGTCGAATGTAAGAATTTACAATTTTTGATCTCCTAAATTATTAAGATAAGGAAAAAAATATGCCTGTAGGTATTGTTAAATGGTTTAACCCTAAAAAAGGTTATGGTTTCGTAACTCCTGAAGACGGTTCAAAAGATGCATTCGTGCATATAACAGCTGTTCAGGGTGCTGGACTAGACACTCTTAATGAGGGAGACAAAATAGAGTATGAATTAGTAGAAGGCCAAAATGGTAAAGCTTCTGCTGATAATATAAAAATTGTTTCATAAATAATTTTTTATTTTAAAATCTCAGGACTATTCTAAATAGTCCTGAGGTTATTTTTTTTTATAGTCCCTATTTAAAAAAATAATTACTCCGAATATAATTAATATACTTCCTATTAGAGTATTAGAAGATATTACTTCTTCATAATAATACCAGCCTACAAATAATATTAGAGGCAATCTAATATAATCAATTGGTAAGACGATTGAAGCTTCTGCGTTTTTTAAAGCACTTGATAGGGAATAATGTGCTAATAAAGATGTAATTGTTAATAATATTATTAATGGAGCCTCTTTAATTATATTATAGTGAATATTACCTATTATTAAAGAGCCTATTAATGATAAAGGTAACTGAAGAACTGACATAAAAAATAGTATTGATAGTATACTGTCCGTGTTTGTTAATTTTTTTGTAAAATTATGAGCCACCGCATAAGTTATTGCAGAGCACAGTACAATAATATTATATAGCCCTAAATATTTAGCATCAGGACTTAAAATAATCCAAGTACCTAAAAGTCCCAATATTAAAAATAATATTTTATTTAAGGTTATTTTTTCTTTAAATATTATTAGAGATAAAATAGCAGCCCAAATCGGCATAGTAAATTCTATAGAAAAAACTACTGCTAAAGGAAGAACAGTTAAACCCCAAGTCCATGCAGATTGACCAATAAAATGAAATATATTTCTAATAAAATTGGTTTGAATTTGGTAAGTTTTTATTTGAGTATTACTCTTAAGCAGAAATATTAAAAGTATAATAATTATACTGAAAATATTTCTAAAATTTTGTATTTCAAAAGAGTTGTATTTAAAACTAAGCTCTCTAATGCTTATTGCCATTATAGTAATATTAAGTACAAAACCTAACATCCAAGCAGCACCGCGTATATTGTCATTTTTTAATAATTTATACATACATAATACTTAGAGGATTGCATTTTATAAATCTAAATTATTTTAAAATTGTTATTTTTTATAAAGCTATTAATATATATATTAAAAATATGGTTGTGAAATGGGTTATTTAAGGCAAGAAAAAACTACAAATTATTGGTATACTTTAACCAATATTGTAACTTTTCTCACTATATTATTTTTATCAATATCAGTAATAGGCTATAGGTTTGAAATATTTAGTGTAGTTTTCTCTCTATTAACTTTAACCAAATACGCTATATATTTCTCTTTATTAGCTTTAGTATTAGCTTTAATTACTATGGGAAATATTTTTTCTAAAAGCAGTAATTTGGTATCTATACTAGTTATCTTGCTGAATATAATTATCAATATAGTGGTCATATTTTATTTTTTTAACAGTATTATATCATTAAGAAGTAACCCTTTAATTAATGATATTAGTACAAATTATGATGATTTTATAAATTATAAAATTCATACAAATCATAATATATATTCAGACGAACACATATTATTACAAAAATATGGAGGATTTAAAAAACCTAATCATACATTAGTATCATTACAAATAAGTAATAAATCTCTATTAGAAGTTTTTGAAAAATCTAAAAAAGTTCTTTTAAATATGGGATTAGAAATTACCTATTATAATTTAAGTGAAGGAATTATTGAAGGAGTTGATACTAGTTTTTGGTATGGTTTTAAGGATGATATAATAATTAGAATAGAGAAGTTAATTTCTGATGAAATAAATATTGATGTTAGGTCAGCCTCTAGGGCTGGAAAAAGTGATTTTGGTGTAAATTCTATGAGAATTAGAAATTTTTATGATAAATTAAAGCTTAATTTGGAAGATTAATTACAGCTTGTACAGATATATTCTATGGTAGTATCTTCATCAGGATTAAATTTTAATCCTATCCATTTGCCATCTTCATCATAATTTATAAAATACTTAACTTTACCATCAACATACCAAGTATTGCTATCAATTTTAGTTACATTTGTTGAAAGTACTTCACCATCTAAAGTATTAATCATATTATTATATTTTATTTCAGAAGGATGCCAGTGATCAGAAGGTACGATATTTTTATTTGAAACAGTAATGATATTTTTATCTTTATCTGTTATTTCTAATAAGTCATCAGATATTTTTTTTATATTTACAGTATATTTATCTCCATCATCATCAATTATAACTTCTTGTTTTATAAGTTGGTTGTTCACCCAATTTGATATAGATGAATATTCGAAGATATAGTCCAAAAATAACAAGTATCTTGCTTTAATATAAGCTTTAGTAACTACATTAAAGCCATTAGTCGTTTTTTCAAATTCCACCTTGTGCCATCCAACTTCTTTTTCATCTCTAAGAATAATAAAATCAATTTTTGAATCTTTGTATAAACAGAAAGGAAAATTATTTGACTCAATACAATTATCATCAAACGCATAGGCATTAATTGATAGAATAAATAAAAAAAGTAAAGATATCAAAATTTTCATGTTTATTGTATGTTCCTGTTTAAAATTTAGTATAAGACAGATTTAAAATTACTATTAACTAACATGTTTATAAATTAAACGGAATAATTATTTTATGTTTAATCAATATATAATACTTCTGAGGCCTCATCATTGGGTTAAAAACTTACTGATTTTTTTTCCTATACTTTTAAGTTCTAAAGAATTTACAAATATTGGAACTATAAGTTCTATCTATATGTTTATTTGCTTTTGTTTAGTTGCTAGTGGAATATATATTTTTAATGATATAAAAGATGCAAAAAAAGATAGGATAAATACTAGAACTAAAAATAGACCATTTGCTCAAGGTAAAATTACAATTCATAAAGGTTACAGCTTATCTTTAGTTTTAATTACGATAGCAATTATACTTTCAATTATTTTAGTTCCTAAGGCTTCATCATTATTATTATTATATATTGTAATAAATATTTTATATACTTTGTATTTCAAGTATATCGTTATTTTAGATGTGCTTTCAGTTGCTTCAGGTTTTTTAATTAGAATTGTGGCAGGAGGTATAGTTGCTGAAATTAATCAATCTATATGGACTTTACTAATAATTAGCTTTGCTTCATTAGGATTAGCAACTGGAAAAAGGCTAGGCCAATATGTTGAAAATCCAGAATATTTATCAGCTAAATGGAGTAATACATTATTGAAAGTTGTATTAATCACTTGTATTATATGCACTGTAATTTTTTATGGTTTATTTTCTTTTGATTCTGATGTTATTTATAGACACGGAAGTGATAAAATTTGGCTTACGTTTCCATTGATAGTATTAATCTTTTCAAGATATTTATATATTGCATGGCAGGGAAAATATTTAGGAGATCCAACAGATGCCGCATTAAATGATCGGTATTTGCAAATTCTGTCTTTAGCATGGTTTATATTAATTTCTTACATATTTATTTTAAAATAAGGTATCATGCTTTATAAAATTATTAATGGGCGATTAACTCAGGGGTAGAGTGTCTCGGTGACATCGAGGAAGCCATTGGTTCAAATCCAATATCGCCCACCATATTTATTAAGAAAGAAAACTATGAGACATTTTTATTCTATTATGTTGGCCATCATTATTACTTCTACTAATTTAGTAGCCTATTCCTATGATGAGGAAGATGTACGTTATTTTTTAAAAAATAGTAAGTGTCATCAATGTGACCTAAGTAATTATAATTTTGAAAAAAAATACCTTGACCAGGCAGTAATATCTGAATCTAATTTAATTGGTGCTAATTTCAATAATTCTAAAATAGCAAATTCAAGAATTAGATCATCAGATCTTACAAATTCAACATTTATACATGCTGATATGAATACCACATTGATTGAAGATAGTAATTTTACAAATGCTAACTTATCAGAGATTAATTTAGTATCTGCTACTATTATAAATTCTAATTTTATTAAAGCCAATTTAAAGCTTGCAAAAATGTATGGAATAACGGCTGAACGAACTAATTTTGATGGAGCTAATATTACTAATGTGAATATCCAAAAATCAATTCTATCTTTTTCCTCATTTATTAAAACAGATTTTAATGGCTCACTCTTATCTTTATCATTAATGGATAATACCAATTTATCTTATGCTAATTTATCAAAGGTTAAAGCAAGAGGAGTTAATTTTACTGAGGCAAACCTAGAATTTGCAGATTTATCTTATAGTGCGTTTAGAAGATCAGTATTTAATAATAGTAATATGCAAAATATTATGTATAGAGCCGCAAATTTTTATAAATCTATTTTTATGAATGCAGACTTAAGTACAATTACTTTTGAAGATGTTTATTTTAAGCAAGGAGTTTTTTGTAAAACTAGAATGAAAGAAAAAATTGTTAATAAAGATTGTAGAAATTAATTAATTGTTGATGTTATATTTTTTTTAATAAGCTTGTTAAT
Organism: Candidatus Pelagibacterales bacterium; assembly: GCA_002684605.1. Next base: position 33,744 of record NYVM01000029.1, on the reverse strand, counting down.
TTCGTTATCAGAATAATCTAATTCTTTCAAAATTTCTATAGTATTTTCTCCAAGCAGAGGAGCAAGTTGTTCTCCACTTAAAGAGCTTTCTGAAAATATAGGAGCTGGTCTTGGCGATCTAATTGTTCCAAAAATCTTACTATCATGAAATTCTATAATTTTATTTTGTAAGATCTGTTCATTATCTAGTAATTCTTCTCTATTTAAAATAGGGGCACTAGGAACTTCATTAGTCGCTAATTTTTCTAATATCTGATTAGAATTATGTTTTTTTATTTCTTTAGCAATTATATGTCTTCTTTCTGTTTTATTCTCAAACCTAGCTCTTGGTGTATTAAATCGCGGGTCAACCAATAAATCTTTTCTATCAAAGGCATTACACATGCCTAACCACTCTTTATCAGTTACGGCACCAGCAGTTATATATTTATTATCCTTTGTTTGAAACACTAGGTCTAAACCCATTTGTCCAGAAGATGGGTCGCTTTCTTTTCCTACAAAAGATAATGAGGAGCTTCCTTCAGGCCATAAATATGCTATCATTACATCAAGCATAGCTAGTTTTATGTGTTGTCCTTTTCCATACCTTTCTCTATAAAATAGAGCAGAGCTAATAGCTTGAGCTGCTGCCATTCCGGTAGTTTTGTCAGGAATAATAGTTCTTACCATTTTTGGAAATTTTGTTTCTTGATCCCTCTGTATATCTGCAAGTCCAGATAATGCTTGAATTACAGGATCATATACTCTTTGTTTTGAATAAGGTCCTTTATCTCCAAATCCACTGATTGAAGTATAAATAATATTATTATTAATTTTTTTAACTTCTTCATAACTTAGCCCCATCCTTTTCATTGTGCCTGGTCTAAAATTTTGAACAATAACATCGGCATTTATTAATAATTTTTTTATTATATTTATGCCTTCTATATGTTTTAAATTTATAGTTAAAGATCTTTTACTTCTATTACTACATAGAAATGATGTAGTCATTCCATTATTTGGAGCACCTACACTTCTCATTAGTTCGCCTGATAGGGGTTCTATTTTAATTACATCCGCTCCTTGATCACCAAGCATCATTGTTGCAACTGGCCCTGATACCATAGCTGTAAGGTCTATAACTTTAATCCCTGTTAATGGTCCTTTGTTAATCATTTTAATTCTTTATTATTAATTATAATGTATACTTTTTATACTCTTTAAGTGTTCCATACTCATATGTTTGAATCATAGCTTTAATATATTCGGGCCTTTTTATAGATCTATCATAATAAGATAGAATTTTTTTACTATTAATATCTATATTATATAATTTTATTACCTGCAGACAACTCATAAACATTATATCTGCACAGCTAGGTTTTTTACCCATTAACCAGCCTGTATCGGGAACATCTTTCTCACATGCTTCTAACATTCTTATAATATTATCTTTAGCAGCATTTATAGCATTAGGAGCTTCTCCATAAATATTTGATAAGCCCCCGTTTTCTACTATTTTATGTTTTCTCATAACATAAACTCCTAATGCATCAATTTCCATTGCGCACATATAAGACCATTCATCAATTTTGGCTCTATCTTTAGGTGAAGTAGGTAAATAAAAGTCTTGAGTATTTTTAAAATTCTGAACAACATAGTTCATTGCAGCAACACTTTCACTTATGTATATTTCATTGTGTCTAAATAAAGGTATCTTGCCTTTAGGGTTTATTTTTAGATATTCAGTTGTTTGTGTTTCACCTGTTCTAGATCCTATTTTATAGCTTTTATAATTTAATTTCATCTCTTCTAATGCCCAGTATATGCGAAAAGGTCTGAAAGTTTTAAATCCCCAAATTTCTATAATTTCATTATTCATATTGAACCTACTTAAAATACATATCTGTAGTTAATAATTAGCAATTGTATGATTAAATGTATTATAAGATCATATATTTTAAAATATTTAAAGTCATAACTTAACAATTCTTGGATCATAATTTGGCAGATATAAATTATAAAAATTTAGGCATGTTCCTAATCATATTATTTGGATTTGTCTTAAATGTAATTAGTATGCAAGTTGTAGGTTCCTCTATAAGAAATTTACAGGGCGCCTTAAATATAGGTCTTGATCAAGTTTCTTATGTTATGTCTGCTTATTTAATGGCAGAAGTAGTTATTATTCCATTTGCTGGTTGGTTATCTCGTTTATTATCAATTAAATTATTATTTTTAATAGGTTTATCTGGTTTTTTAATTGCTTGTATTGGAGCAGCGTCTACTAGTAATTTTTATGTTTTAGTAGGCTTTAGAGTCATGCAAGGCTTTTTTGGTGGAGCACTAATGCCATTAATGTTTTCTTGTATTTATCTTTTATTCACAAGAAAACAGCTTCCTTTTGCTCTAGCTTTAACGGCTACTGTAGGAGTATCTTCTATAGCTTTTGGACCTGCTATTGGTGGATATATGACAGAAATGATAAGCTGGCGCTGGATGTTTCTATATAATCTTCCTATAGGCATAGTTTTATTAGTCTTAGCATATTTCTTTATAGATTTAGATGATAGAGAACGACATTTAGCTAAACAGATTGATTACTATGGAATAGTATTATTAGCGGTAGGACTTTTACTATTATTAATTACTATACAGGAAGGTTCTAGATTAGATTGGTATGCTTCTTCTACCATTAGAATATGCTCTATTTTATCTTTTACTAGTCTATTATTATTCTTTATTAGAGAGTTTACAGCAAAATATCCAATAATTGATTTATCAATATTTTTAGATAGAAACTTTAGTATTGGGTGTATAAATGTAATTGTATTTGGAGTATCAATTTATGCTCCTATTTTTTTATTACCTGTATTTTTGGGAGAGGTTAAGGGTATTGGTCCATGGGAAATTGGAGCTATAGTTTCTGTTATGGGTTTATCATGGATGGGGATTGGTCCATTTGTAGGAGTATTAATAAATATATTCGGAGCTAGGTTTTTAATATTTGCTGGCTGTACTTTTACTATAATAGGAACATGGCAGTTACTCAATATGACGCCAGAATTTGGTTTTAAGGAGTTATTTTGGCCCCAAGTCCTTAGAGGAATAGGTTCTCAACTTCTTTGGGTAGGTAATCAATATATTGCTATGTTATTTATTTCAAATAAAGGAATACAAAATGCTGCTTCTTTATTTAATTTAATACTTAGATTAGGAGGAGCTGTTTCTATAGCTACTACAAATATTTTTTTAGAAAAATTGAGAGTTATGTATTATGGAGGTATTTCTAATATGCTTTTAAATGGACCTCAAATAATTTCTGGTTTCAATCAAAAAATGGAAAGTATTTTTAGTTCGCTTCCTATGTTTTCAAGTTTAAACCCTGAATACAAAACAATCTTAGCTATAGAACTATTAGGTTTAAGAGAGGGGTTTGTAATGGCAGTTAATAATATTACATATGTTATAATGTGGGTAGCTTTTATACCCATTATACTGTTACCATTTTGTAAAATGAAAAATGATTAGAGGTTTATCCTCTTCTATTCATATAACCTTGTTCTGCAAAAGGACCTCTTTCTTTAGCTGCCTTTTTAAATTTAGACCATGAATCATAAATTCTTTTGTTAATATCTCCCTCATTAGCTGTTTCAGAAACTACTTCATCACTTATTTTAAACATTTCTTTGTAAACATCATTTGGAAAATTTTGAATATTTACTCCAAATCCAATAAGCTTTTTTTGAGCAATATTATTTGCATAGGTAAATTCAGATAACATTTTATTGTTTTCTGATATGCATGCATGCTCAACAATATTTTGTAAATTGATAGGTAATGCGTCATAAGCTGTTTTATTTACAATACATTCAGTATGCGTACCTGGCTCATGAAAACCAGGACCGTAATAATTATTAGCAACTTTATAAAATCCAAATGCTAAATCATTCCATGGTCCTACCCATTCTGTTGCATCTATGGCTCCAGACTGCAAAGCTGGCATAATTTCTCCTCCTGGCAAGGCAACAGCGGTAGCACCCATTCTATTAATTACTTCCGCTCCGAGACCTGGCATTCTCATTTTTAATCCCTTAAAATCTTCTAAAGAATTAATTTCTTTTTTAAACCATCCTCCCATTTGTACTCCAGAATTCCCACCTAAAAAACCTTTTAAATTAAATTCTGCGTATAATTCGTCCCATAATTCTTGTCCTCCTCCATAATGTATCCAAGCATCGTGTTCTTGAGCTGTTAGTCCACCAGGAACTGCAGCAAAGAAGGGAGTTGATTTATTCTTATTAATCCAATAATAACTAGCTCCATGACTCATTTGGGCCGTTTCTTGTCTTACAGCATCAAAGCTTTCAAAAGCAGGAACTAATTCACCGGCTGCAAATAATTTCACGGTTAATTGACCTTCTGACATTACGGTAATTGAATCTGCAATACGTTGTGCTCCTGTTCCAAGTCCAGGAAAATTCTTTGGCCAAGTAGTTACCATTTTCCATTTAATTCTTCCTTTAGATATTGCAGGAGCTGATAAAGTAGATGCTGCAGCTATTGTTCCTATGCCAATTGTTTTTTTTAAAAAATTTCTTCTTTTCATAATATTACTCCTAATTATATATTGTATGCTTCAGCCCTATCTCTCATATAGCCATAATCACTATATTTTTGATATTTTATTGATTGTTTTAAAAAGTCACTCCAGCTTTTATATATTTTTGCATGCATGTCTCCAAGTAAAGCTGTCTCATCCACAACCTCTTTAGATATTGAAAACATTTTAGTTATAACATCTTTTGGAAATGGTCTCACGTCCACATTATGCTTATTAACTAATACATCTAGAGCTAACCCACTATTAGCAAAATATTCTGCAGGAGCTTCTAATGCACTTGCATGGCATGCATCCCTAACAATATATTTTAAGTCAGTACTTAATTCATCATAACTTTCTTTATTCATTATTAATTCATTAGTCGTACCTCCCTCATGGAAACCTGGTCCATAATAATATTTAGCTACTTTATAAAAACCTAGTGCTAAATCATTCCAAGGTCCAACCCATTCAGCAGCATCAATCACTCCTGATTGTAAAGAAGGCATAATTTCTCCTGCTGGCATATTAACAGCCGTTCCACCCATTCTATTAACTACTTCAGCTCCTAGACCAGGCATACGCATTTTTATTCCTTGGAAGTCTTGTAATGAATTAATTTCTTTTTGGAACCAACCACCCATTTGCACACTAGTATTTCCAGCTAAAAAACTTTTTACACCAAATTCTGCATATAATTCGTCCCATAAAGCCTGTCCACCTCCATATATTATCCAAGCAGCTTTTTCTGAAGCTGTCATACCTCCTGGAACCGTACAAAAGAAAGGAATAGCTTTATGTTTTGAAATCCAATAATAGGGAGCTGCATGACCGCATTGCGCAGTACCTTCTCTCACGGCATCAAATACTTCAAAAGCGGGGACTAATTCTCCAGCCGCAAAGTTTTTTATTTCTAACCTTCCATCAGAAGATTCAGTAATTCTTCTTGCTAGTTTTTGAGAATGAGTTCCTCCTCCAGGAAAGTCTCTTGGCCAACATGTAACCATTCGCCATTGTATAATATTTTTAGATATAGCTGTTGATTTTTTAGGGTTATCTGGGGTGCCTCCATCTACATTATCTTTGCATGCAGTAAGAAGTCCTGCAGTACCAATAGCAGTGGCCCCAATAAGAATTTCTCTTCTTTTATATAAAGGTTTTAATTTTTTATTTTTCATATCATAGCTCCTAATAAGTTCACTCTTTTAAATTTTTCCAAGTATTATTCGTTAATTTTTGTAATCCTATAAATTTACTTTTATAAGCCATTTTTGGCGATTCCTTAATCCAGTAACCTAGATAAACATATTTTAGTCCTAATCTAATAGTTTCTTCTATATGCCAATCTATGATCCAAGAGCCCAAGCTATGTTTTTCTCTATCTGGAGAAAAGAATTTATAAATGCCACTTAAACCATCTTCTACTTTATCTGTTAAACTAGCTGCAATCAATAAATTATTATCATCTCTAAATTCATATACACATGTCTCTACTGGTGTATCTTCAACCATAGCTCTATATTCATTAAAATTCATTTCAGCCATGTCACTATCATGATGCCTACTCGTTTGGTATTTATAAAATAGTTCAAATTGTTCTCTAGTAGCAATAGGAGGTCGTTCAATGCATTTTAAGTCTATAGCAGCTCTTTTCGCTCTTTTAAGAGATCGGTTTGGTTTATATTGATTGACATCAATCCTTACTGGTATACATGCATTGCAATCATTACATGCTGGCCTATAGGCTGTTCTATGTGATCTTCTAAAACCCGCATTTGTAAGTTTAAAATTTAATTCATTAGAATTTGATCCAGATAATTCAGTTATAATTTTTTTTTCATTTTTTTCAGGAAGATATGGACAAATTTGGGGAGATGTTCCATAGAATATTTGCAATGGCTTTTTAATATTTATTGTCATGTCTTTAATTTACATTAAATTTAAAAATTAATATAGGTTATAATACCACGGAGCAAATAAACTATAAGATAGCCAACATATAATAGTTAAAGGTACTCCACCTATAATAAAGTGTTTAAAACGATAATTTCCTGCTGCCATAACTAATAAATTAGTTTGATAACCATAAGGAGTTGCAAAAGAACAGTTAGCAGCTAAAATGATAGTAATTACAAATGGCATAACATCCAAATTTAAACTAGTAGCTAATGATATTCCTAATGGCATAAAAAGAGCAGCACTAGCATTATTAGTTAAAAAATTTGTCATTACAGAAACAATCAAAAATAGTAAAGAAATAATTATAGCTGGGTTTGATGCATTTAGATTATCTAACATTAAATAAGCACCATAATGTGCAAGCCCTGTAGCAGCTATTGCGTGACTTAAAGCAAGCATTGAAACTATTGTTAAAAATATGTGTCGGTTTAAAGAATTTATAGCTCTTTCAGCGCTTAAAACTCTAGAAGCAAGCATTGCTGAGGCTCCTATCATCGCAGCAGCCACGCTAGGAATAATACCTGTGGCCATAGTAATTACAGTAAATATAAAGATAGCTAGGGAACGTCTTGCATATTTCTTTCTAGGAAGGATAGATGAAGTATGATCTAATAAAAGTATGTCTGAATAGTCTTTTAAATTAGCAATTGAATTCTTGGATCCTTGAATTAATAAAACATCTCCATCTTCTAATATAATATCTGTTATTTGTTCTCTATATATTCGTGAGTTTCTTTTTATACCTAAAACAATACAATTAGTCATTTTTCTAAATCTGGATTCTTCAAGCCCTCTTCCCGCCATTCTAGATGATGGTGCAATAAGGACTTCAGCTAATATTTGTTCTCCAGAATTAATATTACTATCATTATCTGTAAAATTATATTGGTCGGTTTCAGATAGAGTAGGGTGAAGTTGCTCGCCATATTTTATTAAAGCACTCTCAATCACTTTTCTTTCAGCTGAAACAACTATTATATCATCTTTTTTTATTTTGGTAGTCTGATATGCAGATATAGAATGCTCACCTCTTTGAATTAATAGAACTTTCATATCAGGTAGAGCATCAAAACCACCATTTAAAGATGTTTCTCCTATTAAATTACTTTCATTATCTATTTCTATTTGCGCTATAAAATTATTTTGATCACTGGATAAAGATGATGATGTTTTCTCTCTTTTAGGCATAAGCTTAGGTAAAAGAAATAAAACAAATAAAATTCCAGGAAGGGCTATGACTAAGCCAGGTATTGTAACGCTAAAAAAATTTATTCCTTCTACGCCCAAATCTTTAGCAACTTGTGCTCCTATAATATTTGTACTAGAACCGACTAGCGTTGTCATTCCTCCTAAAATCCCAGCATAACTTAAAGGTATTAAGGCTTTACTAATTGATAAATTCATTTTTTCTGCAATGATTGATACTAAAGGAATAAATATTATAATGATTGGAGTATTGTTCATTATACTAGAAATTATTGCGACGATTAGTAATAATAAAATTAAAAGTGTACTTTTACTGGTTTGCAAGTCTCTATTTAAATGCATAATATTATCCACAAAAGTATTTAGTATTCCTGTGGAATAAACTCCTTGGGCAACTACTAATAATGCCATAACAGTTAATAAACCTTGGTTTGAAAAACCTGCAATAAAATCATCAAAATTAATACCTTTAACTGGATAGATTTCAAATATCAAAAACAATAAACCTAGTACAGATATGGAAACAGCATCAACTGGAAACCGTCGAGTAGAATATCCAATAATAGCAAAAATCATTATTGATAAAGTAATAAACATTTCAAAAGTAAAAACCATATTACCCTTTTATCTTAAATTCTTTTAATAGCTTTTCTCGGTGCTCATCTAATTTTGGGACCTTTTTCCTTGTCTTACGGTCTTCATGCATGCTCATTTTTATGGGATTCCCGGCAACAGAAAAATTATTTAATTTTTCGTCTTCAATATTCACTATCATATTTCTAGAGACTATTTGATCGGAATTAACAGCCTGCTCAATATTATTAAGTGGGCCAACTGGAATGTTTTCTTTTTCTAAGGCCTCAATCCAAAAGTTAATAGGCTTTGTAATAAATAACTTTTCTAATTCTTGTTTAAGAAAAATGACATTATCAACGCGTTTAGGATTAGTTGTAAATCTTTTATCTAAACATAATTCCATACAATTCATAGCTTTACACATTCTTTCAAACATTGTGTTGTTTCCACAAGCCATTACAATATATCCATCTTCGCATCGATAGCATTCAAAAGGAGCAATCGCAGGATGTCTAGACCCACTTGGAGGAGGGCTCTTTCCGGTTGCGAAATATCTGGCTATTGCATTTTCTAAAATAGCAATTTGGCAATCTAGCATTGAAATATCAATGGACTGACCCCTATTAGTATTTTTTTTATCTAACAAAGCAGCAAGTATTCCAATTGTAGTAAATAAACCTGCTGTAATATCTCCAATAGAAGTGCCTACTCGAACAGGTTCTTGTCCTTCGTGACCAGTCACACTCATTAAGCCTCCCATACCTTGTACAATCATATCATATGCAGGTTTAGATGCCCATGGACCCGTTTGCCCAAAACCACTGCAAGAGGCATAAATTAAATTTGGAAATTTTTTTGATAGTTTTTCGTATCCATAGCCTAACTTAGCCATGGTGCCAGGTTTATAATTTTCTATCAAAATATCTGATTTTTCAAGTAGCGCATCAAAGATTATTTTATCTTTTTCATCTTTTAAATCTATTTTAATGCTTTCTTTTTCTCTATTTAATGATGCAAAATATGCAGACTGCTCATTTATAAATGGGCTAAACTCTCGAGAATCATCTCCCATTGGAGGTTCTACTTTTATTATTCTCGCACCTAGATCAGAAAGAACCATTGTGGCATAAGGTCCTGCTAATACTCTTGTTAAGTCTAGTACAGTTAAACCTTTTAAGGGGCCTTGATTTTTTTCTTTTGTCATAAGTTTTGCCTAAACAGTTAATTTTTTATTACATCTATATATTATATAAAAATTTTAACTTTATCATATAAATATTATATTCATATTTAATACCAATTAGTAGTTAACTAATGAGAAAATTTAGTATATATTCATGTTATGCAATATATCAAAATCTCTATTTTTTTATGTATTCTTTCTATTAGTTTTAATATTTTAGCAGCTAATAATGTGTGGGATAATAATAAAAATTTTATGCAGGCAAAGAGTTTATCCTTGCCATGTTTAGGATGCCATGGTCAGAATAATTCAAGTGTTCCTAGTTTATACAACTTGGAAGAAAGCTATATATATAAAGCATTAATTGAATATCAGTCAGGTCATCGTGAAAATTACTTAATGCAAATCATAGCTAAAGGATATAGTGAAGAGCAATTAAGAATTATTTCTAAATATTATTCATTACAAGGAGATGATAATGAATAGGCGTATTTTACTAAAAAATATTGCAAATTTAGGAGCATCCTCATCCTTGTTACCGTTCATAAATATAAATAATTTAAATGCAAAAAGTGCTGGAAGAGTTGTAGTACTTGGTGCAGGTTGGGGTGGATTAAGCGCAGCCAAAACTATAAAACAAATAAGCCCCAATGTTGAAGTTATAATAATAGATAAAAATAAAGAATTTATATCTTGTCCTATGTCAAATTGGGTTATAGGCCAGTTAAAATCTATGGAAGATATTACCTATAGTTTTGATAATTTACAAAAGAAATATTCTATTAAGTTTATTCATGAAGAGGCTATAAATATTAACCTTTCTAAAAAAGTTATTAAGACAGATAAGCAAGAATTAAGTTATGACAAATTAATACTGTCACCCGGAGTTGAGTTAGATTATTCTTCAATAGAAAATTGGAAAAAAGATTATCTAGATAATTTTCCTGCAGCTTGGAAAGCTGGTCCTGAAACTCAATTACTCTCTGACCAGGTTAAAAATATATCTAACGGAGGAGTTGTTGTTATTTCAATTCCTTTAGGGCCATATAGATGTCCTCCAGGACCATATGAAAGGGCTTCATTAATTGCGTCATATCTAAAGAAGCACAAAAACAATACAAAATTAATAATATTAGATGCAAATCAAAAAATAATTTCTAAAGGAGCTTTATTTCAGGAAGCATGGGACGAGTTTTATCCAGATATAATCGAATATAGGGCTAATTCTGGTGTAGTAGGAATAGATAATTTAAACAATAAATTTTTAACAGACTTTGAAGAAGTAAAATGTGATGTTGCTAATTTAATACCTTCACAAAGAGCTCCTAAATTTCTAAAAGATAATGAGCTTATAGATAAAGGTGCTAATTGGGCTGCTGTTAATCCGTATGATTTTAGTTCTAGTCTAGCTAAAGATATATTTATTATTGGAGATTCTACTTCACAATCAAATGTTGGAAGAGTTCCAAAGTCGGGATATATAGCAAACTCTATGGGCAAAGTATGTGGTTTAGCTGTTATAGCAGAATTATATGGTTTAGAAAAAGCATCTCCTTCCTTAATAAATACGTGTTATAGTTTAGTCTCCTCTCAAGAGGGTATATCGGTAAGTGCGATATATAATTATGATGAAAAAGATAATAAAATCAAAAGTATTAAGGGAGCTAGTGGCTTATCTCCATATCGATCATCTATTATAAAAACTAATGCTTGGGATTGGGCAACTAATATATGGGAAGATATGTTGGGTTAGAGATTATTTAATTTTGATAGGGTTACCGTCGGTATCGATAGAGACATAAACAAACCTACCTTCAGTTACTTTTATAGCTTGGTCTTCTCCCAATTTGTCATCTTTTCTATTAACCATTGTGACAATATCTATAGTGATTGAAGTATTACCTGTTTTACTGACTTCAGTATAAAAACTTACTATATCTCCTATCATAATAGGTTTATGAAAGCGCATTTTTTCTACGGCTACTGTAGTAACTCTTTTTTTAGTATACTGTCGCGCTAAAACACTTCCTGCTAGATCCATTTGGCTTAAAACCCATCCCCCAAATATATCTCCAGATGGGTTTGTATCAGCAGGCATTGCAACAGCTCTTATGGAAGGAACTTTATTTAATAAATTGCTCATTATGTATCAGTAATAAAATTAATTATATGAAATAGCAATTGTTAAATAACAAAAGCGATGCCAAATATTTAATATGGACAATTCAGAATTGCAATGTAAACTAACTTATTATTTCGAGGTAAAAAAATGACAATTAAAACTAATTGGCTTAATTATGACGTTATAGTAGTAGGTTCTGGAGGAGCGGGTGCGCAAGCTGCTTATGCAGCAGCAGAAGAAGGTGCAAAGGTTTTATTGGTGTCTAAAGACCCTTTAGGAGCATCGGACACTAAAATTTCTGAAGGTTTGGCTACCGTGAGGGAATCTGGAACTGATGATGATTATGAAAAAGTTTTATCTGAAAATGTTAAATTAGCAGGCGGTGATTTACCTATTAAAAAACTTACAGATACATTTGCAAAGTATTCAAAAGATGCATATGACAATTACCGTGTTCATGGTTTAAGGCCATCTATAAATAAAAATAAGCATGGGCCTCAATCCTTACCTTTACCTATGGGAGGGCACAATAGAAACCGTTCAGTAGGACATCAAAATCATGGAATAGCATTTGGTCATGCTAATTGGGATGCTATTATAAAAGAAAAAAATATTGAATACATAGAAGATGCGTGGTTTTTAGATTTAGTGGTTGATAATAAAGATAAGGATATTCCTACAATAATAGGAGGTTTAGTCTATGATGCCAGTAAAGGCGAATTATTAGCAATAAAATCTCCATCAGTAATATTAGCAGCGGGAGGTCTATCAACTCTATTTTTTCCTAAAACAGATACTATGAGAGGTAATACAGGAGATAGTTATGCTATAGCTTTAAGGGCAGGAGCAGATTTAGTAGACATGGAGCAGCTTCAATTTTTACCATTCTGCTTAGCTTCTCCACCTTCATATGAAGGATTATTAGCAGGAGAACCTTCAACCGCAAGTTATTTAGGAGTTTTAAGGGATAAAAATGGAAAAATTATTTTAAATGGAGTGCATTTAAGAACAAGAGCTGCATGCTCTGAAGCTATTATGAGGGCTGTAGAAGATGGAAGAGGTAGTCCAAATGGTGGTGCATATTTAGATATGACAGCAAATAAGAACCTTCCAAAATCTGGTCCGTATTTCATGAAATATCTTCAAGACAGTCTTCCAACTGCCTTCATAAATGCAAGACAGGCATTGGGAAAAGAAGCAGCTAAAGTAGAAATAGCTTGGGAAGTTCGGCCAGGTGCACATTATATGATGGGTGGAATTAGAGTAAATGATGAAGGAGAAAGTGTAGGAGGAAATAATGAAGGTTCTGTAAAATATGGAATTAAAGGTTTATTTGCCGCTGGACAGGCAATGGGAGGTTTATTTGGTGCTAATAGACTAGGTTCCACATCGTTAACAGAATTAGCTGTTTTTGGAATTAGATCAGGTATTGCAGCAGCAAGAAATGCCAAAAATAGCACATCTGAGGTTAACAATAATACTTTTGATCCTCAAATTACAGAATATACCAAATTATTCGGAAGAAAGGGTTCGATCTCATCTAATTCTTTAAAGGAAAAGCTTCAGAAAGAAAGCTGGAAAAAAATTGGTCCAGTCCGAACTGCGCAGGGAATAAATGATATTGATAAAGTAATCAAGGAAATTGAATTAAAACTTATTAATGTTTCTATACCTAAATATTCTATATGGAATCAGGCTTTTCTAGATTATGTTGAATTAAAAAATATGATATGTTCTGCAAAATTAATAGGGTCAGCTGCTAAGGAAAGAAATGGAAGTATTGGTGGTCATGTTAGATTAGATAAAAAAAATATATCTGCTTTCTCAAAACCGTACTCCACAGTAGTTAGTAAAGATAAAAATAGTTATCAGGTAAAAAGATTGGATAGAGATAGAACTCCTATTAAAAATTTAATTTATTATAAGTTTTTAGAGAAGAAAAGGTTATTAGAAGCTAAAATATTTTCTATGCTTCCAAATAGTATTAAAGATAAAAAATTAGAGAATAGGTACAAATCTATGATGTCTGCTAACAATAAAGTCCCAGAAATAATGCCTGGAGGCAGAGAAGGTGCTATCGGGGAGACAACATCAGTATGAGTAGTTCTATTATTATAAATATTGTCACAGTCAGAGACGGTAAAGCTATAACAATACCATATACATATAAGAAAAGGGATGAAAAAGAAAAACCAATGGCTTTAGATGTTTTAATACAGGCACAGTCTACGGTTTTACCGGATTTAGCTTATCGTTATGGTTGTAGAGCAAGAAATTGTGGTGTGTGTACAATTGATAAAAATGATCGACCAATAATTGCATGTCGTGCAAAGGTAAAAGACGGTGACAAATTAAGTGCTGTGGCTACATTACCTGTACTGAGTGATTTAGTGGTAAGAAGAGATGGAATAGCAAGACAAATGAGAGGTTTAAAAGCATCCGGTCAAGGAAATGATTTAAATGTTGAAGCACCTGAAGTTTATCATGAATTAACATCTTGTATAGAATGTTATGCATGTTTGGACAAATGTCCTATGCATGCAAGAAACTTTGATAACAACTTGCCAGGTACAATGACAACAATCTTACCAGACCCATCTATTGGATATAAGTATGGAAATCCTTTTTCTTTACTAAAGCTAGAACGTTTAAGGCAAGACCCTATTAGTTCAGAGCAAGGCAAAGAAATGGCATTAAATAAGGCTATTGATTTAGGGTTAGACGCATGTATAGATTGTCCTGGATGTAAATGTGGAGTAGGAATTGATTTAAAAAATAAAGTTATTAAACCACTTCTAGAAGCAGGAAAAGGTAAATTTAAGTAATTCTTTATATTATAGAATTTATATTTTCCCTACTATTTTGTAAAATAAGATTTTAGATATATACTTTTTATTTATAAATGTTTTATAGGTGATAATATGTTGAGAGAAAATCTGGAATCTAAATGGATAGATTGTTTTGAAAAAAGTTTTTTATTAAGTGGTGTAAGGTCAGGTAATACTGTCGCTATCATCTCTGAAACTCAATCTAGACAAGTATTGATTGATTTATCTCAGCATGCCTTACAAAGAATAGGCGCTAAACCTATACAATTTCATGTTCCTTCTCCAAAGTTAAAAGACTCAATTCCTGTAAGGTCTACTGGTTCATGTTATGCTTTTGAAGGTTATGAAGCTGTTCTGCCTGCATTGAGTGCGTGTGATTTAGTCATAGATTGTACTGTGGAGGGCATGTTACATACAAAAGAGTTACAAGATATTATTAAAGGTGGTGGTCGTTTATTAATGATATCTAATGAGCATCCAGAAGTATTAGAACGCTGCATGCCTGATAAATCTTTAAAACCAAAGGCTGATAAAAGTTTACAGTTATTGCAACAGTCTAAAACTATGTTTGTAACATCTGAGGCAGGTACAAACCTGACAGTAGAAATTAAAGGAGCTCCTTCTCGGGCAGGAGCAGGTTTTTTATCTCCAGGAGAGAAAGTTGCCTATTGGCCAGCTGGATTAGCTTTATTTTTTCCTTTAAAAAATACTGTTAATGGTAATGTGGTTTTAAATACTGGAGATGTTAACCTAACTTTTAAAAAATATATAGAGACTCCTGTAACTTTAATTATAGAGAATGACTTTGTAACTTCTATTGAAGGAAATGGCTTAGATGCAGATTTAATGCGTTCTTATTTTGAAGGTTGGAATGATCCAAATGCATATGCTATTTCGCATGTTGGGTGGGGGCTTAATCCAAATGCAAGATGGGATGCATTGACTATGTATGATAAACAGCATGTTAATTGCACAGAATTAAGAGCTTTTGCAGGAAATTTTTTAATATCTACTGGTGCTAATGAATTTGTTGATCGTTATACTACGTGTCATTTTGATCTTCCTATGCGAAATTGCACTGTAAAGCTTGATGAAACAATTATTGTTAATTCTGGAAAATTGGTAGGCTCCTTAGGTTAATGGATTTGAATAAACTAAAGCATCAATCGGTAGAGGGTATTCCACGTATAAGTTATAAAGAATTGGGTAATGGTCCGCCTGTCATTTTTTTACATGGTATAGGAGGTAATCATTCTAATTGGTATAATCAGCAGTCTTATATTTCAGATAATTTTACAGCTATTGCTTGGGATGCAAGAGGTTATGGAGATTCAGATGACTATAATGGCCCTTTAAATTTTAGTGATTTTGGTGAAGACTTAATAAGATTATTAGATTCAAGAAATATAAGTAAAGCTCATTTCGTTGGCTTATCAATGGGAGCTAGAATACTGATGGATTTTTTTCCAAAACACAAAAGTAGAGTTGCTACATTAATTTTATGTGATTGTTTTTTTGATTATAAAATATTAAGTGACGCTAAACAAAAAGAGTTCATTAATCTTCGTCAAGAACCTTTAAAAAGTGGAAAAACATTAGAGCAAATAGCGCCTAAATTAATAGATTCACTGGTAGGTCCTAATTGTAAAAAAGAAGCTAGAGATATAATATATAAAAGCTTTTTAAATATACATATAGATTCTTATTTAAAAACAATTGCTGAAACTATTAGTTATGATGCAAGTAATAATTTGTCTGAATTTGATGTGCCCACTCAATTAATTTATGGAGAATATGATCAATTAACTCCTGTTAGTATAGGAAAAATGGCACAAAAAAGGATATCAAATTCTTCATTAAGTATCATAAAAAATGCAGGTCACTTAAGTAATATTGAACAGCCAGATGCTTTTAATACTATTATTGATAATTTCCATTCTAAGCATAAGAATTTAGCAATATATAATAAGGATAAAAGTACATGAAAGAAGTTTCAGTTATAATATCGGGTGGAGGTTCTGTTGGTTTATCTTTAGCAGCTGAATTAGGTTGGAGAGGAATAGATTGTATGATTTTAGAGCAAGCATCTAATTTAAATCCTCACCCAAGAGCTAATGCAGTGGCTAATAGAACTATGGAATATTATAGAAGGTGGGGTATCGATAAGTCTATTAGTGAAGCAGGTATTCCTCCTGATCATCCTGCAGACTATTATTGGGTGTCAAGCTTGCATGGTAGAAAGTTGCATGGAATTTCTTTGCCGCCATTTAAAAAAATTAAGGAAGTTAAAGATACGGGTGGTTATGTTAAGGAAGAACATACATGGTCTCCTTACTTAAAAACAATTACAGGACAAAACGAGGTAGAGGAAGTAATTTTAAATTACTTGTATACCTTAAAGTCAGTAGACATTAATTTTAATACCAACCTAAAAGATTTTGATCAAGATAGTGATGGAGTTACTTGTCATATAAAAAATCTTAAAACAGGAAAAACTGATCTTGTAAGGAGTAAATATTTAATTGCTTGCGATGGAGGTAAATCTATGGTGAGAGAACAATTAAATATTGGCTTAAAAGGTAGGGCTGATATGGCAAAGTTTGTATCAATTTATTTTAAAGCTCCTGATTTTATGAAATGTCATCATTTTGGTTCAGCAAATATATTCTTTCCACTACATAAAAGTTACGCTGGTTTTCTTCTTAACTGGGATGGAGGTACTACTTTTACTTATCATTTAATGTTAAAAAAGGGACAGTTATGGAATGAAGTAGATGCAAAAGCTTCTATAGAAGCTGTATTAGGTAAGTCTACTCCAATAGAAATTATATCAACGCAACCTTGGACTGCGCATGCATTAGTTGCAGAAAAATATCATGATAATAGAGTTATTTTAGCCGGCGATGCTGTCCATTTATTCACACCTACCGGAGGCTTTGGAATGAATACTGGGGTTTCCGATGCTATAGATATTGCATGGAAAATTCAAGCTATGGTTGAAGGATGGGGAGGCAAATACCTTATTGATAGCTATTTTAAAGAACGTCATTCTATAGGAGTTCGTAATACTAAAGAAGCAGCTGATTGTTTTGATCAATTATATTCAGTAATGCAGTATGGGGATGAACTTGATGATGAAACTGAAATAGGGATTAATATAAGAAAAAAGTTGAGTATTGATTTAAAAGAACAAGATAAATTAATTGCATCTTCAGGAACATTATTAGGTTATCGCTATAATAATTCTCCTGTTATTATCCCAGATGGAACAGAAGAAACTATAGATAATCCAAGAAAATATATACCTACGGCAAGACCCGGGCATAGAGCTCCACATATATGGTTAGAAGAAAGTGTATCCATTTACGATAAATTTAGCAAAAATTTTACTCTACTAGTATTTTTTAAAGACAAAAAAGAAACTAATAATTTTGTTAATACAGCAAAAGAGATCAATTTTCCCTTAGAGGTATTAGTCATTAATGATGAAGATGCTTTTAAATTATATGAATATTGTTTTGTAATAATTAGGCCAGATTTAATGGTTGCTTGGAGATCAGATAATATGCCTGAGAATTCTTTAGAAGTTTTAGACATTATAAGAGGTTCAAAATAATTATATTTTAAACTTAAATATTTTAAACTTGAAATATTATTTTTAATAATTTACTTTATAGGTATGACAATTTATATATCTCATAGTTTCAAATGAAAATAGCTTGTATAGGTGGAGGGCCTGGGGGTTTATATTTTGCTATCTCCATAAAGTTACAAAAACCTAGTACGGATGTCATTGTTATAGAAAGAAACAAACCTGCAGATACATTTGGTTGGGGTGTGGTCTTATCAGATGAAACTTTAGATAACTTAGAAAAAAATGATTCTATTAGCGCCAAAAGTATACGTTCTAATTTTGCGTATTGGGATGATATAGCATTACATCATAAAGGCAAAAAACTGAAATCTACAGGACATGGTTTTTGTGGTATAGGAAGAAAGACTTTATTAGTAATCTTACAAGAGCGTGCAAGAGAATTAGGAGTTCAATTAAAATTTGAATCAGAAGTCGGAAGTGCTTCTGACTATATGAATGATTATGATATAGTATTAGCTGCAGATGGATTAAACTCTAAAACTCGAAATGAATTTGCTGAAATCTTTAAACCAGATACAGATTTAAGGAAATGTCAATTTGTATGGCTTGGCACTAAACAAAAGTTTGATGATGCATTTACTTTTATTTTCGAAAAAACAAAACATGGTTGGGTTTGGGCGCACGCTTACCAATTCGACTCTGATACCGCAACTTTTATAGTAGAATGTAGTCAAGATACTTTTGATGCTTTTGGATTTAATAATCTTACTCAAACTGAAAGTATAAATGTTTGCCAAGATATATTTAAAAATTATTTAGATGATAATAAATTAATGACAAATGCAAATCATATTAGAGGGTCTGCTTGGATTAAATTTCCAAGGGTAATTTGTGAAAAGTGGAGCCATAAAAATATAGTATTATTAGGAGATGCTTCTGCAACAGCACATTTTTCAATTGGATCTGGGACTAAGTTAGCATTAGAAAGTGCAATTTCTCTTGCTAATAATTTATCTATTGAAAAAAATCATAGTTCAGCGTTTAAAAAATATGAAGAGAGCAGAAAATTAGAAGTATTAAGATTGCAATCAGCAGCAAAAAATTCTGTAGAATGGTTTGAAGATGTAGAGAGATACTTAGATTTGGATCCTATCCAATTAAAATACTCTTTATTAACGAGATCTCAAAGAATTAGTCATGAAAATTTAAGGGAACGTGACCCGGAATGGCTTAATCAAGCAGAAAAATGGTTTCAAATTAGAGCTGGTGTAAATAATAATGAAAAAGTGCGAGCTCCTATGTTTGCTCCTTTTAAACTTAGAGAATTAGAATTGAAGAATAGGATTGTTGTCTCTCCTATGGCTCAATATAAAGCAATAAATGGCTGTCCCACAGATTGGCATTTTGTGCATTACGCAGAAAGGGCTAAAGGTGGTGCCGGATTAATTTATGTGGAAATGACTTGTATATCTCCTGAAGGTAGAATTACTCCAGGGTGCACAGGTTTATATGCAAAGGAACATGAATTCTCATGGAAGAGAATAATTGATTTTATTCATTTAGAAACTGATGCAAAAATATCTTGTCAAATAGGCCATGCCGGAAGAAAGGGCTCTACACAATTAGGATGGGAAAAAATGGATGCTCCTTTAAAAAATGGCAATTGGCCAATAATTTCTGCGTCTTCTATTCCTTGGTCTAAAAATAATGCAGTACCGGTCGAAATGACAGAACTAAAAATGGAAGAAGTATTAAAACAGTTTGTTTCTTCAGCTGAAATGGCAAATAGAGCAGGGTTTGATATGATAGAGCTTCATGCTGCCCACGGTTATTTAATATCATCGTTTATTTCACCAAAATCTAATATACGTAAAGATAAATATGGAGGCTCATTAGATAATCGTATGAGATACCCTTTAAGAGTTGCTAAAGCAATGAGAAAAAGCTGGCCAAAAGAAAAACCCATGTCAGTAAGAATATCAGCAAATGATTGGGTTGGTGAAGAAGGCATTACTCCTCAGGAATCTGTAAAAATAGCAAAAATGTTTAAAGCTATTGGGATAGACATAATAGATGTTTCAGCTGGACAAACTTCTGATGAAGCGAAACCAGTATATGGAAGGATGTTTCAAACCCCTTTCTCTGATAGGATTAGAAATGAAGCAGGTATAAATACTATGGCTGTTGGTAATATTTATGAAGCAGACCATGTAAATTCAATTTTAATGGCTGGTAGAGCAGATTTAGTATGTATTGCTCGTCCTCATTTATCAAATCCTTATTGGACATTACATGCAGGGACAAGTATTGGAGATAGAAGTGAAAAATGGTTAAAACCTTATGAGGCAGGTAGAGATCAAATGTGGAGACTGTCTGATCGTGATAATGAAATAAACAAGGATAGTAAATAAATGGCATTCAATAATAAACATGCAATAGTTACTGGAGGAGGTTCAGGTGTAGGAGCTGCAATAGCTCTTAAACTGGCAGAGGATAATGCTAAAGTAACAATATTAGGAAGAAGAGATAAGCCTTTAATAGAAACAGCTAGCAAACATAAAAATATTGATTGGAAAGTTTGTGATGTAACAAATGCTGATGATTTAGAGCAGAGTTATAATGTTATTAGAAAAAAAGTGGGAAAAATAAATATAGTAATAGCTAATGCTGGCAAGGCATTTAGTAAACCTTTTAATAAGATGTCTTCAAAAGATATTAGTTCAATAATGGATGTTAATTTAATAGGTGTTTTTAATTCTTTCAAATATGCTTCAAAAGATATGGAAAGTGAAGGTTGGGGAAGAATGATAGCTATTTCTTCAACTGCTGGATTAAAAGGCTATAGTTATGTTTCAGCATATTGTGCATCAAAGCATGCAGTTATAGGGTTAACAAAATCTTTATCTATAGAATTAGCAAAGAAGGGAATAACTGTAAATTCTATATGTCCTTCTTATGTAGATACACCAATGACAGAACGAACAATTGAAAATATAACTAAGTTAACTAATTTAAGTGCTGAAGAAGCTATTGAAGAGTTGGTTTCATCCAATCCTCAAGGAAAACTAATTCAGCCATCAGAAATAGCTGATACAGTGTCATGGCTTTGTAATGATTCCTCTAATTCTATTAATGGACAAAGTATTTCCATATCTGGAGGAGAAATATGACTCAGTTAAATAAAGAAGTAATTTCTAAGGGATCTAAAATAAGATTAAGGTCATGGTTAAAAATTTTAAAAACTTCTAATTATATAGAAAAACAAATTAGGAAAAAGTTAAGAAAAGACCATAATACTACATTGCCAAGATTTGATGTTATGTCTGCTCTATACAGATCAAATAAAGGTTTAAAGATGACAGAACTTTCCGGTGCCTTAAAAGTATCTAATGGGAATATTACAGGTATTATTGATCGTTTGGTTCAAGATGGACATGTTCTGAGAGTAGCAGTAGAAGGTGATAGAAGAACTAATCTAGTCAGCTTAACAAATAAAGGAAGATTGCAATTTGAAGAGTATGCAAATGCTCATGAATCTTGGGTAAATAGTATTTTAGAAGAGTTATCTGATCAAGAGGCAAAGGATTTAATAAAATTATTAGACATAATATCTTATAATAGGAGAAGTTAATGAATATGATAGATTATAAAGCTAAACATTTTAATTACTCTGTATCAAATGGAGTAGCTTTACTTTCGTTAACAGGAGCAGAGCAAAAAAACCCATTAACCTTTGAGAGTTACGCAGAGTTAAGAGATTTCTTTAGAGAACTAGTTTATTGTGATGATATTAATGCAGTAATACTTGGTTCTAATGGTGGAAACTTTTGTTCGGGTGGAAACGTTAATGATATTATTGGTCCTCTGGTAAAGATGTCTATGAAAGAATTGTTGAATTTTACTAGAATGACCGGTGATTTAATTAAAGCTATGATAAATTGTAAAAAGCCAATTATAGCTTCTATAGATGGAATCTGTGTTGGAGCGGGAGCAATATTGGCTATGGCATCTGATATTAGAATTGCTTCACCTGAAGCTAAAACAGCTTTTTTATTTACTAGGGTGGGTCTTGCTGGTTGCGATATGGGGGCATGTGCAATTCTTCCTAGGCTAATAGGGCAAGGAAGAGCAGCAGAATTATTGTATACAGGAAGAGTGATGACAGCAGATGAAGGAGATAAATGGGGTTTTTATAATAAGGTTGTACCTGTAAAAGAATTAGAAGAAGCTTCTATGAATCTTGCTAAGAAGATTGTTGATGGTCCTACTTTTGGAAATATGATGACCAAAACTATGCTTGCACAGGAATGGTCTATGTCAATAGAGCAAGTAATTGAAGCGGAAGCTCAAGCCCAAGCAATTTGTATGCAAACAGGAGATTTTAAGAGAGCTTATGAAGCTTTCATAAATAAAGAGAAACCAAAATTTGAAGGAAACTAAAATTTTTTAAAAGGAAACTTCATGTTAGGACCTACAGCGCATATTGATACATTTTCTCGTGATAATTTGCCAAAACAATCAGAGCAACCTGATTTTTTGTTAAATGAATATAATTATCCTGACTTCCTAAATGCTTCAGAAGAATTAACAGATGTTATGGTAAGTAAAGGCTTTGGAGACCATACGGCGTTAATAGGAAATGGAAGAAGGAGAACTTATAAGGAGTTAACAGATTGGACTAATAAACTAGCTAATGCATTAGTAGAAAATTATGGAGTTAAACCTGGAAATAGAGTTTTGATAAGGTCCGCTAATAATCCTGCCATGGTTGCATGTTGGCTGGCGGCTACTAAAGTAGGAGCCGTAGTCGTGAATACTATGCCAATGCTTCGTTCTGGAGAATTAGATAAAATAATAGATAAAGCTAAAATATCTCATGCATTATGTGATAGTAGACTGTTACAAGAGCTAAATACTTCTTTCAAAAAAAGTAAATATCTTAAATATTTAATACCATTTGATGGTACTGCAAATCATAGCAGTGAATTAGATGAAGTAGCTTTAGAGAAACCTGTGAAATTTGAATCAGTAAAAACAGGAAAAGATGATGTAGCTTTATTGGGTTTTACATCTGGTACCACAGGTGAACCAAAGGCTACAATGCATTTTCATCGTGATCTTATGATTATTGCTGATGGATATGCAAAAGAAGTTTTGCAAGTGAATGATAAAGATGTTTTTGTAGGATCTCCCCCTTTAGCATTTACTTTTGGGTTAGGTGGATTAGCAATTTTTCCTTTACGTTATGGAGCTACAGCCACTTTATTAGAGGATGCTTCTCCTCCTAATATGATTGATATTATTCAAAAATATAAAGCTACAGTATGTTTTACTGCTCCAACTGCTTATAATATAATGCTTTTAGCAATGGATGAAGGAGTGGACCTATCTTCTTTACGTGCCGCTGTTTCTGCAGGAGAAACTTTACCAGCACCAGTATATAAAAAATGGTTGAAAAAAACTGGTAAACCAATGTTAGATGGAATTGGTGCAACTGAATTATTACATATTTTTATATCTAATACCTTCGATGAACATAAAGAATCTTGCACTGGAAAGCCAATAAAAGGTTATGAAGCAAAAATAGTAGATGAAAATATGAATGAATTAGCTATAGGAGAAGTTGGCAAGTTGGCTGTAAGAGGACCAACAGGCTGCCGTTATTTATCAGATAATAGGCAATCAGATTATGTAATAAATGGTTGGAATATTACTGGTGATAGTTTTCATATGGATAATGAGGGTTATTTTTATTTCGCGGCGAGAAATGATGATATGATAATATCTTCAGGATATAATATTGCAGGGCCTGAGGTTGAAGCCGCATTAATGTCTCATGAAGCAGTATTTGAATGTGCAGTAATTGGATACCCTGATAAAGATAGGGGATCTATTGTTCAGGCATATATAGTTTTAAACAATAATCATAAAGGTGGTGATTCATTGACAAGGGTCTTACAAGACCATGTAAAAAATATTATAGCACCTTTTAAGTATCCTAGATCTATAAAATTTATAGAGGCTTTGCCAAAAACAAAAACAGGAAAAATTCAACGTTTTAAATTAAGAAAAAATAATTAATAACATTTAAGGATAATTTATGGAAAATAAAATTATTCATCCAGAAGGATGGAAAGCTGCAAAAGGTTATGCTAATGGAATTTTGTCCAAAAATGGGCAACTATTCATTGGAGGGCAAATAGGTTGGACAAGAGATCAAATATTTGAAGAAACAACATTTATTGGTCAAATGGAGCAAACATTAAATAACATTGTTACCATAGTAAAATCTGCAGGAGGAGAAGCTAAAAATATTGTTCGTTTAACTTGGTATATAAAAGATAAAAGTGAGTACTTAAATAATCAAAAACTTATTGGTGAAGTTTATCAAAGGATAATTGGTAAACATTATCCTGCTATGTCTATGATAGTAGTCAAAGACTTAATAGAAGATGAAGCACTTATAGAAATTGAGGCTACAGCATTCATTTCTTAATTAAGAAATTCTTTTTTTTTATAAAATGGATCTAATGATGCGTTTAATACTTGTTTAATATACGTTTTAGAGCTTCCCTCTAATCTCATTAATTGTACAAACTTAAACTGCTCTAGAATAAAATTTATAAAAAAATCAATATCAAAATTTTTATAAAGAACTTCATCATTTTGTGCATTTAAAATATACGTTTTTATCATTTTCTTTCTATATTTATTTATTTCTTTTATTTCTTTTGAAGCTAAAGGTCCTAATTTATTAATATTTAAAATGCTTCTAACCATCATGCATCCTACTGATTTTTTAGGCCTTTTAATTTTAAAATAACTTTTATTGTCTGTTACAAATTCATTTCCATCGTAAATAATAGCATTATAATTATTCATCAATTGATTTGGAAATCTTTTATAATTATTATAACTTTCATAAACGGGATAAACACTTTCTTTAATATATTTCCTCAAAACTTCAGCTTTCAGTTTATCTTCACTACCAAACTCAACATATATTCCAGGTCTTGATGTTTTAGATAATTGAGCAATTTTAGTTACGGAAACTTCATGTATTCCATGCAACCAATATTCATTAAACGCTACGTCAATTACATTCTGTCTATCTAATTTTTTTGGTCTGCCTACTTTTTTAAGACTCATGCTGCCCCTCCCATAAAAGCATATATATTTATAGCTTAGTAATATACAGAATATATTTACCTGTAAACTTTAAATATAATATTTATTTAATTACCTTCTAATCCATTTTATAAAATTTAATTAATTATAATGAGTAACTATTTATTAGAACCATTTTCATGAGGAGATAATGCTGCATAGACAGCTTTATGCATATACGTATCAATACCGTGTTTAACTCCAAGTCTATCTATAGCTCCATTTAAAGCAGAGGATTCTAACTTTTCTCCATTTTCAAGTGCATGTAAAATGGATGCCTTCATTGGAGGCGGTAAAGAATCTAATAGTTTCATAGTTAGCTCTACTTGATTGTCAGGCAATATTATATTTTCAGCTATAGCTACAGCTAATGCTTCTTCAGTTAATTTTTTCATAAAATTTCTAGTATCAGGGTTTGAGAGGCATTCACCTAATGGCAACCTAGTTAGACAGTTAGCTCCAGCCATTGTACATATCATGATAACTTTTTGCCACAAGTCACTTTCAATATTATCAGGAATAGAATTATTAATTCCAGATTCTTCACATGCATTCTTAAATTCTAAAATTTTTGTAGTTTTTATATTATCAAATGCCCCAAATTTTAGCATTTGCATACCTGAGTTATGTCTTATAACACCAGGTTCAGAGATCAATGCACTAATAGCAGCAACACCACCTATAACATTATTAACTCCTAAAACTTTTTGCATAATTTCAATATGACCTAATCCATTAAGAAAAGGTATTACTATAGTTTCTGTGCCAACAACAGGCTTTATTAAATAAGAAGAAGACTCTGTATCGAATGACTTTACACAAAAAAGAACTACATCAGCAATGCCAAAGTCTGATGGTTTATCACTTGCTTTTGCAGGATGTATTATCATGTCGCCTAATTCACTTAGGATTTTTAAACCATTTTTTTTAATAGCTTCTAAATGTTTCCCTCTTGCAATAAAAGCTACATCATGACCAGCATTTGCAAGTTTAGCACCAAAATATCCTCCTACTCCTCCAGTTCCCATAATAACTATTTTCATATCGTATCCTTTATTATTTAATTAATAATTTTATATATTATATTCACCTAAATTAAATATAATATTCAAGAATTTTTATTGCATAACTTGCATGTAATTTATGAATAAGTTTAGAAAAAATATTTTTATTGAATTAGTTTTATAAGATAAATTGCTAAATTGCATAATGATTGTGTCTTTACATATCTAATTAATATAATATAGTTAATTATGGAAAATATATTAATTAGCTTAAAACAAGTTACCGGCAAAATAAATAAAGTAACTTATCCCTCTAAGATATTCACAAATAAAAATAGAATTTAATGATAATAACAGGATATTTTCTTTCTAGTATTATGGGGTTTGTATTAGGAAGTATTGGTGCTGGTGGTTCCATTTTAATCTTACCTATTTTAGTTTACTTTATTGGGGTTAACCCGACATTAGCGACAAGTTATTCATTAATCATTGTAGGCCTAACAGCTTTAATAGGTAGTTTGAGTTATATAAAAAATAAGCAAATTAATTTTTCTATTGCATTAATATTCGCCATTCCGTCTTTAATAGCAGTTTATTTAACGAGAAGGTACTTCCTTCCAGTTTTGCCAGATAATATTAATTTATTAGATTTCATTATTACTAAAGATCATTTTATTATGTTCTTGTTTTCAATATTAATGATTTTAGCAGCAATATTTATGATTAGATCAAAGGATAATAAAAATAGCGCTATAGCAAATAATCCTTCCTTTACAAATAATGTTATTATTATTATCGAAGGTATTGCAGTTGGTTTTTTCACTGGAATAATAGGAGCAGGAGGCGGTTTCTTAATAATACCTGCGTTAGTATTATTTACAGGCTTAGATATGAAAGCTGCAGTTGGTAGCTCTCTTTTCATTATTTTTATAAAATCTTTATTTGGCTTTCTAGGAGATTATCAATCAGGAGTAAGTATTAATATTTATATCCTGTTAGGAATTATGAGTTTTACCACATTAGGCATGATAATGGGTGTATTTTTATCTAAGAAAACAAAATCTTCTATTCTAAAAAAATGCTTTGGCTGGTTTATTTTGTTAATTGGTTTTTTAATCCTTATTAAAGAAGTCATAATATGAGAGTAAAGTATTTCTATGATAAAGCATCATCTACTTTTAGTTATGTGATAATTGATAGTGATACTTCCATATGTGCCATTATTGATCCTGTTCTTGAATACAATCAATATACAGGAAAGTACGCTAATGTTAATGCCGATAAAATTATTAAATTTATTAAAAAAAATAATTTAAAATGTACCTGGGTTTTAGAAACGCATATTCATGCCGATCATTTTACAGCTGCGGGTTATCTAAAATCAAAACTTAATATTAAAGTAGGGATTGGAGAAGGAGTAAAATCTATACTTAATTATTGGGCAGATATATTTAATATTAATAATGAAGTGCAACATGAAGGAAAACATTTTGATAAATTATTCTTCGACAATGAAATTATTAAAATAGGTAATCTCAATATTACTGTTATTAATTCACCAGGACATACTCCTGGTTGTGTTTCATATTATGTAAAAGATAGAATATTTGTGGGTGATACATTATTTATGCCAAATCAAGGAACTGCAAGGGCAGATTTTCCAGGAGGTAGTTCATCTATTTTATATAAATCTATAAAAAAAATATTAAGTTTACCACCAAAAACAAAAATTTATATCTGTCATGATTATCCAAAAGTATTTGGTGGCCAGAAGTGCATGAGTACAGTAGGTATACAAAATGAAAAAAATATTATGATTAATAAAAATGTTTCCTTATCTGAGTTTGTTAAATTAAGAAATAAGAGAGATTCTGAAATAGAGCCACCAAATTTAATTTATCCTTCTATTCAAGTCAATATTAGAAATGGTGATTTAGGTAAGCAAGAAAGCAATGGAGTAAAATATATAAAAATCCCAATCCAGAATTATAGATAAATATAATTTATGTAATAAAATAAATTTAATTAATATTTACAATTAATTTTTAACTTTATATCATTATTTTAGAGTTTTACAATCTAATTCATTGTGTAATAAAGGGGTAATATATGAATTATTTAAAGTTATTAACTACCTTAAATTTAGATTTAAATAATGGAAATACGGGTAGCGTAAAATTTTTTAGAATTAGTATTTATTCAACATTTATATGGTTTCAAGTGCTAATATTTTTTTATAAAAAAGAGGATCTTAACACAGAACAGTTATTAAGAGAAAAATTTTTGTCAAATATATCAAGACCCACAGTATTTAAAATAATAGATAATGCTGTCGCTCAAGGATACTTGATTAAAGTAGTTGATTCTAAAGACCATAGAAAATTTAATATTAAACCTTCAAAAATAACTGTAAAAGAATATGAAACATGGGCTCAAATATATAAAGGTTATTAATTTATATAATAAAATAAATTTATGATTAAGAAAAAAAATATTGCTAATGAGTTTTTGCAAGATGCATATAAATTAAAAACTCCAGAAGATAGCATTAATTATTATAAACGTTTTTCAAAAACGTATGATGAGACATTTGCTAATGGTTTAGACTATGTTTACCCTAAAAGTGTTGCTTTAGAGTTTTATAAACATTACACGGGTAAAGGAAATATCTGTGATATAGGATGTGGCACTGGTTTAGTAGGAGAGGAATTATATTTTATTAATTCTAATTTAATTATTGATGGTGTTGATATATCTCCTGACATGACAGCTATAGCAAAAAGTAAAAATATTTATAGAAATTTTTATAATGTAGATTTAACTAAGCCAATAAAAAATATTTCAAATAACTATTCAGCATTAATAAGTGTAGGAACTTTCACTCACGGGCATTTAGGACCTAATGCTATAATTAATTTATTATCTATATGTAAAAAAAATGCTTTGCTGACTCTAGGAATAAACGCCCTTCATTATAGGAAACAAGGTTTCGATTTATTTTTAAATAAATTAGAGACAATTGGTAGAATTAAAATAGTTAAAGTCTCATCAAAACCTATTTATGATTTAAAGGGTGAAACTAAGGTTGAAGAAAATCAATTAGGTTTAGTATGTACCTTTATTAAGGTGCATGATTAAACTATGGTCACTCCACTATCAACAGAAATTATTTGTCCTGTAGTAATAGGAGATTCATTAGATGCTAGATACACAGCTAAATCTGCAACATGTATTGGCTCTCCTAAGCCTAATAAATGAGTTTTAGATATTGTATCAATTTCTGGACTAGATTCTAATAATTTTTTAACTCTGTCTGATAAAGTTACGGAGGGTGCAATGGCGTTAACTCTAATTTTGTCCGGTGCGTATTCAACAGCCATTGATCGAGTCATCGATGTTATTGCTCCTTTAACAGCTGTATAGCAATCTCTTCCTGGTAGAGCCATTAAGGCTACATTTGAGGACATATTAATCACTGAACCTCCTCCCGATTTAGCTATTTCAGGAATTGCGTATTTTGAGCAAAGAAAGGTGCCAAGTAAATCTAAATTAATACATCTCCAAAACTCTTCTAATGGAGCTTCTGTTACTGGACCATCTTGTAGTGTTGATCCGCCGGCATTATTATGAAGTATATTAATTTTACCATATAGTTCTATGGTTTTTCTAATTGCTTTCTTTACGCTCTCTTCATCACTAACATTTGTTTTAAGGAAATAAGCATCTCCACCTGACTTCTTTCCTTTATTTTTGGCAGATATAGCAGCTTCTTTTCCAGTCTTTTCATCAATTTCTGCTATCATTACTTTAGCTCCTTCTTCAGCAAAACGTTCAGCAGTCGCACGACCTATTCCACCACCCCCTCCAGTTATAAAGGCTACTTTTCCTTTTAATCTCAAAACTTATTCTCCGATTACAATTTTGTTTTTAAAGATTTAGGGTCATACATTGATTGAATACTTACATCAGCATCAATGATACTTCCCGCTACATCGATTTGATAATTTGATGCTAATATATTTTTTAAACTTTCACCAATTTCTTTACATTTAATATATCCAAGTCCTACCGCACCCTTCAAATGATGACCATAATTGCCACTAGTAATATGCCCTACAATTTTACCGTCACGTAGAATAGGTTCATTATGATATAATAAAGGTTCGGAATCTTTTAGACGAAATTGTAATAATATATTTTTAAAACCTTCGTTTCTTTTTTTGATTATGGCATTTTTTCCAATCATACTTCCAAATTTACCATCAGGTTTATTTTCTTTTACCACAAACCCTAAGCCTGCTTCTAAAACATTATCTTCATTTGATATATCATATCCAAAATGTCTATAGCCTTTTTCTATTCTGCAGCTATCCATTGCATGAAGTCCACAGAGTTTAATAGGATGATCAATATTTCTTTCCATCAATTTATCAAATACATGATTTGACAAATCATTAGCTACATATATTTCCCATCCAAGTTCTCCTACATATGACACACGATGAGCTCTTGCTTTAGCATAACCTATATCAATTTCTTGCATACATGAGAAAGGAAAATCATTGTTAGATAAACTATTTGATATCATGGGTTGTAAAAATTCTCTAGATTGTGGGCCCATTATTACAAAAACTGCTTCAGAGACTGTTACATCTATTGCAACTGCATGAGCATTGTTAGGAATATTTTTTTTTATCCAATGAAGGTCTCTATGAATAGTGTCTGCTGGGGTAACTATTAGAAACTCTTCCAATGTAAGTCTTGTAATAGTGACATCAGCTTCAATAGAACCTGTTTCATTTAAAAACTGTGTATATATTATTTTACCAGGTTCTATAGCTACATTATTTGCAGCGATCCTTTGTAACACATCTTCAGAATCTTTTCCTATTACTTTAATTTTACCAAAGCTGGACATATCAAATAGTCCTACTTTATTTCTTATAGCATGATGTTCATCTGCACTATATTGAAACCAATTTTGACGTTTCCAGCTATATTCATATTTAGGAACAATTCCTTTTTTAAATTCTTTATGAGGTAAAAACCAATTTGCTCTTTCCCAACCTGATGCTTCTCCAAAGCATGCTCCTAAATTTTTAAGTTTTTCGTGAATTGGCGAAAGTCTAATATTTCTCGCTGTTTCAACTTGTCTATAAGGGAAATGATCAGCATATAATAATCCTAATGTTTCTGAGACTCTCTCTTTCAAATAATTACGATTATTTTGAAAAGGTTGTACTCTTCTTATATCAACATCCCATAAATCAATTTGAGAGTTACCTTTATCCATCCAATCAGCAAGTACTTTTCCTACTCCTCCAGCGGATTGAATTCCAACAGAATTAAAACCTGCAGCAACAAAGAAATTTTTTAATTCTGGTGCTTCTCCTAATAAATATCGATCATCGGCGGTAAAACTTTCTGGACCGTTAAAAAATGTATGTATACCCGCTGTCTCCATATAGGGTAAACGCTTGATTGCTTTTTCTAGAATTGGTTCAAAATGATCAAAATCATCGGGAAGGGTATCAAATTCAAAATCTTCTGAAATACCATTCATACCCCAAGGTTTAGATTTAAGTTCAAAACATCCTAGAAGAATTTTTCCTGCATCTTCTTTATAGTAGGAACTTTCATCAGGAACTCTTAGTACAGGAAGGTTAGGTTTTAACCCTTGTATATTTTCTGTTACTATATAAAAATGTTCACATGCATGAAGGGGGATAGCTACGCCAGCTTTTTTTCCTATTTCATGAGCCCACATTCCTGCTGCATTTACTATATAATCGCATTCTATATACCCATCTGACGTCATAACTCCCTTAACTTTGTTATTAGTTTGGTCTATATCGGTTACCTTAATACCTTGAATTATATTCACACCAAAGTTTCGTGCTCCTTTAGCTAAGGCTTGTGTAATATTAACGGGATCTGCTTGTCCATCTTTTGGAAGCCATAATCCACCTACTGCATCATCAACTTTTAATGTTGGATATTTTTCAGCAATTTCATCAGGTGTGATCTCATCTATTTCTACTCCAAAAGACCGAGCCATTCCTGCAGATCTTTTTAATTCTTCCATACGTTCATTATTTAATGCTACAGTAATTGACCCATTACGTTTAAAACCAGTTGAAAGGCCTGTTTCTTTTTCAAGTTCTTGGTATAGTTCTTGAGAATACTTTGCTAGTCGAGTCATGTTTTTGGTTGCTCTTAATTGAGCAATCAAACCAGCAGCATGCCAGGTAGTGCCACAAGTTAATTGTTTTCTTTCAAGTAAAACTACATCTTTCCATCCAATTTTTCCAAGGTGGTATGCTACAGAACATCCAATAACTCCTCCACCTATTATTATTACTTTAGCTTTTTTAGGAATAGACATTCATTCTCCTGTAAAATACTAATTGAGCCTAGTATTAAATAAAAAAAATGTTAAACAATAATTTAAATAATATTAATATATAATGAATTTATAGGTTTAATTGATAACAATAGACTTGAGCCTAAAATCAATTATTTAAGAATTTTGTATAGTATTTATATCATGTTAGAACACTGTAAGAGTTAAATGTTTACTGGCATCCTTGATAGTTATTACTTATACATTTTTTTGCTAATGTTTGTGCTTCTTCTATTTCTGCTACTGACATCTTCTTAACTACAATCATAGTATTATTTTTTGCAGTTTTCTGCCCTTGGGCAGCAGCAAGATTATACCACATATAAGCAAATACCATACTTTGATCAATACCATGGCCATTTTCATACATATAACCTAAACTGGTTTGAGCATCCATGTGCCCTTGTTTTGCAGAATAACTAAATAGTTTAACTGCTAATTTATAATCTTGGGTAACACCTTTTCCATTAGCATATTTTAAACCTAAATTATTTTGAGAAAGTGCATCTCCTTGTTCTGCTGCAAGACGATACCACTTAACAGCTTCTTCATCATCTCGGATGTTATTATCTCCATTAGTATAAATATAGCCAAGAGTACTTTGTGAAGATATATCTCCTTGCTCAGCAGCAAGACGAAACCATTTAATTGCTTCATTTGTATCTTGAGCAACACCATGTCCATATATATACATTTGTCCTAGCATATATTGAGGAATAACCTCACCATTATCTGCAA
The DNA here is from genome assembly GCA_002684605.1 of Candidatus Pelagibacterales bacterium. The sequence goes on along the minus strand of NYVM01000029.1, from coordinate 381 downwards.
GTGGTCTCCATTCTTTAAGAGCTGTAGAAAAGTCTCCAGACCTTGCAGCATCTAATCCTTTTTGTAAATCTGCTCCATAAGAGACAGAAAAATTTACCCAAATTAAAAAAAATATAATTTTAAAATACTTCATAATGATCCTTAAAGTTATATTACATAGAATAATAAGTTGCTTGTACACATTACGTTTCTTCAATTTAATATGGATCACATCTAAATACTAAAAATTTTCCTATAGCATTTAAGGTAAATGATAATTAGAATGTTTATTTATATTAATAAGGATAAGAATTTATGATTAAAAGAGTTATTAGAGTTTTTAAAGAAATAAATCGCCATTGGGTTGGTGATGGCTTCTATGTCTATGGTTTACTAAGGCCT